>NZ_JALBWT010000038.1:0-53172 GCF_023845525.1 Sinobaca sp. H24
CCAACCTTAGCAGCAAGTTCGTTTTCAAATTCATTTACATTGGTCCCTAAAGGCGCAATCCAATTGGTATCAAATGCTTCTTTGACGTATTCCATTTCGTATCCTTCTTCACTCATGTGAGGTGAAGATAAGTATATTCTGTCCTGCATATTGTTTATATCCTTTCCCGCTTACAATGCTTATCATTGTAATTCTCTGAATTCTATGTAAAGCAATATGTATTTTAACTATTAGATAATTTTTCCTTTTATTGTATACAAATACCAAGCTATTGTCCCATTTCCTTCCTCTTTATTCAAGACGTATATGGAAATAGGCTGTCCTTTTTCACGCACGGACAACCCGGACAGGGGCAGAACGGTATGTTCTCCTGTCCAGGCTGTCTGGGTGTATTATATCAAACCAAAGCGTTTTCTGCGCTTCTTCCGGCTGATATGTTCGGGCTTATCGACCAGCACCGTTTCGTTTTCGATAACGGCGAAGGCATTTGTTTTAAAGGTATCCACGGCGCTGCGGCCGAATTCTTCTTCTATCAGATCGTATGCTTCTTTGAGAACAAACGGGTTACTTTCCAGATCGCTTGCGCTTGTGGCGATAAAATGAGCCAGGTTGGCTTCCAGTAGAGAAAAACAGAACTGCTGCAGGTCTCTTCCGTGTTCACCGATTACAGCACCTGCGTTCAGCTGCATTAACGCACCGTTTGTGGCGAGCGTGTACAGCTGATCCGGATCACTGATAAATTCCATCACCTTTTCCGGATTGGCAATAATCGGCCGGTAGCCTTTTACCTGCAGGTCATACAGGACATTTTTGCTGAGGAGCGGTACGGAATGCTCCGGAAATTCCAAAAGCACATAGCGGCTATCGCATAAAGGAATAGCATAGTGTTCCGTTAATTCGGCCATCGTATCTCCGTTTAAACGGATTTCATGTCCGGCTTTCACGTCCACCTGGATGTTTTCCTGCTTCAGGCGGCGGTTCAGTTTTTTCACCTGCTGCTGAACGGCAGCACCGGTATGATAGCTGGTTCCGTCATTATGATGAGGTGTCGCTATGATCGTACGAATGCCCGACGCTTCTGCCTGCTGAACGAGCGCGACGCTCTGCTCTATCGTTTCCGGCCCGTTGTCGAGTCCGGCCAGTACGTGCGTATGAATATCAATCATGCGTATGACCCCCTCTAAATATGGTAAAGATGTGCTGTGTCATAATGATCGGCTGTGTATATTCTAAATACGTATCAAAAATGCCTGATATTCACTATAGTCTACTTTTTACCTATTTTGAAGTGCCACTTGTACTAATCACTGCTTTTTTTTCACTATTAAAAGCTACTTAATACCTTCTATTTTTTCACAAAAATAATGGAACATTCAGATAATACATTCCAAATACCCTATAAGTACGGGATTACATAGAAAAAAAGCTGCCTTGTTTAAAGGCAGCTCCTTCACTTATTTGGAGAACCATTTCCGGACGGCATTCAGCCGGCTCTCTTTATAGGGAGGATACATAACCGATGGAGAAAACCGGCTTTTGTTTTTCAAAATGCTCTTATAGTGGGTGAACGTATCAAAGCTTGCTTTGCCGTGATATGCGCCAATACCGGAGTTTCCGACGCCGCCGAACGGCAGGTTCGGGTTGGCGAGATGCAGAATCGTATCGTTCACGCTGCCGCCGCCAAAGGAGAGCGTGCTGAGAATGTGCTCCTCCACGGTTGGGTTGTTCGTAAACAGATACAGCGCGAGCGGCTTGTCGAAGGAACGGACGATATTCACCGCTTCGTGCAGGTTGCGGTAGGTTAGGATCGGCAGAATCGGGCCGAAGACTTCTTCCTGCATCACCGCGTCCTCCATCGTCACGCCGGTCATGAGCGTCGGCTCGATATACAGATCCGTTTGATCAGTGCTTCCGCCGTGGACGACCTTCTCCGGATCCAGCAGCTTCTCGAGACGCTGCCAGTGCTTGTCATTCACGACGCGTCCCAGATCGGGGCTTACCTGCGGGTTGTCCCCGTAGAAGTGGCGGATCTTAGTTTTCAGCCGTGCCACGAGTGCGGTCTGCATTTCTTCGGCGACGAGCACATAGTCCGGCGCAATACACGTCTGGCCGTTGTTCATGCATTTGCCCCAGATAATTTTCTCAGCGGCTTTATCCAGGTCCGCGTCTTCATCGACGATCGCCGGGCTTTTGCCGCCGAGCTCCAGCGTAACCGGCGTGAGGTTCTTAGAGGCGGCTTCCATGACGATTTTGCCGACCGGTGTGCTGCCGGTAAAGAACATATAGTCAAACGGCGCATGGATGAGCGCGGAGGTGGTTTCTTTTTCCCCTTCTACGACGGTAATGTAGGCCGGGTCAAAGTATTCGGCGATCATGTCGCGCACCACGGCGGCGACGTTCGGCGTGAATTCCGACGGCTTCAGCACGGCGGTGTTGCCGGCTGCGATTGCGCCGAGAAGCGGCTCGATTAACAGCTGAAACGGATAATTGAACGGGCCGATGACGAGTACGGTACCGTACGGCTCGGGATAGATCATGCTTTTTGAGCCCACCTGCATGATGGTGCCTTTTACCTTTTTCGGCTCCGCCCATTTCGGAAGCTTTTTCTTCATGTCCTTTAAGCTCATCAAGAGCACGCCGATTTCGGTGAGGTATGCCTCAAATGAAGGCTTTCCAAGATCGGCTTTCATTGCTTCGATAATGCGGTCTTCATACGCTTTAATTGCCTGTTCGAGCGTATTCAGCTGGCGCAGCCGAAAGTCCGTGCTTTTCGTTTCCCCTGAGTAAAAGTACGCCTGCTGGGCATCAAGAACCTTTTGGACGTCCGTTGTTTCCATCGTCTGCATAAACCCATGTCTCCTTTTTGCTATTTTAGTATCAGTACCCGAAAGAAGGAGTCGTTAAGCTTCAGGACGACGCTTGAGACACAGTATTCCAGCTATTACATACAGGACGGATGGAATGATCGATCCGCCCAGTGTAGCAAGCAGCAGCCCCGCAGCCATCCCTATCAGCCAGTACCCCGCTTTCTTTGCCTTTGTACTAATTAGAGTAAGTACCATCACCGCCAGCAGGATTGCTGCAACGTTTGCGACAAGCGCCACTATTATCTGCGGGCCAAACGCGAGCTCCTCCGGCATCTCCATATTGACCTCCGCCAGCATCCACTGAAAACCAAAGGACAGCACAGCCAGTCCGTGCAGCACCATTGCTATAATAATTAACGTTCGTTCCGCTGTTCGTTTCATAAGCCCCCTCCTTTTTTCTTCCTGCACTATACCGTACCATCGTCTGTTCTATCAAGAGAGCGCTTTCTATTTACGAGCGCTATATAATAGAAGAAACTAGTACAACGTGATAGACCGGTTTCTTTTTTATAACAAAAGGAATAATGTTCCAAAAACAGTTCACGCGCTGCCGCTTCTGACGATATAATGAAAAAGATTATATTTTCTACATAGAATATGGGGCGAAGCGTATGACAGTTGAACTGATTTATTCCACAGGCACCGGCCTGTTTCAGGAGGTACTGGCACGACCGTGGCTGTTTCTCGTATGTATTCTGGTATTAACTTTCCTGTTGACCGGCGTAATGGCGCTTCTCAGCAGGGAGTGGATGCAGCTGCGCCACAAAAAGTGGATGCTTTCCCTGCATAACCTCTATGAACAGGCAATGGACCGCACGACCGATGCGGTACTTATACTGGACGGCCGCGGCACGATACTATCATGGAACCGGGCCGCGGAGGAGCTGCTTGGTTATTCCAAAGAAGAGATGCTCCAGCAGCCAGCCGCCAGATTAGTCCCCGGCGACCGCAGACTGATTCAGGAGGCGCTGGACCGCTGCAGGCAGGAAATGCTGTTGCCGCTGAAAGCCCGGCATAAAGACGACCGGACGATTAATCTGCTGCTCACCCTGCAGCCGCATGAGCATTTCTATACGGCAACGCTTCGGTTCGATGAGCTCAAGCCGGTTACCGCAGGAACAACCCTGCACGGAGACAAAGATACTCTTACCGGCCTGCCCAACCGCACGGCCTTTCTTGCCTACCTGGAGGAGCAGATAACGATCGAAACCTTTGCTTTCTCCGTCTCGTTTCTGTCGGTTGATTCTTTTCCACGCTTGGCCGAAGCACTCGGTCAAAAGCCATCGGAGAGACTACTGCTTGAGATGACGGACCGTCTACAGATCGTCCTGCCAAACGGTGCTTTTCTTGCCCGCTGGAGCGACTTCGTTTTCGCACTGATTCTGCCGGACGAGGATGTGGTGCTGGCCGGCATTTGGGAACAGATGCGCCAAAAGCTCAAGCAGCCTTTTTCCGTTCACGGCCTACATCTGTATGCCCCGCTCTCCATCGGCGTCTGCTTTTATCCACAGGACGGAAAGAACGCAGAATTACTTCTGCAGCATGCGTACGTCGCCAAACGACAGGCCAAGCAAACCAAGGATACATCGGTGTCTTATTTTGATACGTCGATGATGAACCATATTGAACGAATGTTTCAACTCGAAGCCGACCTGCCAATGGCTTTAAGTAAGCAGGAGCTGGAGCTGCACTATCAGCCGCAGGTGAGCCTGACCGACCGCAGCATCGTGAGTGCCGAAGCTCTCCTGCGCTGGAATCACCCTGAGCTGGGACCGATATCGCCGCTTGAGTTTATCCCGATTGCCGAGGAGGCGGAAACGATCGTGCCGATAGGCTGGTGGGTAATGGAAGAAGCCCTGCGTGAGTTCCATCAGCTGCAGAAAAACAGCACGCCGCTGCAGCAGATCGCCGTAAACGTCTCGCTCATTCAGCTCGAACAGCCCGATTTCGCCGAACGTCTGGAATTGCTTCTTCACC
This sequence comes from Sinobaca sp. H24, assembly GCF_023845525.1. Taxonomy (NCBI): domain Bacteria; kingdom Bacillati; phylum Bacillota; class Bacilli; order Caryophanales; family Sporolactobacillaceae; genus Sinobaca; species Sinobaca sp. H24. The sequence continues at coordinate 4,845 of NZ_JALBWT010000038.1, forward strand.
GCTATCAGGTGAAGGCAGCCTGCCTGGAAATCGAAATTACTGAATCAATTATGCAGGAAAGCAGCCGCCTCACTGATGTATTGGAAAAGCTGCAGGAAATTGGCGTAACGATTGCTCTTGATGACTTCGGCACCGGCTATTCTTCCCTGAGCCGTCTGCATTCCCTGCCGCTGGACCGGTTGAAGATCGATAAATCCTTTATTGATGATATTGCCGTCAGCCCGTCCGCCCTTAATGTCGTTCATACCGTCGTCTATCTTGCTGAACAGACGGGCCTCGACATAGTGGCAGAAGGCGTGGAAACAATCGAGCAGGTACATATGCTCAAAGAGCTTAACTGCCTCACTTATCAGGGCTATTATTTCGCCCGCCCCCTTGCCGCCGACGCATTGAAAACCACTCTTCAAAACTACCAGATCCCGAGAGACGTGCCGGTTGGTGCAGGGATGTAAACGACAAAAAGCCGTCCAGATGGGCGGCTTTTCGTGTGACATATTATTTTAAAGAAAATATCAGACGGCGACTCCGAGAGATATTATTCCTGAAATCTTCCTCTCTGGCGGAGAAGCTCGCGGTCGAGGTCTTTGTTTTCTTCGAACGCCGCGCGTCCGTGCAGCCAGAACAGGTTGTTGACCATCACGAGGTGGCCGACCGGCAGGTTCAGCTCGGTCACGCTTTTGTCTGCTTCCAGCGAAGCAGACATATCGCGCAGGTATTGGGCTTCTGCGATCGAAGCCGGATTGGCAAACTGGTCTATAAAGCAGATGCACGGCTCACCGTTGTGCAGGAAGAACGTCTTGCGGTTGATTTCTTCACTCACGTTCTTGCTGGCCGGTGACTTATACAGGATTTCCTTCTGCGCGAACGGGTGGTTGGCATAATGGTCAAGCTCCGCCCAATCGTCCAGGTGAAGCAGCCGGGACTCGCCGCCGACGGCATTTTCTTCATGCATCTTCATCATCAGCAGCCAGTCGGTCTGGTCGCCCACGAACGTGCCGTCCGTATGCATCGTAAACAGGCGGTAGGCCTGCCGCAGATAGGAGTCACTCGCATCCGTATGCTTCACGGTGAAACGGGCATAGTATTTTCCCGACATCGCATCGAAGTTGCACTCCCCGATCAGATGCGTAAGCGCGGTGGAAAACAGTACAAATTCATCCGTATTCTTGCGCTCTTCATTCAGCCCAATCGTGAAACCGCCCGTTCTGCGGTCCATGAGGATGGACTGTACCGTTTTCGTGAACCCTTCCCCGAGCACCTCCTGCAGCGCATTGGCGGCGATAAAACGCATGTAGGGAACGTATTCCAACTCCTGCACTTCCACCTGTTTTACCTTGTCGAAAAAGGCATCAAGCTCGGTTTCCTTAATATCAATGTGGTACATCCGGTCGTTCTGCGGGTGCTTCTTAATACTTACATGCTTCGTTTCCTGGGCAAAATCCGTGACGTTCTTTTCTGTAATACTCATCTTATATTCCTCCTTCAAATTGGGTGATACAGTTCCAGCGCATACAAAAAGCCAGCCGGTGCACACGTAAAAAAGCTCATGTGAACGGCTGGCTCTAACAGGCGGACCGGCTCTTCCCTTAAAGGAGGAGTCCACGCCTTATTAAACAGCATTATTGGTTTTCATCATGCACTTACGATTTGGTAAGGATTGCTCCTAATCAAGGTAAGCGTTACCAATAATATAGAGGGTATTTCCTTTTCTGTCAACCCGGTACGGCTGCAGCTTATTTGCTTTCTCGTTTCTGCACTTCATTAAACTGGGTGTATAAGTCCTTTAATGCCGCAATAATTGCGTTTTTGGCTTTGCCGGAATAGCTGTACTGTATCGCCTTGATCGGCTCCTCTATTCCATTTTTCAAGCTGTAGCCCCGGAACAGCTGGTTAATAATTCTCTGCCGTGTTTCGGTGGCAAGAGTACAGGAGCACTGTAGAATCACCCCGTACTGCCGATCAATTTCAGCGGTCACCGTGAGCGTCTGAAACATGCTCTGTGCGGCCATCCCTTCCGGCAGCCTGGAGTGGCCTGCAATAAAAATAATGTTTTTTCCATTCATGTGGTTCATCCTCCCAGCTGTTATTCAGGCTGATTAAGCCAGCCTTTGTGTTCCTATTTTATCGTAGGGCGAATAGGCAGACAGAGCAACTTATTTTTTCTAAAAGGATCCGGTCATCTTATATTGGATCCAATACAAATAAATTATAACAAATATCTGAAAATTAAAATAGAAAATATCTTTATTTATCAAGATTATACTTACTAAATGGATTATTTTATGATACTATACAATCATATATTGGATCCCATTTAAAGATGTACCTAAAGAGAGAAGGGCAAGCGATGGAACGTACCGACACAAAAAAAACGAACCAGACAAGCGAAGACCTCGTCACGGAAACGCTACGGTCCGCTATTCTGGACGGAGAATTCCAGCGAGGCGACCGTATCGTGCAGGAGGACTGGGCCAAACGCCTGCAGGTGAGCCGGATGCCGATCCGGGAAGCCTTGAAGCGCCTGGAGTTTGAAGGACTCGTCAAAAACGAGCCCCGGCGCGGCGCGATTGTATATCCGATTTCAATCAATGATATTGAGGAGATCTACACGCTGCGCTCGATGAACGAGAGCATTGCGGTGGAAAAGGCTCTGCCCTATCTGGAGGAGAGCGATTTTGAAGAGATGGATGCGATTCTTACCGAAATGGAAACGATGCCTTTGACAGGAGAAACCTTTGACCATTATTCCTCCCTCAATCAGCTGTTTCACAAGAAGCTGATGGAGAAATGCCCGTGGAAGCGGGTGCTTCACAATACGGAAATTCTCCGCAATCACTACCTCGCGATTAAGAGTCCGATGATTTTGACCCGCTACACCGACAAAGCCAAGATGGAGCACCGGCAGATTTTAGCCGCCGCCCGTTCCGGCGAAACCACTCTTTTGAAAAAAATGGTGGAATACCATATTGAACGAAATAAGATCGACCTGATTCAGAATATTAATTTGTAGGTTCGGAAAGGAGACAGGATAATGGAAACCGTTCAAGTCCGCTACACCGAGCAGCAGCTGCAGCCATTTCTGCAGCAACTGTTCACTTCCGCCGGCGTGGAGGCACACTCCGCTTCGCTCGTATCCCGGCATTTAGTCACTGCGCATATGAGGGGCGTCACGTCACACGGGGTGATTCGCACCGGCATTTATATTAAGCGCTTACTTAAAGGAGTCGTCGAAAAAAAGGACGGCTTCACGATTGAACGGGAAACGCCTGTCAGCGCAACCGTGAACGGCGGGAACGGACTCGGCATTCCCATCGCTTCTGAGAGTATCAAGCTTGCTGTCCAGAAGGCAAAGCAGTCCGGCGTCGGCATGGTAGCCGTGACTAACTCCAACCACTGCGGGATGCTTGCCGATTATACGAATTACGCAGCCGATCAGGGGTGCATTTCGCTCGCCTTTACGAATTCCCCTTCCGCTGTTGCGCCATGGGGCGGCCTGGAAAAGTATTTCGGCACGAACCCCTTTTCCTACGCCGTGCCGCGCAGGGACAGCCCCAACATTGTGTTCGACATGGCAACAAGCGCTGTCGCGAAGGGTAAAATTATTGCCGCCAAAAACAATGGGGAGTCCATTCCTCTCGGCTGGGCGATTACGAAAGACGGGGAACCGACAACCGATCCGGTGAAAGCGCTGGACGGCCTGCTTCTCCCTGTCGGCGGACCGAAAGGATACGGGATTGCGTTTCTCGTAGAAATGCTCTCCACGGCATTGAGCGGTGCCGCCACCGGTCCGCACATGGGCGATTTGTATAATGATTTTGAGAAAAAGCAGAATAACGGCCACTTCTTTCTGGCGTTCCGCCCCGACCTGTTCGAGGATATCGACGTGTTCCACGACCGTATCGATCAGCTGGCTGCGGAAGTTCAGAGCGTCTCCACCCAGGAAGGAATCGAGCGCGTACTTCTGCCGGGTGAACTGGAGCATGCCAAGCTGCAGAAGCATCAGGCAGAAGGCGTGGAGCTCTCCCCGGTTCTCGCAGCCGAGCTGAGAGAGCTGGCACTGGAACTGGGCGTCGATCCGCTGGACTGATCAGGCCGCGAGCAGAAGATTAAATTTTTTTACTTAATAATGATAGCGCTATCAAAAAGGAGAGATAGGATGAAAATTACAAAAGTAGTCACACAATGGATACAGATTCCACTCGAACGGCCGGTCGGCTTTTCGATCAAAACGTTAACGCACCGCGATCATCTGCTTGTGCGCGTCCACTCGGACGCCGGCGTTGAAGGCATCGGCTTCTGCCTGCAGGACGTGAGCGGAAAAGCCGCCAAGGCGGCGGTGGATGAGCTGCTGGCGCCGATGATTATCGGCGAAGACCCACGTGACATCGCAAAAATATGGGAAAAGCTCTACTGGCAGACGGTCCGCGCCGGACGAAGAGGCAGCCTGATGCACGCCCTCTCGGCGGTAGATATTGCGCTCTGGGACCACCAGGCCAAGCTTGCCGGCATGCCGCTCTATAAGCTGCTCGGTGCCTACCGCGAGGAAGTGCCGTGCTACGCGTCCGGCGGCTACTACTATGATGGGCTGGAGGTATTCTCCAAGCTGGAAGAAGAAGTCCGCGGCTACGTGAAGCAGGGATTTAAAGCGATGAAAATGAAAGTCGGCCGGCTTTCTTCAGAGGAAGAAGCGGAACGGGTGAAGGTTGTCCGCAATATTATCGGACCGGATGTGAAATTGATGATTGATGCCAACGCGTCCTTTCTTGATGTGAATGAATGTCTGAGCTTCTGCCGCAAAGTCGAGCAGTATGACATTGCCTTCTTTGAAGAGCCGCTCCCGATTGATATGATGGACGGCTTTGCCCGTCTCAAGCAGCAGACATCGATTCCGCTCGCCTCCGGTGAAGTCGGCGCCACCCGCTGGGAGTTTCAGGAGTTTATGCGCCGCGGATCGCTTGATTACGTGCAGCCGGATGCCACGCAGTGCGGCGGCGTGTCAGAGTGGCTGAAAATCGCTGCGCTCGCCGGTGCCCAGGGTGTGTCGATTGCGCCACACTACCATTGGGATATTCATGTTCATCTTGCCTGCGCCACGAGAGAAGTCACGGTGCTCGAGAAGTTTATCGGCACGAACGTGAAAAACTTCGATCTTATTATTAACAATCCGAGAGACGTCACCCCGCACGGTACGCTCGTGCCACCGGAAGGCGACGGCCTTGGCATTGAATGGAACGAAGAAGCCATCCAGGAGTATCTCGTGGAAGAAGAAACGATTGAGCACGCGATGAGCACGAGCATCTAACCATATCAGCTTGTTTCCCTTTTATAAAAGTAATAAATAACCTTGTCTGTTTTATAAAAAACAGACAAGGTTATTTTTAATACAGAGTATAGATGGAAGCATGTGAATAACCGGACGTCGACTCTGGCAGAACAGCCATCGGTGAAGATAAAGAGAATGTTCTTGTCTCTTTAGCTGAGGCATGGCCTGCCGAAAGCGTACGTTCGGTTATGTTCTTATTTACTAAACGGCTGCCGCCTGCGCTAATGCACCGGCAGGCTCTGCTTTTTCAGCAGCTCCTCGATTTCCTGTTTCTGACGGTCGGTGCTGTCAAGAAGCGGCTTCCGGACCCAGCCGCCCTTGTAGCCCTGCAGGGTGGCGGTATGTTTGAGTCCGGCAATGCCGTACGTCTCCGTGACGGCTGTGTTGATCGGGAATACGGCCTGATACAGCTCCCTCGCTTCATCCACTTTTCCGTCTTTAAAGTAGTTAATAATACGGCTGCATTCATTCGGATGGCTGTTGGCAAGCGCCATGACCGCGGTATCAATGCCCAAGGCAAGTGCCGGAAACAACGCCGATGCCGTTCCGACCATAATCGTAAAATCGGCCGGCAATTCGCGCTTAAAGGTAGCCAGCTGCGGCACATTTCCGCTGCTGTCCTTCATGCCGATAATGTTAGGATGTCCGCTCAATCGCTTCAAGAGCGCCGCGCTCACATTAATATGCGTGAATTTCGGTACGTTGTAGACAAGAATAGGAATGTCGCTGTGGTCAGCCACTTCGGTAAAGTACGCTGCCAGCGCTTCGTCGGACATCGCTTTTCCGTAGTAAAACGGCGTCAGGATCAACGCGGCGTGCGCCCCGATTTCGGCGGCTTTGTTCGTCAGTGCAATCGTCTCCCGCGTTGATTCCATTCCCGTTCCCGCCAGCACTGCACGCCCTTTTTTAGCATGCCGGACGGTGATGCTGATCAGCTCCAGCTTTTCCTCCTCGGTCAGATAGATCGTTTCACTGTTGGACCCTAGCGCCAGGTACCCGGACAGGTCGTCCTCGTTCCACTTTTCAATATTGGCGCGGTAGCTGTCATAGTCTACGTCCCCGTTTTCTGTAAACGGCGTAATCACCGGAGGAATAACCCCCTGAAGCGTCAAACCTGCCATCTGTACTCCTCCTTGTATTTTCCTGTTTTATTTTAAAGTCGTGCGGCAGCCGCCGAGCACGTTGTCACCCAGACGCAGGGAAAACGTGTCCCCGTCCGCCACGGGACCGACGCCTTTTGGCGTGCCGGTAAAAATCAGGTCTCCTTCGCCGAGTCCGAATGATTCCGCCGTGTAGTCGATAATGTGCTGCAGATCAAATATCATCTGCTGGCTGTTGCCGCGCTGGGCTTCCGTGCCGTTTTTAATCAGCGTAAAGTCCATGCTTTTCAGCGCTTCCACGCCCGGAAATTCAATAAACGGCGTTACCGGTGCGGAGGCGGGAAAGCCTTTCGCCCGCAGCCACGGATGTCCCTTTTCCTTTAAGGTGCTCTGCACGTCACGCAGGGTAAAATCAAGGCCGAGCCCGAGACCGTCGATCAGCTCGTCGGCTCTCATCCCCTTTTCATACGGTTTTCCGATACGAATAACCAGCTCCGCTTCAAAATGAACCGCGCCTTTGCCGCCCGGCAGCTCAATCTCGCGGCCGTCTGCTTCCACCCAGGCGTGCGTCGGCTTCAGAAAAAGCATCGGCGCTTCCGGCATCGCATTATTCAGCTCGGAGACGTGCTCGGTGTAGTTGCGCCCGACGCAGTAAATATTCTTAATAGTTGTCATCATGTATCCCTCTTTAGTGTCAGTTTTGTTAAATGGCTCCGCTGTCACGCAGGGCCGCAATTTCCTTTTCGGATAAGCCGTAGCCCTGCAGCACTTCCGACGTATGCTCGCCCAGCTGCGGCGGCGCGCTTTCCATTTTCACGTTAATATTCTTGTATTTAATCGGGTTGCGGACGACTTTCATGCGTCCGACGCCGGGATGATCGGCCTCCTGCGTCATTTCCCGGGCCACAACCTGCGGATGATCAAACACCTGCTCGACGTTGTTCACCGGTCCGCACGGAATTGCATGCGAGGACAGCAGCTCCTCCCATTCGTCCGCGCCCTTTTCGGTAAACACGTCTTCGAGGAGAGCGCGGAGCTCGGCCCGGTTGGCAACCCGGTCGCCGTTGGTCACAAACTTGGGGTTGTCTTTCCACTCCGGGTGCCCCATCGCGTCCGCCATCCGCTGAAACAGGCGGTCGTTTCCCGCGGCCACCATAATCGGCTTGTCTTTACACGGAAACGTTTCGTACGGAGTAATGTTGCCGTGCGCATTGCCGACGCGCTCGGACACGTGATCATTCAACAGATAGCTGCTGGCAATATTACCGAGCGAGCTTACCTGCACGTCGAGCAGGGACAGATCGATATGCTCGCCCTCCCCTTCGTTATCGCGGTGGCGGAGCGCGGCCAGCACCCCGATCGCCACGTAGTGTGAGGTCATAATATCCACGACCGGGGTCCCGACTCTCGTCGCCTCTGCGCCGGGATGGCCGGTAATGTCCATTAAGCCGCCCACCGCCTGAATGACCGGATCATAGCCGGGCAGATCCTTGTACGGACCCGTCTGGCCGTAGCCGGTGACCGAACAGAGAATAATGTCTTCTTTTACACTTTTAAGTGTCTCATAATCGAGCCCGAGACGCTCGAGCGTTCCCGTTTTGAAATTCTCGATCACCACATCTGATTCTTTAACGAGCTGCTTGAACAGGGCGACGCCTTCTGTATTTTTTAAATCAATCGTTATCGATTTCTTGTTGCGGTTGGCCGCCAGATAGTACGTGCTTTCCTCTTCGATAAACGGCCACCAGTGCCGGATATCATCCGACCCGTTCGGCGCTTCGACCCGGATCACTTCGGCACCGAGATCCGCGAGCTGCATCGAGCCGAGCGGACCCGCGAGCACCCGCGATAAATCGAGAACCTTGATGCCTTGCAATGGCTTATTCATGTCTGCATCACTCCACTAAATAGACTATAGTGCCTTTACGAGGCCGCCATCGACGACAAAGGTCTGTCCGGTGACATACGTATTTGCGCCGGAGCAGAGGAACACGACCTGCTTGGCGAATTCTTCCGGCTGGCCGTAGCGGCCGATCGGAATCGACTTTTCGGTATTCGAGCGGATCTCGTCGTAGGTTTTGCCCTGCTTGTCGGCGCGGATCGTATCGAGCTGCGCGACACGTTCGGTGTCAATCCGGCCCGGGCCGATGGTATTGATAAGAATATTGTCATCCGCGACTTCCTGGGAGAGGCTTTTCGCCAGGCCGACGATGCCGGCGCGGAACGTGTTGGAAAGTACAAGATTGTCGAGCGTCTGTTTAATCGAGGACGAGGCAAAATTAATAATCCGCCCGCTTTTCTGGCTGCGCATATGCGGCAGCACTTCGCGGATCAGGCGCACAAAGCTCAGCAGGTTCAAATGAAACGCCGATTCCCACGCCTCATCTTCAAACGCTTCAAAGGTGCCGGCCGGCGGGCCGCCGGCGTTATTCACGAGCACATCGACCGTGCCGTGCAGCTCCACCGCTTTTGCTACGAGTGCCTTAATCGAAGCCGGATCGGTAATGTCGCACACCTGATAGTGCACGTTTTCGTTATTTGTCTCTTTTTTGATTTCCTCCACTGCCTGGCGGAGCTGGTCTTCGTTCCGGCTCGAAATCAGTACGTTGGCGCCTTCTCTTGCGAATTCGAGGGCTGATGCTTTGCCGAGTCCTTTGCTTGAAGCGGTCACCACGACCGATTTGTTTTGTAAATGCAGATCCATAGAAACATCTCTCCTCTAATTGATTACTGTTTTTTTAAATCCGTAACGGGGTTCGAAAGCGACGTGAATCCTTCAATCCGGCATTCCACTTCATCGCCGTCCTGAATGTGAATCGCGCCGGGGGTGCCGGTGGAAATAATGTCGCCCGGTTTGAGCGTCATCACTTTGGAATGAAAGGACACCAGATTCCACGGCGTAAACGTCATATTGGAGACGACGTTCTCGCGGTGGACGCTGCCGTTGATCACGGTCGCCACTTTAAGCTCATCCACGTTGTCGACTTCTTCGACCGTAACGAGCTCCGGTCCGACGCTGAAAAAGGTATCAAAGCTTTTCGAGCGCGTTAAGTAGCGCGGGTTTTTCTCGAGAATGTCTTCCGCCGTCATATCAATAATCGTCGTGTAGCCGGCGACATAGTCCATCGCGTCGGCTTCGGAGACGTTTTTGCACGTGCGGCCGATCACTATGCCGAGCTCCGCTTCCGCGGTCGTCCGTTCGGACTGATGCGGAATTTCAATCGTATCCCCCGGGCCGATGATTGAGGTGAGCGGCTTCATGAAGCTGGCCGGCTCCGTGCTCGGGGCTTTTTCTTTTAAATCAGCGGCATGATCCTGATAGTTCAGGCCGATGCCCCATATTTTTCCCGGGGTGCGCATCAGCGGGCTGTAGCTGCCGTCTGTCTGTTCTGCCAGTTCCTCAAGCTCCTGCGGGTGCGACTGCGCCCAGCTCCGGAGCTCCTCGAGTTTTTCCGACACAATCAGGTCCTCCACCTGGGTGGGAAAGAACGTCTGGTGCGTCTCGTTGATAGCTTCTATTTTAACCTGTCTGCCTTCTTTTAAAACGATCACGCCTTTGTCGGCGCCGTTTTCGCGTATCGAAGCGGTTCTCATTGTTCCGGTCACGTCCTTTCTTATTTACTGCCTCAGGAGGCGGCGGGAAAGCTGCCCATCTTTATTAAATGCCAGCGTGAACCGCTCTCCTGTATCAAAGCTGATCCGCTGCTTTTCCATTTCCTTAAGCACGGCCGGGCTGACGTACAGCCGGTGCAGATGAAGCGTATTCGGTATTTGAATATATGTCAGTGCATCGGTATCTTCTGCGCTCAGACTGTTCAGAGCGGTTTCCACGGCCTGCTGCTCCGTGTCGTAAATAAACGGAATCATCGCCCGGCGCAGAAAGGTGCTCGTGAGCGCGTTCGTGTAGGTGGTGTGCCGGTCTATTTTTTGAAAAAGCGAGTGGGTAATAAAATCAACCAGCCCCACCCCCTGAGCATTGCCGAATGATTCCTCCGACAGCTCGAGTGCTGCGATCCGCCTGATGACAGGTGAAGCCGGCTCCGGTACGCCATCAATCCGCCAGCGGCCGATAATGTTCGGATCCATGCCGGTGCCGCTGTAGTTTTTGCCCATTTCTTCGACGACAAGCACGTCCAGTTCCTGCACGGGAAGCGACGGCATCAGCTGCTTGGACAGCTCCAGAAGCTCCGCTTCTGCTTCAAACCAGTTTTCCTTCCGGACGGCTTTCACTACCGCGGTTTGATCGAACGCGTTTTCCACGATGCCGATGCCCATCAGCGGCGGCCCCTTCTCAAGGCACGTGCGGCAGATATCTTTAATGTTTTTTTCCATCTGCAGGGAGCCGTGGCTGTGGATAAAAGCGGCGCCTTTAATTTTTCCTAGTCCGATCGCGGCCATTTTGCTCAGCCCGCTTTCGACACTGCCTCGGAATGCCGTATGGGCTTTGACCCGGTTCATCACGATAATGCCATCTGCGGCGAACGCGTGCTTGTCCATGTAGGCGGGAATACCGTTTGCGGTATCAGAAATGTGTTCTACGTCCATGGAGGAGAGAATCTCCGCGCCGGCTGCGGCTTCGGTGATGCCTAAATGCTCGAGCACGCTCCGCTGCCTTCTGCCGTCGCACCGCCGTGGCTGCCCATAGCAGGAACGAGAAACGGCACGCAGCCAAATTGTTTAACCGCGGCGACGGCGGACGCAATCAGTTGGTCAATCCGGTAAATGCCCCGGCTGCCGGCCGTAATCGCAATCCGGCTTCCTTCCGGAAAATTCTGCTCGCGCAGATGAGCGTGACTTCTTCAGTGACGGCCGCTTCAATATCCTCCAGGCGCTCCTCCGGAAAATGCTGCGTAACTTCAATCAGCTCCATCGCGTACCGCCTCCTTTCGTCCGAGAATATGCTGCACGCTCGCTTCCGGGGCGGTCAATACCGGTGTATTTCCGGCAGGTACCGTTCCGGCGGTGTGCGCCATACTGTACTGGGAAAGCACGATCACATCGACCCCTGAATCTGCTGGACCATTTGCTGAATTCTTGTGTCATGCCCCGTTTATCTCCGCGGCGAGGCAGGCCATCGCCTCGGTGTCGACTTCGTATGAATGTCACGTCCGGGCAAGACTGGTTAAGTAGCGCTCCAGCGGAGGCGGCGTTTCTTTGACCGTCGCAATCAGTCCTACTCTTTTATATGCGGCCGCTGTTTCATGACGCCTTCATCGGAACGCAGCACGGGAATCTTCGTGAGCGGCTGAATCAGATCGCGGGCTTCGTTGAACGCCGAGCAGGTGAGCAGAATCACATCTGCGTTCCTCCTCTTCGCCCGGCGGGCAGAACTCACGAACGGTACAAAATAGTAGACGAGAGCGTCTGCTGTTTTTTCAAAAAGCGACAAGAGCGTCGTGTCATAAAATGATGAAGCTCCGTTTCTTCCGGTGCCGCTGAAAGGCGTCTTCAATCGGCTGGAGCGAGGATTTCAGCGCATGCACGCATACAACTTTCATACCACCGCCTCCTTTCTGTTACATAGTCAAATAGCTGATACCATAAATTACAACGGATACGAAAGCGCCCGTCACGAGCACATAGGGCAGGTTCCACATTCCCACTTTGAACGGCGAGCGGTGAAGCAGGGTGCCCAGCGTTAAGTTCAACGCCGCCGCGGAGACACGACGGTCGACAACGACCAGCCGGCCATCAGGGCAAGCGCAAACGCTTCGACGCTTATCATCAGATCAGCCGTGGAGACGCTGGCGCCGATTAAAGAAACGGTCAGAATCTGGTGAATGCCGCCGGCACCGAGCAGAACGATCACGCCAATCGTCATGACAATAACGAGCAGCGGCGACAGCTGGTTAATCGCTGCAAAAAATGAAGCGATAAACGGAGATACCGGTGTGGTTTCAACCATTTTGGCGAAAAAAGCGGCCGCTATGAAGAGCACCGCTTCATTGTGTATATTCGGAAGAATCGTATTTTTGTAATGCTGCAGCGAGCGCCCGAATGCCTGTATTCTGTTGATGCACACCGACCAGAGTATCGGGTAGGCAATCGCGATCACGCTGATCAGGATCACCAGATTAACATCAAGCAGCCGCTCGAGAATAAAAATTCCCGCAAACATTCCGGCGAATATGACGAGCAGCTCTATCCCTTTACCGGCGGTAATCGGCGCGGCCCGGGCCGCCTGCATTTCTTTATCCATCGCAGCGGCCAGCTCTTCTGTTTCCGGAGGCTGTTTCATAATCAGCAGCACCGACACGGCGGTGCCGATCAGCACAAGCAGCAGCCCCCAGAAAATAAAGGGAAAAATCGGCAGCCCGAGCATGCTGAGCACAATCGCCACCCCGGCAAAATACGGGGACCAGCACATCGCGAGCGTAAATCCCTGCGATATCGCTTTTGTATAAAACTTCGGATTCTTTTCAATTTCGCTGTGAAACAGCTCAAAGGAGATGCGCACAGAGCCCAGATTCATAAACGAAGACAATATGCTTGTGAGAATCACAATGTTCGAAAAGATTTTAACCGGCGTTTTTAAAAACCGGTGGGCGATGATGGAAATATATTCAACGTAGCCGCCGTTTTTTAACGGATAGGCAAACAGCGGTACGGATACGAACAGCGCCACGAGAGGCAGGTTTTCAATCAGGGATTCCCGCCAGTAGGAAAATCCGAGACCCTGGGCAAAAAATACCAAATGGCCGGTAATCAGCAGAATACTCGTCATGATCTTCGGAAAAAATGCCATAAAAGGCAGCGAATAAAGAATCAACCCTACAGTAAGCACCATCAGCACCTGTTCTCCCGGCCAGCCGGTAAAGCTGAAAAGGATAAAAAGAACGGTCAGCGTCAGCAGCAGATACCCTCTGGAAATTGAAATCCGCTCCGGCCATTTGTTTACGGTATCCATCAGCCTCCCCTCGTTTTCTCCTCCTGTATGATTCTGCCGTCTTTCGTCTTATCTGCCAAACGAAGGGACGGAGGCATTAAAAAGTCAAAGTCGCAGCCTTGATCGGCCTGCAGCACATGTTCCTGAAACAGCTTTTTGTAGCCGCGTTCTGCTCCGTTTTCCGGAGGGGCAAAGTTTTCACGCCTGCGGGCGAGCTCCGCCTCGTCGACGAGCAGCTCCAGCTCCCGTGCCTGCACATCCATCCGGATCGTATCCCCGGTTTCGACGAGCGCAAACGGCCCGCCGACGGCTGATTCAGGCGAAACGTGCAGCACAATTGTCCCAAAGGCGGTACCGCTCATGCGGCAGTCCGAGATGCGGACCATATCCCGCACTCCCTGCTCGAGCAGCTTTTTCGGGATCGGCAGCATGCCTGCTTCCGGCATCCCCGGTGCCCCGCGCGGCCCGGTGTTTTTCAGCACCAGTATGTCGTCGGCTTCGACGTCCAGGTCCGGATCGTTTACTTTCTGCTCCATGTCCGCGGTGGATTCAAACACGACCGCGCGGCCTTCATGCTTTAACAGAGCAGCGGAAGCCGCTTTAGGCTTAATGACCGCTCCGTTTGGCGCAATATTTCCTGTCAGAACGGCGATTCCGTCTCCTTCATGGAGCGGATCAGACAGCGGGCGGATCACGTGGCGGTAGTTGTCAGACACGGTTACATCCGCCAGGTTTTCTTTCAGGGACTCTCCGGTAACCGTCAGTACATCGGTATGAAGATACGTTTCTATTTCCTTCATTACCGCACGCGCCCCGCCGGCATGGCTGAATTCCTTCATCTGGTATTCCCCTGCCGGGCGGAGATTGGCGATAAACGGCGTATCCTGTCCGAGCGTGTCGAAGCGCGACAGCGGCAGCTTAATGCCGAGCCGGCCGGCAATAGCGGTCAGATGAATCACCGCATTGGTGGATCCGCCGACAGCCATAATCATCCGGATCGCATTGTCGAATGCTTTTTCCGTCATAATATCCGAGGGCACGATATCTTTTTCCACGAGGTTCACGATCTGCTTTCCGGCTTCCTGGGCTTCGGCGAGCTTTCTGTTATCGGTGGCAAGCGTTGCTGCGCCGCCGGGAAGCATCATGCCGAGCGCCTCTGAAACGACCGCCATCGTGCTCGCACTCCCCATCACCATACAGTGGCCGGCGGAAGGTGCGAGCGCCTGGTTAATATTGTCGAGCTCTTCTTCCGACACGCTGCCGCTGCGGTACTCCTGCCAGAAAAAGCGGCAGTCTGAACAGGCACCGAGCGTTTTCCCTTCGTATTCTCCGTTGTCCATGCCGCCTCCGGTAATCATAATGGAAGGAATATCAGCACTTGCCGCCCCCATCAGCTGGGCCGGCGTCATTTTGTCGCAGCCGCCGATTAATACGACACCGTCCAGCGGCTGGGCGCTGATCATTTCTTCTGTATCCATCGCAGCCAGATTCCGGAACATCATCGTCGTCGGGCTCGTAAAGCTTTCGCCGAGAGAGATAGTCGGAAACTCCAGCGGGATGCCGCCCTCCATCAGCACGCCACGCTTGACGGCTTCGACAATTGGGCCAAAATGGGTATGGCATCGATTCACCTCGCTCTGTGTGTTGCAGATGCCGATCGTCGGCTTTTCCCAGTCCTTTTTTGTGTGCCCCATATGGCGGGCGAACGCCTGTCTTAAAAATACGCTGAATCCTTCATCTCCATACGAAGCGGTTTGTTTGCGATCCTTTGCCATAAGCGTGCACCCTTTCTGTTACATGGACTTGCTCTGTGAGAGCTCGATGATTCCTTCGGTTACCTGCGTTCCGTCTTCCTTTGATACCTTCAGCGTAAAGGTGTTCTCTTTTTCCGCCGGCATCCACTCGATAAGCAGCGCTTCATCGAGAAACACGCGGCCGGTGAATCTGGTCTGAAAATGCGAGACGTACCAGTCTTTTTCCAGGAGTGGCAGAAACGGCATATATGTATACGCCATCGTCAGCAGGCCGTGCACGATAACGCCGGGAAGGCCATGCGCTTTCGCTTCCTCCTCATCGATATGTATGCCGTTGAGGTCGCCGGAAGCCCGGGCGTAACCCTGTACCTGCTCTCTGCTGAAGCCGGATATTTTTATACAATTTTCATGAATAGTAGTAATGTTCATTCAGGCACTCCTTCCGAGCGCCGTCCGGCTGCTTTCCAGACGAGCACACGCCGGGAGATAAACACCGTCTGTTCTGCGCTGTCTTTTCCTGTCTGCGTTAAATAAATAAATGCCATCTCTCCGCTTCTGCCGGTTTTGCGGACGACCTTGTCGATCCGCTGGGAACAAAAGAGCGTTTCTTCCGGCACGAGAGGCCTGTAATAGTCGTATTCCTGTTCGGCGTGAATCATTCCGGCATCCGGCCAGATAAGGCCCTGGATGTCTCCAAACGAAAACGTCCGAACGAAAGTCGGCGGGACGTGACCCTCCGGCATACCGGGAAAGCCGAGAGCTTCCTTAAACTGATCCACCCTTTCAGAGGAGACCGTATTTTCCACTTCCGCTGCAGATACATGCAGAAAATCTTCCCAATACACGGCTGTCACCCTCCTTTTTTTATGAAGAAAAAAGGAAAAGGCTGTTCAGAAAAACAGCCTTCACTTCTTTGGAACAGATGTCCTGTATTAGTCAAGAAGACCTTCCTCTTCATAGTACTGCTCTGCGCCGGGTTGGAATGGAATATCTCCGGAACCTTCATCAAAGTTCTCTACCTGGAACTGCTGGAACGTCTCATGGCTTGTGTGCAGGTCTTCAATATTGTCCCACATTGCTTTCGTGAGATCGTAGACCACTTCATCGGACATGGACGCATCCACTACGAGGAAGTTCTGCATCGCCGTCGTATGAACGTCTTCTTCCTGGCCTTCATATGTTCCAGCCGGGATCGTTTCATCAATATAGAAATCATACTCATCGAGCATTTCCTGGCGCTGTTCATCATCAATGCTTGTCAGAACCCCGTTGGCCGTGCTCAGCATTTCGCTTACGGCAGATGTCGGGAGGCCGCCGTTAATGTTGGCGCCGACTACCTGATTATTTCTCATCAGATCCGTTGCTTCCGGGAATGCGCCAAAGTTGGCGTTAATGTCATCAAACGTCAGATCGTATGCGCCGAGAATATGCTGGGACGCAATTTCCGTTCCACTTCCCGTCGCTCCCGGTGCAAAGCTTTCGCCTTCAATATCACCGATGGACTCAATTCCGGCGCCTTCACGCATCACAACGTGATTGTAGTTTGGATAAATACCAGCAAGGATTCTTACGTCTTCATACTGCTCGCCTTCGAATCCATTTTCGCCTGCATAGGCATCCTGGAGAATGTTACCCATTACGAAGCCGACATCCGCTTCTCCCTGGGACATGTAGATCATATTCTGTACGCTTCCATTGGAGGACTGGGAAGAGGAGGACACGCCGTCCACCTCATTGGACCAGAAGTTGGAAAGACTTGCACCAAGCGGGTAGTAAAGGCCGGTTTCACTGGCTGTTACCAGGTTCACCTGCGTATCTCCTTCTTCTGCCTCATTGTTTCCTTCGCCGCCGTCCAGGCCGCCTTCTCCGGATGCTTCGCTTCCTTCAGAGGATTCGCTTTCTGATCCACTGCCGCCGGACTCTTCTCCACCGCCGCCTCCTCCGCAGCCTGCGATGAACGTCAGTCCTACCGCCATGGTCACTGCTGGAAATACTCTTTTCGTGGACATCTTTTTCATGATAAAACTCCCCTTTTTCTTTTTTTATGTTTCTGAATGCCTACAGTTTTACTCTCCCATTGTCTGACATAGGATCGGCTGGTTCCTTTTTTTTCTTAGGCTGCTTCGCTTGGGTCGGCTTCACTTTCTGCCACGCCATAATGCCGATCAGCAGGGCAATTCCTACCAGATCCCAAAGAAATGTCGGTTCGACAAGAAGGAAAGCGCTGACAAAAAGAATGAGACGCTGCGCTATATTAGCTCTGGTCAATAACCAGCCCTGCAGGCCGGCTGCCAGAGCGATAACACCAATAATCGCTGTAATGGCGGCGAGAATACTTGCCGAGTAGCTGGAGCCGTCAAACAACAGCACCGGATTGAATAGGAAGAAAAACGGTATGATAAAGCCGGTTATTCCTATCCTCACCGCCGTCATCGATACTTTGTTCGGCGACGCGTTGGCTATACCGGCTGCGGCGTACGAGGCCAGCGCCACCGGCGGCGTAATGTTGGATAAAGCGGCGTAAAAGAAAGCAAACATGTGCGCTACAAGTACCGAAGCACCAAGTTCCACAAGAAGTGGTGCCGATACGGTCGCTACGATAATGTACGCCGCTGTCGCCGGCACGCCCATACCCATGATGATGCTGATCACCATCGTGAAGATACCGGCGATTAACAGGCTGTCGCCTGCGAGGTTCAATATGTTATTTCCTACTACCAGACCGAGACTTGTAAGCGTAACCGCACCGACGATAATACCGACGATGGCAGTGGCTACACCAACTGCTACGGCAGCCTTACAGCCGTCTTCAATCGACTGGATAATCATTCTAAAGCTCATTCTGGTCGATTTTCTAAATGCACTGACCAGAATCGTGGCAAACAGGGCAAATACCGCGGCGTAGGTCGGCGTCGTACCGATAACCAGTAGGTAAACCAATACAGCCAGCGGGACAATCAAATGTCCTTTGCTTTTTAACACGCCTATAGCTGAAGGGATATTTTCCTTGCTTATCCCTGACAACCCGAGGTTTTTTGCTTCAAAATGAACGACCATGAAAACAGTAATAAAATACAGAAGCGCCGGAATAACCGCAGCGAGCATGATCGTTGTATACGGCACACCGATAAACTCTGCCATAATAAAACCGGCAGCACCCATAACAGGCGGGGCGAATAATCCACCGGTAGAGGCTACGGCTTCCACCGCTCCGGCGAAATGCTTCTTGTAACCCGTTTTTTTCATTAAGGGGATAGTCACGGTACCGGTCGTTACGACGTTTCCGATCGCACTTCCATTTACCATGCCCATCAGACCGCTTCCGAGTACGGCTACTTTCGCAGGCCCTCCGGCCGTGCTCCCCGCTATCGTAAGGGCTAAATCGTTAACAAAGTCGGTAAATCCGCTGTTTTTCAAAAAGGCCCCAAACAGGACAAACATAAAAACGAATGTGGTGAAAACACCAAGCGCAATCCCGAATATTCCCTGAGCGCCCCAGAACATTGTGGAAATTGTTCTTGTCAGCGTAAAGCCTCCGTGTCCGAAGGTTCCCGGGATGTAGGGCCCGAGAAATATATACGCAAGAAAGACTGCTGCAATAATAGAGAGTGTGTTTCCTACCACCCGTCTGCTTGCTTCAAACAGAAACAACGTTCCTACCGCTCCGGCCACGTAGTTCCAGTCCGTACGGTGAAAGCCTCCCCATTCTCTGGCAAATGTTTCATAAATAGAGACGAAATAAATGATGGCAGCGATGGAACCGATGATACAAATCATGTCCCAAATCGTAGGAAGTCTTCTTTTGCCTCCACTTTTCTTTGAAGCAGGAAATAACAGAAACGCCATCAGGAATAGAAAGCCGAGAGTATAGGCTCTAAGAATAAGCGCCTCCATGTTTCCGAAGCTGTTAAAGTACATCAGCATGAAGGCCCAGACAATACATATAGCTGTGATACCCCACTTCATAAAGCCGGTGTAGCTTCTCATCTTGCCCTCTTCATCCAGTATTTCCATCTGCTTGTGCTCTTCTTCCAGTGTTTCTGTGCTTTTCTCACTCATGTTCATGTCCCCCTTTCGATTGTGGTTTTTTTATGTTATTCGAACGGCCAGGCCGGAAGCGTTTTGCGCAGCGGCTTGTCTTCGTTATAGCCTAATGCGTAGCGGGCCTGCATGACCGTATGGATTTCCCGTGTTCCTTCATAAATCACAGGCGCTTTGGAGTTTCTTAAGTACCGCTCCACCGGATATTCGTTGGAATAGCCGTAGGCGCCGAATATCTGCACGGCATCGTTGGCGGCTTCGTTGGCAAAATTACAGGCCTGCCATTTCGCCATCGACGTTTCTCTTGTGTTGCGTTTTCCGGCATTCTTTAAGCTGCCTGCTTTAAACACAAGAGCGCGTCCCATCTGCAGGCCGGCTTCCATATTCGCAATCATCTGCTGCACGAGCTGGTGTTTCCCGATTTCTTTTCCAAAGGTTTTCCGTTCGTGGCAGTAGTTCACGCTTGCTTCAAGGGAAGCCATTACGAGCCCGCAGGCGCCGGCTGCCACGGTGAACCGGCCGTTATCAAGCGCGCTCATCGCTATTTTAAAGCCTTCCCCTTCTTCTCCGATCAGATTTTCTTTTGGCACTTTAATGTCTTCAAAGAAAATTTCACCGGTGTTTCCTGCACGGATACCGAGCTTTCCTTTAATCGCCTTGGACGAAAAGCCGTCCATGTTCCGGTCGATCACGAACGCTGATAACCCTTTGTGGCCGGCGCTCTTATCGGTATAGGCAAAGACGAGAAAATGATCTGCATAGTCACATAGGGAAATCCACGTTTTCGATCCGTTTAAAATGTAGGAATCGCCGTCTTTGACCGCCGTGGAGTTCATCGCCGCCACGTCTGAGCCTGCGTTTGGTTCAGTTAAGCCGAATGCGGCGATTTTTTCGCCTTTGGCTTGAGGCGTAAGTATTCGTTCCTTCTGTTCTTCCGTTCCCCATTGGGAGAATCGTCATACTGTTTAAGCCGGTGTGTACAGAAACAGCGGTCCGATAGGCCGTGTCGCCGCGTTCAAGCTCTTCGCAGGCAATCGCGAGCGTATTGTAGTCCATTCCGCTGCCGCCGTATTTTTCCGGGATACAGATTCCCATCATGCCAAGCCCGGAGAGTTTTTCCAGAATCGCCGGCTGAAATTCACCTTTTTCATCCCACTGCTGAATATGGGGAATAATCTCTTTATCTACAAAGTCCCGAAGCATGTTCTTGACCATTACCTGTTCCTCTGAATAGTTAAAATCCATCGAATCGCTCCCTGCAATCGTATTATAAAGCGCTTACATATATAGACAAAAAAGAAAACGCCAGTCTTCTCCTAATTCTCCCATGCAAAATAGATCATGCAAGAAGACAGAGCGGACTGGCGTTTGGATCCGAGATTCACTTCCGGCTAAAGAAGTAAGTCGGAACTTAACAATCCATAATCGTCTTTAATAGTTACAATGATAGTCAATTCCGGCAAACATGTCAATATGAATCTGAATATTTATACTTTTTTTAAATTGGATATTGGATCCAATTTACCGCTTACGCGTCTTTTGGTACGGGTCCGGCTTCCATCAGCAGCTCTACTAAATGAACAGCGCGCTGGCCGGTGGCTGCTTTTTGGGCTCCGTACTTCATCTGCAGGAGGCAGCCGGGGTTGGTCGTTACAATAGTGGACGTCCTGGTGCTGCCGGCATCCTTCATTTTCACGTCGAGAATATTCATAGAGGATTCGTGCTGGACGAGATTATATACCCCGGCCGATCCGCAGCAGAAATTCGGATCATTCATTTCCTGGAGCTCCACACCTGGAACCGCCTGCATCAGTGCCCGCGGCGCTTCCGTGACGCGCTGCACGTTCGTCATGTGGCACGACGGCTGATAGGTGATCCGTTCATGAACCGGTTTTGTAAAGTGCAGGCTGTCGAGATCAGCCAGCACCTGGGTAATGTCTCTTACTTTGTTTGTAAAAGCCAGCGCCCGTTCATGCCAGACGGTCCCCTCTTCAAAAAGGTGGTCGTAGCGGATCATCTGCGCGCCGCAGCCTCCGGCATTGTTCACGACGTAATCGACATCGAGCTCCTCGAGCATCTGAATATTCTGCTTCGCGAGCTCCACCGCTTTGTCATGTCTGCCCGAATGGGCGTGCAGCGCCCCGCAGCAAGTCTGTTCTTCAGGAACGACCACACTCGCTCCAGCAATCGCCAGCAGCTCCATCGACTGTTCGTTAATCGCAAAAAACATGCTGTCCATTACACAGCCGGTGAAAAAAGCGACCCGGGCTTTCTCGGGCTGACGGGCCGGACGGAATGCCGGACGGGCGCTTCGTTCTTTTGGAGACGGCTGCGGAGGCAGTACTTTTTCAAATTCCCCCATCGCAAGCGGCGCGAGCGTGGAGAGCCGCAGCTTCTGCGCCGCTTTCTGCAGGCCGGTTTTCTGATACAGCCAGGTCAGATTGCCCACCGTATTCATGCCGCCTGTTGAGGGAATCAGCGTATCGAGCAGGGAGTGCTCCACCGCCTGCTGCAGCTTCGGCTTTTGTTTGTTGTCTTCAATGACCCGCTTCGCGCCTTCCAGCATCTGATCATACTGGACGTTTGTCGGACAGACCGGCATACAGGCCATACAGCCGAGGCACTTACCTACGGGCTCCTCCAGCTCTTCAAGACCGATCTTCCCTTCCGCCGCGAGCTTCATCAGCTGAATCCGGCCGCGCGGCGAATGCTTTTCGGTTTCCATCGTTTCGTAGGTCGGGCACGCGGGCAGGCAGTAGCCGCACTGCACGCAGTCAAAGGACTTCTCATAGTTCATCCGCTCTTTCAGCGTACCGGGATTACTCATCGGTTAACACCAGCCTCTGCCCGGGCTCAGCAAATATTTTGCCCGGATTCATAATGCCGTTCGGATCCCAGGCGTCCTTAATCCGGCGCATCATATCTACACCGACCGCGCCCAGCTCCTGCTCCATAAACGACGATTTCATCGTGCCGATGCCGTGCTCCCCGGACAGCGTGCCGCCAAGCTCAATCGCGGCTTCAAAAATCTCCCCGACGGCAAGCTCCACCCGCTTCATTTCCTCCTGATCGCGCTTGTCGCAGAGAATATTCGGATGCAGGTTGCCATCTCCCGCATGGCCGAACACGACGAGCGAAACACCATACTTCTCCCGTATGTCGGCAAGACGCGCCGTCATCGCCGGAATCTGGCTTCTCGGCACGGTCGCATCCTCGGATACTTTCGTCGGCTTAATTTTGGCAATGGCCGGTGAGACCATTTTTCTCGCCTTCCAGATCGCAGCGGCCGCTTCCGGCGTCTTCGGCTCGATGACCTCCAAAGCGCCGAGGTCTTTCATAATTTGACTTACCTGCCGGGCTTCCACCTGAATCGATTCTTCATTGCCATCCAGCTCAATCATAACAATTGCGGCCGCATCGGTTGGCAGTCCGGACGGCTGATAAGCTTCCACCGCAAGGGCACAGGCCTGGTCAATGAACTCCATTTTGGCAGGAAGAATGCCGGAGGTAAGTGTTGTAGAAATCGCCTCCCGGCGGTTTCCATCGACGCAAATGACGCCATTATTGTCTGTACAGCCTGAGGCTTCGGGATCAGCTTGAGCGTGGCTGCCGTAATCACGCCGAGCACTCCTTCCGAGCCGACGATCAGCTTGGTCAGATCAAACCCGGTTACATTTTTAATCGTGCTCCCGCCGGCCTGCATGACTTTGCCTTCCGGCGTTACGACTTCCAGACCGATCACGTAGTCCTTCGTTACGCCGTACTTCAAGCCGCGGGGCCCGCCGGAATTCTCCGCGAGGTTGCCGCCGATCGTGGACACATGCGCACTGCTCGGGTCCGGTGGATACATCAGGCCGTGCTCTTCCGCCGCTGCGTGAATGGCCGCGGTGAGCGTTCCCGGGGAAACGCGGGCGGTTAAATCACCGGGCGTAATATCGATGGACGACGGCCACTGGCTCATATCGAGCACGATCCCCCCCTTTACAGGAAGAGGCCCGCCGCTCAAACATGTGCCCTGACCTCTTGGCGTAACCGGAACGCGGTACGTGTTCGCCGTTTCCATCACTGCGACCACTTCTGCGGTGCTCCTGACCTGCACGACCGCCTCCGGCAGAAATTCACCGAACGATCCGTCGTAGCTGTAGCTGTGCCGGTCCGCCGTGCCGGTCTGAACGCGTTCCTTATCGATTCGCTGCTGCAGCGCTGTGATCCATTGAGCTTCCATGATCTGTCCTCCTCCTTCCTTCATCCACGCGTTTCACAATCTCTTTGCCGATTTCGAGGCTTGCTGTGGCGGCAGGAGACGGGGCGTTGCAGACGTGCAGGCTGTTCCGGCCGGGTACGATATAGAAGTCATCGACCATTTTGCCGTCTACGCTCAGCGCCTGGGCCCGGACGCCGCGCGGGCCCGGAATCAGATCCTCTTCCCTCACCTCGGGCAGAAGCTTCTGCAGGTTCTTTACAAATTTCTTTTTGTTTACCGAGCGGATCATTTCGCCGGTGCCTTCTTTTAAATACGGACGCGCCAGCTTCCAGAAGCCTTTATAGAGAAGCACTTCGGACAAATCCTTCCAGTTGATGTCGCTTTTCTTATAGCCTTCCCTTTTAAACCCGAGCACCGCGTTCGGCCCGGCATCCACGTTGCCGTCAATCATGCGGGTAAAATGGGCGCCCAGAAATGGGAAATCCGGATTTGGCACCGGGTAAATCAGATTGCGAACGAGGTGGCGGCTCGTTTCCACAAACTTGTAGTATTCTCCGCGGAACGGCACGATTTTCACATCCAGATGATAGCCTGCGAGCTTTGCCATCCGGTCGCTCTGCAGGCCGGCGCAGTTAATTAAGTACTTTCCTTCAAATCGGCCTTTATCGGTATCAACGGTCACCCCGGCTTCATGCTCAGCAATTCCCGTCACGGCCGTTCCGCTTTTCACTTCGGCTCCGGCTGCCTGAACGAGTTCTGAGAGCTTATTGGACACCTGTTTGTAATTGATAATTCCGGCCGTTGGCACGTGAATCGCCGCAATACCGTTGACGTGCGGCTCTTTTTCACGCAGCTCCTCCTGATTGAGCTTTCTTATATTCAAACCGTTTTCCAGGCCGCGCTCATACAAATCCTCCAGAAACGGCAGCTCTTTTTCTTCGGAGGCCACAATCACCTTGCCGCAGATGTCGACGTCGATGCCATGCTCTTCGGCAAACAGCCGCATCGACTCGTTGCCCGATTTGGCAAGTCTTGCCTTTAAGCTGCCCGGCTTGTAGTAAATACCCGAATGAATCACGCCGCTGTTGTTCCCGGTCTGATGCGACGCCACCTGCTGTTCTTTTTCCAGAATAACGATTGTAGCTTCCGGCTTCTCTTTTGTTAAAGCGTAGGCTGTCGATAATCCGACAATCCCTCCGCCGATAATAATATAGTCTGCCATATCATTTCCTCCTTTTAGTGATCTACTCTCGTGTCTCCCAGCTTGCGACGGGCGTTCTCCAGATGGGTTCGCATGGCGGCGCGGGCGGCCTCCGGGTCCCGTCGGCAGAATGCCTCATAAATAATCTGATGCTCTGCGTACACTTCTTCCCGCTTTTCCTGCCTGCCCACGTTCTGCGAGAGCGAATAGTCGAGCGCTTTCTGCAGAAGGCCGCTGACGTTGTTCATCGTCTGTTCGAGGAAAGGATTGCGGGCGGCTTTGAGCAGCACACGGTGAAAGGAAAAATCCGCCCGCGCCCCGACTTCCTGTTCATCCGCTACGGTTTTGGAAAACTCTTCGAGCGCCAGCTTAAGCTCATCTTCTTCTGCCGACGTATGGCGCACCGCGGCAAGAGCGGCCGCTTCTACTTCAATCACGCTCCGCATTTCGAGAAGGTCATGCACTTCTTCAATTTTCACTACGTCATATGGAATCTGCTCGAGCATATCGACAAGCGGAACCGGATGCACCCTGCTGCCGCCGCCCTGTCTTGATTCCACGATTCCGCTCGCCGACAAAATACTGAGCGCTTCGCGGATCGGCGCCCGGCTCACGCCGAACTGACGGGCAAGCTCCATTTCAGACGGCAGCTTTTCCCCCGCCGGAAAATCCCCGCTTTTGATCTTTTCTTTAATCCGCTCCAGCACCTGGCTGGAGACTTTCTTTCGGTCAATCATGGAATCCATCCTCTGCCTCCCTTTCTTATAACGCAAAATAAACTTGTCATGTTGTATGACAAGTTTAGCTGAAATCGCTTCCTTTTGGCAAGAAGTTCTTCTATAAAAAAAAGAAAAGAAAACCCGAACTCTCTATTTTAATAACGAGAATTCAGGCTTAATGCTGCCGGATGTCATGAAGTTTTGCTTGAATGTTTTCGCCATACCGGCCCTCTCTATTTTTCCAGCTTCTTCATGATGGGGTATTCTCCGAGGCTTTGAATAACAAGGGAGAGCACAATGGCAGCAAAAGTCAGGGATACAATCATATCTGCCTGGCTGTTCGTATCTGCTTCAATACTGAGCAGAAGGGCAACGGATACGGTTCCTTTCAGCCCCGACCAGGTAATAATGGAAATAGAGGTCCAGCTGAACGAAGCCGGAACGGAAAGCGGATTATGGAGCACTCCTCCCAGTACGATAAAACGGACCAGCAGCGACAAAATAAAAATAACAACAGCAAACAGCCAGCCGTCAAAGACGAGATAGTCTGCAGCCTGAATACCAATCAGCAGAAAAAGAAGCGACAGAATAATAGGCTCCAGCACATTCCAGAATCCGTCCAGATAGGAGCGCAAGTTATCCTCATTCTCCGTAGACGTCAGTGCATAGGAGACCATAATCCCTGTACATACAGTAGCAAGCACTCCGGAAACACCGGCCGCCTCTGCGATGTAAAAACTTCCATAAGCCGCAAGGAGACTGAGCATCACCTGATATACATGCTGATGCATGTAATGAACCGCTTTGGTAATGATCCATCCTGCTGCCAGGCCAATAGCTGTTCCACCGAGGGAAACGAGGAGAAACTCTCCCAGGAATGAACCGGCGGAAAACGTCTCTCCGTGAACAAACATTGCTGACACAATCGTAAATACAACCACACTCGTTCCATCATTAATCATGGATTCCCCTTCTACGATAGTGGAAATATTTTTATCTTCAGATGTTTTCTCTAAAATGGAGGTCACCGACACCGGATCGGTAGGAGTTAACATCGCCGCAATCAGCAGGGCCCCTACAAAAGAAATATCTGCAAAAGCCGGAGCCAGCGCATAAATGGCTCCTCCAAATAACAGCGTCGTCAATATAAGGCCGATAGAGGCCAGTACGGCTATTGTACCCGCATTTTTCTTTAAATCTTTTACCGGAAATTTATAAGCAGAAGCAAACAGCAGCGCCGGCAGAAACACCATAAAAATAATATCTTTCGTTAAGTACAAGGAAGAAAAGTAGGGAACAAAGGATAAAGCGATCCCCAGCAGAAGCAGTACCATCGGCACCGGGAACTGTTTATTTTTCTTATCTATTACCAGAATAATAAATCCAATAAAAAGCAGAATGAAAAGAAGATGAAGCTGTTCTGTCATGAGTCTTTCTCCTTTCTATGGCAGATTTTTCACACTAAAAAAGCCGAAAAAAGATATGAACCTTTTTCCGGCTTATATAGGAATGGATAATTACCTTGTTTATTCTATGTTACACCAAACCTGTTTTTTTAAACCTTTAAAACGATTGTATATTCCGGTCATACATCCCGGACTGTAGATTCTTTATCTCCTCTGCTCTGAAAAAACCATACGGCTTAAATAACGTTCCTCCAGCTCTTCGACCGATAACGGTTTACTAAAATAAAACCCCTGAATGTCGGAGCAGTGATGCGCTTCCAGGTAGGCGACCTGCTCCTCGGTTTCTGCGCCCTCCCCCGTGATCTCGAGGTCAAGGTAGCGTCCGAGAGCAATAATTGCCTGGGTGATTTTTTCGGTTTTGCTGTTTTCATAGACTCCCTGGACGAACGTACGGTCCAGCTTCAACCGCTGAATAGGGAAATCTTTTAAGTGGGAGAGGGAACTATAGCCCGTGCCAAAGTCATCCATCGACAGCGACACTCCCAATGCGCGCAGCTGATGAAGCATTTGAATGGAGTGATCGGTACAATTCATCGTCATGCTTTCCGTCACTTCGAGTTCCAGCAGAGAGGGAGACAGCTGATATCTTTCTAAAAGAGCTTCTATATAAGGCACTAATTCCACTGATTGAAACTGCCTGGCCGACAAATTAACCGATACAAGAATAGGCGTTCCGTTTTCCTGCCATTGTTTTGCCTGCCGGCAGGCCTGATCCAGAATAAAGGCTCCTAGCGGAATAATCTGCCCGGTTTCTTCGGAAAGAGGGATAAACTGACCGGGCGGCACAATCGATCCATCGCTTTTTCTCCATCTCACCAGCGCTTCCACTCCGGCAATCCGCCGGTGATGACAGCCGATACGCGGCTGATACTCAAGAAAAAATTCTTCCCGGTCGATGCCCAGCTGAAGATCGAGTTCTTTTTGAAGCAGGAACTGCGAAGCTTCTGCCAGCTGCGGATGAAAAAAGGTAACGCTGTTCGGCCCTCTTTTTTTTGATTCGTACATCGCTAGATCCGCATGTTTTATTAACGTATCCGGATCTCTGCCATCCTGCGGAGCCAGCGCGATCCCCACGCTTGCTGAAGTGGAAAGAGTATAACCATCTATCAAAAAAGGAGTGCTGAACGCTTCAAGCAGATGTTCCACCTGGCTCTCCAGGCGGTCTTTGGATGTATAGTCCGACAGAAAGATAGTAAATTCATCTCCTCCGAGCCGTGCCAGAAACCCCGAGCCCCCTACTTTATTTTTCAGACGGCCGGCTGCGGCTTCCAGCAGCTGATCTCCTACTGTATGACCGATGGAGTCATTAATCACTTTAAAACGATTCAAATCCAAAAAAAGTAATGCGTAGCCCTCATCAGAGTACTGGAATTTTTCTTTTAGGTGATGTACAAAAGAACGGCGGTTGGGAAGACCGGTTAATAAATCATGATAGGCCGCCTGCTGCAGCTGCTGTTCACCCACGACCTGTTCGCTGATATCTCGGGCAATCCCCTGCACTCCGTCCAGCTTCCCGTCCAAATACAAAGGGATCAGCGTTACGTTCAGATGAAGCGCTCTGCCCTTTGCTGTAATGGCAGTATTGAAATTCACTGCCTGTTCTTCGGTGACCACCTGCCGGAAATACTTGACCGTTAAATCGACCGTATCTTCACGAAAAAGCTGCTCCCACTTCGTCAGCGGCCATTGGGAACGAGAGAGACCGGACCACTCCACTCCTGTTTGATTCATTTTACGGAATCTCCCCTGCAGGTCCAGCGTAAAAATAGCATCCACGCTGTGCGCAATCAAGGACTGGTAGCGCTGCTCATTATCTGTTAGTTTCACCGCCTGTGATACTACACGCCGATCATAAAAAGCTACCAGAATAAAAATGCCCTGAATTAAAAAACCAGCAGGCCTATCACAACGGCCATGGTGAGACTTGTCATTTCGCCGACTGTCGGTGAACCGGCGTCTATCCGAAAACCGGCGGCACTTAAACCAATATAATGTGTTCCGCTTATCGCTGCCCCGAGCAGCAACCGCACTTACTGCTTTTAATACATATTTCTTTTTGGAATCAGGCCAGGCAGGAAACACATAAAAACACCGAAGTGCTATGATCGATGCCCCTATAGATACAAAAATGGAAAGAAGCAGAAGCGGAAGATCATATGTAATCGTTACGTTCTCCATAGCATCCATTCCGATATAATGCATGGCGGCAATCGCACTGCCCATACATACCCCGGCAGAAAAAAGACGAAGACCATGCAGTGAAGAGGAGACGGAAACGACCCAAAAAGCTATTAAAGCACCGAGCCAGGCCCGCGCCAAACGATACAATCAGCAGCCTGGATTGGTATTCGACAGGAATTCCTAAATGAACAGCCATCATTCCAATGATATGCATCGACCCAAATGCCGACAGCCATCACTAAAGAACCGCTGATAAGCCAAAGCTTCCGGCGCATGCCTCTGGAGTCCATCATCTGAGCGGAAACATGCAGTGCCGCGTAGGAGGCCAGCACAGCAACAAGCACCGATATCGCCGCCGTTTCTAATTGATATGTTTCTATTATTTCAGCCATGACCCTTATCCTCCTATCGTAAGCCGCTCCGTTAGAAAGAGCATGTGCTTGTTCTATCGGTCCTCACGACCCTTTTGTTTATGCCGTTGAGGCTTTTTCTTTTCCATAAAAAAAACGAGCCTCTTTTTTTATGTAGAGACTCATTACTAATACTACCATTTAATTTTTTATTTCGTTTGTTCTACATCTTTTATTACTGAAATTCCTAAAAACGATCACCACTCATAATGTACGTTGGAGAAAATAACAAAATCATACGGTTCCAGCCATAGGGAATCAGGTCCGAGCCCGTCGTTGTTTGATACAATGACCTGCCTGTTTTCTTCATTAAAAGAAACAGGTACCCTTTCCGCTGTGAAATTCGCGTACAGCGTGATCTCCTGATTTTCATACGTTCTTTTATAGGCAACGATATGGTCATCCTCTTCGAACAGTGCCTGGAACGCTCCTTTTTCGATAATTGGCGCTACCGCAGTATGCTTACGAAAGGCTATCAGCTTCTGGTAAAAGGTATAGAGCGAATTGGATGCAGCCTTTACCGTTTTGACATTCACTTCCGGGTAGTTCGAATTTGTCTCCAGCCAGGGGCTCCCTTCTGTAAACCCTCCCTGTTGCGAATCATCCCACTGCATCGGTGTTCTCGTGTTGTCGCGGCTTCTTTTCCAAATAAAAGCCAGTGCTTCTTCCTCGGAACATCCGTTAGCCAGTGCATAATCATACTGGTGGCGGCTGACGGCATCATTGTAGGAAGAAATATCAGGATATTCTACATTGGTCATTCCTATTTCCTGCCCCTGATAAATATAGGGCGTGCCTTTCATTAGAAAATAAACGGCCGCCAGCATCTGCGCACTGTGCGTATGGCGGAATCCTTCATGTATAAAACGGCTCAGGGATCTGGGCTGATCGTGATTTTCAATATACAGCGCCGACCAGCCTTCCTGCAGACGGCGCTGGCTGTCAAACAGCGGCTTTTTAAAATCATGTACCGTCCATTCTTTCATTTCATACCACTTGGCACTGGCCGTCAGGTCCAAGTCTACATGATCAAATTCAAACAGCATCGTAAAAAAGCCGTGTTCCCCAATATAATCTTCTATTTCATCTGCGGGCACGCCCGGTGCTTCCGCTACGGTAAACACTTCATCGTGCCTGAATCCTTTTTCTTTCAGCTCCTGAAGATGCTTTTTAATCCCCGGCTGGTTCAGGCTTCCTTTATCAATCGTAACCATGCCGTCGCTGCCATCCGCTTCGAACGAAGGAAACTCTTTATTTTTTTTAATGTAGGTGATCGCGTCCACCCGGAAGCCGGCTACCCCTTTTTTCATCCACCAGTGGATCATCTGATAGATGGCTTTGCGCATATCTTTATTTTCCCAATTTAAGTCGGGCTGCTTTTTGTCAAACACATGGAGGTAATATTGATTCGTCCGTTCATCCCATTCCCAGGCCGACCCGCCAAAGTTCGAACGCCAATTGTTGGGAGGCCCTCCATTTCCATCTCCGGAGCGCCATATGTACCAATCCCGTTTCGGATTATCGAGCGAAGCGGACGATTCTTTAAACCAGTCGTGTTCATCCGAAGTGTGATTTAACACCAGGTCAATAACGATGCGGATATCACGTCGGTACGCTTCAAACAGAAGCCTGTCCATATCCTCCATCGTTCCAAAAGAGGGCTCAATTCCCTGATAGTCAGAAATATCGTATCCATTATCCGCCATCGGAGACGGGAAAAATGGACTGAGCCAGATAATATCAATCCCAAGATCTTTCAGGTAATCCAGCTTGGCGATGATTCCCGGCAGATCCCCGATGCCGTCTCCATTCGTGTCGTTAAAGCTCTTCGGGTATATTTGATACACGACGGCATTTTTCCATTCGCTTTCTTTCATTATGCTGTCTCTCCCTGTCACCTGTTACAGGCGTGTTGTGATAGAAGGTTTCAGTTCCCATTTTTCTACTTTTACTAATTCAGCCGGTTCATCCGAAAAGAACATAATCGCCGTTGATGTGAATTTAGGATAGATTCGTGCCGTCATCGATGCGGCACCATGCTGCATAAAAATTTCTACGGAAGAATTATCAATATACAGACAGATATCCATTAATCCATCCTGCAGAGGTACCTCTGCTTTCCTCACGCCGCCCGGTCCTTCTCCCGCAGACGATCGGTCCAGCACTGCTTTCTGCTGCCCCACGTCATAGCTCCACGTTGTCTTCTCTGTGCCGTCGTCATCCCCCCGAAAAGAAAGACCAAAATGGCCGGCTCTTTTCGCGTCTATCGTAAGACGGAGCTCAAGAGTTTTTCCATTGATCCCGTCCAGCTGCAGGGCGTTATGGATGTGCACATTGTTGTAGGAAACCTGCTTCTGCCTTAGCGCCTCCAGCTCCTGAACCGGAAAGCTGTAAAGGCGTCCTTTTTCCATCCACAGCTCCCGGGGAAGCGTCATCGCCCCCGTCCACTGCTCTTTTTCTTCCGGCATCGGGCTTTCCCACATCGCCATCCAGCCTACCATCAGCCTTCTGCCTTCTGCGTCCAGCGTCGTCTGCGGGGCGTAATAATCAAACCCGTAGTCCAGCAGCTTAAATTGTTCGAATTGGAAATTCTCCTTATCCGCTTCCAGCTTTCCCGGAAGATAAACGGCCTGATGCAGATTGTGGTATAAATCCCCTTCCGGGCGAACGCCCTGCGGAGACATAACGATCATGTCCTGTCCGTTTACGGTAATCAGATCCGGGCATTCCCACATATAGCCCATGTTCCCGGTACCCTTTGCCACGATGCTGATATACTCCCAGTTCAGCAGATCGCTGGATTTATAAAGCAGGGCCTGTCCTGTATTTTCCCTGCTTTTGGAGCCGAGGATGCAGTAGTACATTCCGTCCTCTTCCCACACCTTCGGATCCCTGAAATGAGCAGGATCAATATTTCCTTCCGGCGCTTCACTTATGACGGGATTGTGCTCATATTTTGTAAACGTAATGCCGTCGTCGCTGATAGCCAGGCACTGTGACTGTTTGAGATCTGTATCCGGGTCCGGCCCGGTCCAGATATTGCCTGTATAAAATAAGTACAGCCTGCCGTCCTTTTCGATCGCGCTGCCTGAAAAGCAGCCATCCTTATCGTACGGTTCACTCGGCGCTAGTGCGACAGGAAGATCCTCCCAGTGGGTCAGATCCCTGCTTTTAATATGGCCCCAGTGCATGTTGTCCCATTTCACCGAATAGGGGTGGTGCTGATAAAACAAATGATACTCTCCGTTGTAATAACAAAATCCGTTCGGGTCATTGATCCAGAAAGCCGGGGCGGTAATATGATAATCCAGACGCCACTCCCCTGCGGCCTGTCTTTTATTTTCTTCCAACACGGAAGCTGTTGCTTGTTCCACCAGTTCCTGATGCGGCATACAGAATCCTCCTTTATTTAACAGCGCCTTCCGAGACACCTTTAATAATTTGTTTTTGAGCGAAGAAATAGAACACAATAACAGGAATAATCGCAATCGTAAGTCCTGCCAATGCTAAATGCCACTGCGTTGTAAACTGGCCGAAAAAGTAAAACATTTTCAGCGGAATCGTTGCATTAGCCTGTCCCAGCACCAGGGAAGGAAGCAGGTAATCATTCCAAATCCAGATAACATTTAAAATAGCAACGGTGACAGTAATGGGCTTTAGCAGTGGAAAAATAACATGCCAGAATATCTGAAACTGGTTGGCTCCATCAATCGTGGCAGCTTCATCGAGTACTTTTGGAATGCTTTTGAGGGCACCGTGATAAAGAAAAATCGACAAGCTGCACCCAAAACCAAGATATATAAATATTAATCCAGCGCCATTGAGCATATTGGCCTGTCCAAATATAGTAGTCAGCGGAATCATGACGGCCTGAAAGGGCACAAGCATCGCCGCAACAAACAAAAACAATAATATAGTGCTCAAACGTCCCGGGTTTCTTGCCAGGGCGTAAGCTCCCATTGAGGAAAAAATCACGATAACAGCAATACTCAAGCTTGTAATCATCACAGAGTTAAATAACGATTTTAAAAACTCCAATTCCTGAAAAGCGACTACGAAATTCTGCCATATCAAGCTGGAAGGAAGCCCCATCACACCCGCAAATATTTCATCTGGATTTTTGAATGCATTCGTCAGCATAAGATAAAAAGGAATCAGCCAAAGAATTCCCAGCACAATACCTAAAATTTCTAAAGGGAGCAGACGTCGTTTTTCTGCTTTTGTTAATTTCATTACATTTCAACCTCCCGGCGCTTATTATAGAAAACCTGTGCCAATGCAATAGCCGTTACGATCAGGAAAAACACAACGGCTTTTCCCTGCGCATAGGCCATCTCATTATCGACAAATGCGGTACGCACGATATCCATTGCCAGCATTTGGGTAGAATCAAAAGGACCGCCGTTCGTTAAAGAAAGATTCTGGTCGTAGATTTTAAAGCCGGCTGAGAGCGTGATAAACATGCTTACTGTAAAAGCCGGGGCAAGCAGTGGAAAGATAATACTTTTGAACCGCTGCCACGAGCCGGCCCCATCGATCTTGGCTGCTTCCACCACATCTCCGGGAATGCTCTGTAGAAATGCTATATAAATGACCATTATGTATCCGGCCATCTGCCAGGCTGTCAGGATTACCAGTCCCCAAAAACCTGTACCCGTTGTGGAAAGCCAGCCCTGAAGTCCTTCTATATTCAATAGGGTGCCCGCCTGGCTGAAGGCATTCACAAAAATAAACTGCCAGATAAACCCGAGAATCAGCCCGCCAATTAAGTTAGGCATGAAAAAAACGGCCCGCAGCAGATTACTGCTTTTTAAGCTCTGCGTGACAAGCAGGGCAAGACCAAGACCAAACACGTTAAGCAGTATTACCGTTACCACTGCAAAAAGCACCGTAAACCAGAACGCGTTTCGGAATTCCCCGTCCCGGAACAGGTCAATATAATTCTGCATGCCGACAAACTGGCCGATAGAAACCCCGTTCCAATTTGTAAAAGAAAGGCCAAACCCGTACATAAATGGTGTTACTACAACCAATCCCAGGGCAATTAATACAGGTGCCAAAAATAACCAATAGGATATACTGCGATTATTCATATGATTGCTCCTTT
The DNA here is from genome assembly GCF_023845525.1 of Sinobaca sp. H24. Classification (NCBI taxonomy): domain Bacteria; kingdom Bacillati; phylum Bacillota; class Bacilli; order Caryophanales; family Sporolactobacillaceae; genus Sinobaca; species Sinobaca sp. H24. The sequence goes on from NZ_JALBWT010000038.1 coordinate 39,237, forward strand.
CGATCTTTCTCTTTATTTATGAAAGCTGGTGCTACCGCTGTGACTCCTTTTTTCTCTCCCATTCATCTCTTGCTGCCTGTAATACTTCTTCCCATGTATAGTCCTCACTTAGATACCTCTGCGCCTGAGAACCAAGATAAGAATCAAATGCGCTTGGATATCCCGACGTCACCCAATTTATTACGTTATCCTCTTCAAAATGTTCATTTACTTTTTGCGAAAGAGGATCTGAAATTTCTGAAGTATCGTATCCTTCATAAGCAGGGACAAAATTAAATTCATTGAGCACCGTCTCTTTTCCTGTTTCAGAATTGTTCATCCAATCCAGAAAATCTTTAGCCTCTTGAATGGTTTCATCATCATTATCATTGTTAACGGCCCAATAGTTTGGTACACCTACCGGCATATCTCCCTCCCGTCCTTCTACCGGAATAGGCATCATGTCAATTCCTTCATTCGCAAATTCTTCGTCCGACTGGGCAAGAGAAGGATACACCCAATTTCCCTGTTGAATCATCGCTACATCTCCCTGGGCAAAGTACTGCTCTACCTGTTGAGAGTAGTTAATACTAAGTACCGGTTTAATTGAATAATCCGTCTGCAGGTCAAACATCCGTTTAAATTCGTCTCCCCGCTCAAATTCCACAGTATCCGACTCCCATGCCTCCTTTGAGCTTTCGTTAAATTCCGGTGCTAAAAATGCGTTGGCTAAATGACCGCCCGTCACCCATGCTTCCCTTCCTGGATAAGCAAATGCCGCTTCAATACCAAGCTCTTCTTTTTGACTGTCAATTGTCTGCACCGCCGCTTCCAGGTCTTCATATGATTGAATGCTTTCCGCATCCACACCCGCCTGCTCGAAAATCTCCTTATTGTAGATCAGACCATATCCTTCTAAGTTAAATGGGAGTCCATAAATGTTGTCTCCATACGTTACATCTTCAAGCGTACCGTCCAAAGCTGTTTCAGCTGATTCCATATCCGATAAATCTGTTAAGTAGGCATCAAATTGTTCAAGCTCCACCGGACCAAAAGCGCTGAATACGTCCGGCGCATCTCCGGAGGCAAACCTTGATTTTAAGGTGCCAATATAATCGGATCCGCCCCCTACACTTATAATCCTGATGTCGACGTCCGGATTTTCTTCTTCGTATTTGTCCGCCAAAGCTTCGAATTGATCGTTAATTTCCACTTTTCCGCTCATAATTTCTATTTGGGTTCTATCATCATCGGCGCTAAAGGATTCAAAGGAACATCCTGCTAACCCCAGCATAGAAAGAGTCATAACACTCAGTGCTGCTTTTCTCATCTCCCACACTCCTTATTACATTATTTTGTAAGTGCTTTCAAATTGAATTATACGTTAGATAAATAATATGTCAATCGTTTTCATAAAATTACACATAAAACCGTTATCATATTTTATTTACTGATCTAAAACTAGATAAAACTCTTTTAATAAAGGGTTTCATGCCGTATTATATATAATATATTCATATGAAAACGTTTAACATATAATACACAACAAATCATTATAATTTACAATGATAAATAGGCGGATATTCGAAAATGGAGTGTGAGAGAGCACAATGGCAAGTATTAAAGATGTAGCCAAACATTCTGGCGTATCGGTAACCACTGTTTCCAGAGTAATGAACAATAAAGGATATATCGGCAAAACAACGAGGACAAAAGTAGAGGAAGCTATGAAGGCACTCGATTACCAGCCCAACCAGATAGCCCGGGCCCTTTTAAAGAATCAATCTTTCGTGATTGGCGTGATTGTGCCGGATTTGAGCCATCCGCTGTTTTCCGAAATGATAAACTGGATCGAAGATTATGCCAGTAAAAAAAACTACAAAATTCTCGTCTGCAATTCTCTTCAGGATAAGCAGAAAGAAGCGAATTATATAAGCATGCTGAGACAGAACAGAGTCGATGGCATTATTATGTGCAGCCACAACCTCGAAGTGGAAGATTATACGAGTGCGGACATGCCTATTATTTCCTTTGATCGGATTATTTCTCCGGACATACCCTATGTGGCAAGCGATAACTTCAAGGGAGGAGAGCTTGCTACGAACCACCTGATAGAAAAAGGCGTATCGAGCGTGCTGCATATATCCGGCCCGATGAAATATGACATGCTTGCCAACCGCAGAAAGATGCTTCTCAATTAGCCTGTCTGAACAAGCAGATAGATTGGCATTTTATAGAAGGCGCCCACGTGAAGGCAACGTTTGAAGACAACTATGCGTTTATCGAAAACGAAGTAGCTCCTATACTCGATAAGTATGACGGTGTTTTCTGCAGTAATGATCTGATAGCTTACGCCCTCTATATGTATGCGGTACGCCACTCCATCAATGTGCCGGAACAGTTAAAAATTGTCGGCTATGATTATCACAGTTTCACAAAGATGCTTCAGGACCCTAAATTAACTACCATAAGCCAGCCGATGGACCGCATTGGAAAATTACTCTGTTCCACATTGATTACCCAGATTGAACAAAAAAAAGGATGAAGGAAATAGACAATATGATTGTAGATATTGAATTAATAAAGGGAAATACGACGTAAGCGGATGTTTTTACATAAAAAATCAACCCGCATTCCATTAAAAGGAATGCGGGGTTCTTCGTTTATTTTCGTATTTCACTGCTGAAAGGAGGATGGCTTCAAAAATAAATGTGGATACAGCTCCGCTTTCAGCATCGCCTTATTTGGACATTTTCTTTTGTATCGTATCTTTCAAATGCCGGCCTTTCTCTTTATACTGGTCTTTGTTTTCCTCCCAGTGAAGTTTTCCTTTTTCCATAGCTTTACCTTTCAGCTGGTCGAATTTATCTTTTAATGCCATTTATACCGCGCTTCCCTTCTAAAAAACCTTTTGTGTCTTAGGTCTATTCTAATATGCTTTCATTCAAATAGCCAGTCTGTGCTTTATCTCTGCCCTGTCTGCATGAGTTCGTATATTTTACGGGCCGTGTTCACGTTTCGTACCGTCATCTGCTTGTATAACTTCGTTCCCACGATCCTCGATAATCCACTTTTCGTTACGTCTTTTTTAGCCACCGACCAGAGTACGGCTCCCGGCACATATTTTACTGTATCCACTGCTGGTTTAATCACCAGCTGTTCCAGAATCGACTCTTCATCGATTTCATCCCATAAAAACAGCACGTCGCTTTTCATATGTTTGTCGTTCTGCCATGTGTCCGGGACCGCGTCCATGATCTGTTTGATCTCATCGATGCTGCGGATGACTACTCTAATGTGCAATTCAAAATCCTTATAGATGGCTTCTTCCAGCACACGGGCAGTTCTTCTTTTGAGAGGTTATGGTGCGAAAAAATGATATTGCCCGTGTTAATGTACGTTACTACATCAGTCATTCCGGCATTTTCAAACGTCTGCTTCAGCATTTTCATGTCCACTTTATTTTTACCGCCTACGTTAATCCCTCTTAGAAGCGCGACGTAAACCATACTCATCCTCATTTCCGTTTTTATTTAATATGCATTTTAAATACATATTATTTACAGTACATTATCTTACAAGCTAATTGCAGACTTTATTATTATCCCCTAAGGTAAAGACTATGCTTCACATTTTAATACAAAGGGGGTTTTATAGTGAAATTTCTTATGGCTCTTTACCGATTCTGGACCAAAAAAGAAACCGCACCTTATGATTCCTTACACACCGCAGAAGCTTATATCGGCAGCGAAAAGCATTGGAAGCCGAAAGCCTAACAAGACATATCTACATCGGAGACACACATAAAAGAATGTTAGTTTTCAGAGAGCAAAAAGAAGGCCGGCCTAATCAGACCGGTCTTTTTGCTGTTTAGCAGGAAAGTTCCCTGGTCTCAGGTGCAAAATGGCAGGACAGCCGATACTTTATCCAGTGCACGCTTCTGCAGGTTGTCTTTTCGAAAAATGAACTTTGTTTCCGCCATGTGGTAAGGCGCCTCCAGTGGATAAAGCGTTAAATTCTGATCGATGTTTCTACGATTTAGATAAGATTCAGATAATAATGACACTCCCATCCCGGCTTTTGTAAGCTCGATAATAGTATCCAGACTGGGGCATTCCATTATATTCCAAGAATGATACTCGTTTATAGTAAGCCACTCCAGCAGCTTTTTCCGGTATACACATCCATCCTTTAAAACGAGCAGCAAAGCGGATTTTTCTGTTTGTAACATGTCGATGGGAGAGGTCGTGCGCTTTGTAACCAGCATCAGCTGCTCTTCCACCATTGGGACTACATGCATTTCCGGGCGATCGTACTCCCCAGCGATAAAAGCACCATCAAGTTGATAATTCACCGTTTTTTGAATTAAATGTTTTGTTTCACTAATTTCTAAATTAATATGCAGCTTCGGATATTGTTTCATTAACTGCTGAAGGATACCTGGTAAATAAGTTGAAGCCGCGGACTCAATCGAACCAATCGTGATACTGCCTTCTATATCTGTTCGATTAGAAACATACTGGTGTACCTCCTGCTCCAACTGAAGAAATTGCTGCGCATACTCCAAAAGCCTGGAACCCGCAGGGGTTAAATAAGCGCCTTTCGGAGTACGGTATAACAGCTGCGTTTGAAACTCTTCTTCCAGACGCTGAATTCTTGCCGTTACGTTGGACTGTACGTATCCGAGCGCTTTCGCCGTCTGAGAAAGATTTTTCGTCTGTGCGACTGAATGAAATATTTTTAAATCCCGTAATTCCATTATTTTTCTCCCATCATTAAAAGTGATATATATAGATAATTTATAATCATTTCTCATGATCTATTATATCAACTATGATAAAAAGAAAGACAATTATTAAAGAAAAGGAGAAAATGAATATGTCCTGGCTATTTATTATTTTAAGCTTCTTGGGAGGAGCCGCACTTGCCCTTCAAGCAGGAGTTAATGGAGAGATAAGCAATAAGTTAGGAGGCGTCGAGACGGCTTTTTTAGCCTATTTTGTTGGAACTTTGTTTTTATTAGCTGCTGTTCTCTCACAGGGAGGCTTTTCCTTCTCCATGCCATCCATCTCTTTATGGAAATGGTTAATCGGCGCCCTCGGTGCTTTTTATATTTTCTGTATTATATTGTCGGTTCCACGAATCGGTACATCGGCAGCTATTACCGCAGGTATCGCCGGCCAGCTGCTGCTGGCACTACTGTTGGATCATTTTGGGGCATTTGGCACGCCTAAAATACCTATTGATATGTCCCGATTAACCGGTCTGGCATTCATATTTTCTGCTTTATGGCTTTTTTACCGTTAAGCCAAGTTATCCTTATGGCTTCGTATAAATATCAAAGTGAAACACGTCTTCTTTTATCCCCATGGTTTCATACAGCGCTATGGCCGGCTTATCTTCTTTGTCCGCCTGAATAAAGATGGCAGATACGTTGAACTTCTCCGCTTCCTGGAAAAGAAACCGGAGCAGGCGGGTGGCGGCTTTCTTCCGGCGGTAACTTTCGTCCACCGCTAGATCATACACATACACTTCTGTCGTTTCCCGCTCGAGCTTGTCGAACACATAGGCGGTGAGCGCAGCGATTACCTTTCCTTCCGTAACAACCGTACAGACGATAACATGATCCTTTTTCAGCTGCTTCAGCAGGTATTCATCCGACGGCCGGTGATGCCGATACATTTCCTCTTCCGCAAATGCCACGGCGTACAGCTCATTTACCTGCCTCATCTGATCGAGCCCGATGCTGTCGGCGCACAGATGATGGAATTCCAGATCCTTGATTTCCATGACATCTCATTCCTCCTGATTATTTTTCAGAAATGTAAGATAACTTACGTCATTACGTATTGTTTTCTTTTATAATAGATAACAAAGAAAGAAAAGGAGGGTTATCCATGAAAAAAGAAATAATGATATCATCCGTACCAGCCCGCAGATAGGAGGGGACTGATGCGGAGGTCTTGCTGATGACGGGTTCATCAATATGACAGATACATTTCAGGACGTCCGCGTAAGCATGGAACAGCTCGGATCCGTATACCGGGCCATTTACGAGACTTATGGAGACTCTGTGTCGATCACGTATTTAGATCCACGCAACACTTCGGCTATTCTTATTTACTTTCTCCGCCACTGGCGATTTTCCTCCCTTGGCTTGTTCCAGGCACTCCATCGATTTTTGACGAAGGCTCATCCAAATACGCTTTTCTATAACGGCCACATTCTTAATCCCTCCGCCGCTGTTAATGAAGAAGAAATTTTGGCACGGCTGGCGTACCTGCAGTCATAAAAAAAGCTCCCTGAATTTTTCAGGGAGCCGGTATTACCATTCTATTAAAGGCTCGAGCGTATCGTATTCATGATGGGGCGGCTGGTGGAGGCCTTCCACCGGCTGTCCGCTGCGGTTAATCCAGGCCGTGTTGAACCCAAAGGCTTTCGCGCCGCTGATGTCCCAACCGTTGCTGGATAAAAACGTAATTTCCTGTCTCGGTTCATCAATCGTGTCGAGAATCAGATTGTACGCTGCCGGCGTCGGCTTATACTGCTTCACCGTGTCGATACTCAACACATGATCCAGGTACGTATCAATCTGTGCACCCTTTAACAGCGGCTCCAGCATCACCGGGTCCCCGTTGCTGAACACAATTAACGTATGGCCCTTTTCTTTAAGCTGCTTCAGCACGTCCCGGCTCTCCGGGAATAACGTGAGCGACTGATAGGCTTCCAGCAGTTTGTCTTCTGTTTGCTGATCGAGCCTGCAGTCCTGTTCGTCTGCCGCAAAACGCAGGGCATCCCTTGTTACCTCGGAAAACGGGACGTATTTCCCCATCGCCTGGCGCAGGAAGGTATATTGAATCTGCTTCTGCCGCCACGTGGCGCTGATTGCTTCTCCTTTTTCCGGAAAATGCGTGTCACAGGCTTTCCCGATCGAGGTCACATCAAACAGCGTGCCGTATACGTCAAATACGAATGTTTCGCTCATCGTCTCTCTCCTTTGTCTATCTTGTTCTTACTCTCTAAAAAAGGACTATTATTTATATTTAATGCCTGATTCTCTGACAGTGCCGCCTTCTTCTGCTTCTTCGAGCAGCTGCAGGGCTGCCTGCAGCACCTGGTGGTGCTGCTCCTTGTTATTCGGCTGTCCCACGGGGCTTCCAAATGGAAAGCGATTGTAGAGCGCACGTGGAATATTCAGCTGTTCGGCTATTTCTTTAGACAGGCACAGCGATACGGTAGCAATGCCTGCCTTTTCCAATTCGCGGGCGACCAGACCGGCCGTCTGTTGACAGACAGGTCAGGACGGAGAGAGTACTGCGAAATCAACCTCTTCCTGTTTTAAACGCCTGATCAGGCCGGGAAGAACCATTGTTTTCAAGGTATGGGCAATCGGTACATATCCCATAAAGCTGTAATGGAAAGCTGCAAGGAATCCGATCTCCTTGTTTGCCGTCATCTCCTGCAGACGTTCAATCGGAAAGCCCACGTTGGGATCTGCTTTGGCATTTGTATGATCATAGTGCTGATGCGAAATCGACAAATCATGCGGATCCTCCTGGATGGCAATCTCCCGGTAGGGACGGGTCGCCCAGTCCGTAGTTGTCCTGAAACGGCGAGGCTCCGCGCGGGTAAAATCCGCCGGTGGAGATAAGCACCCCTTTGGATTCGGACACAGGTTTTTTTAAAGCCGTAAACGGACGATCATAGTGTTCTTCGAATTGAAAAGAAGGCACCCATTTTTCCTGCACGACTTGTTCTGTTTTTTTAATCATCTATACGGCTCCTCTCTTTTCAGCATTCTCTTTCTATTCCCTCCAGCATCAATCAACTAACATTTAAAAAGTGCATACTATTCCGATAAACGGTAGACTGTAGATAGATCCGTCACAAAGCACATAGATATTTCAGGCATTATTTTATTCCTATCACGTTGAAACAAGGTACCAGCCAGTTAAAATAGGAAAGGAGAATGATGAATGCTCTATAAACATAAGATACTTTTTTCCAGAAAAAGAACGGGCTCCCCTGTCCGGCCTTTCGTACCCGCTGCGGCTCTTCTGTCCGCTTTTCTGATCAGCGGATGCGCGCCGGAAGAAGAGAGCGGAAATGAAAGCCCTTCCTCCGAAGAGGAGAACGAAACAGACGAAAATGAGGAGCAGCCCGAAGAAGAAACGAGTGAGCCTGATACTCCTTCGGCTTACGGGGTAAGCGCCGGCCATCCGGATGCGGTTGATGCCGGCATGGAAGTTCTCGAACAGGGCGGAAACGCAGCGGACGCCGCTATTGCAGCAGCTTATGCTGTATCGGTAGTGGAACCATTTGCTTCTGGTATCGGCGGCGGCGGTTCGGTATTAATCCATGAACAGGGAGAAGAGCCTCAGGCTTATGATTACCGGGAAGTCGTACCTGAAACCGGCATTCCTTCTTCTGACATAGGAGTTCCCGGTTTCACGGCCGGAATGAATGAATTTCATGCAGACTACGGGAACGCCGAATGGGAGGATCTGCTTGACCCGGCAGTTGCACTCGCCGACAGTTCCGAAGTTTCAGACCTTTTGGCCGATCAGCTGCAGTCAGGAGCAGACAGTCTGCCCATCAGTCAGCTCCCTCATCTCTATCCAAATGGCGTTCCTTTAGAAGCAGGCAGCACGGTGGAACAGGCCGAACTGGCAGAGACGCTTCGGGATATCCGGGATAACGGGAGCAGTACATTTTATGAAGGAACGGCCGGAGAATCACTGGCCGAGCAGATAGAAGGACTGGATGCCACTTCCCTTGCAGATTTTGAAGTAGGCAGCCATGAGCCGTCAATCGGAACGTTTGCAGGATATGACGTCATCGGAGCCGCCCCGCCGCTGCCGGGCATCAGCGTTATTCAAATGCTGCAGATTCTCGAAGAACGGGGAAGCGCTGAAGCGGAACGCGACAGCACGGAATTTGTCCATGATACCGCTATGTCCTGGAGGCTGACCTCCCAGTTTATTGAAACAGACTACGGTGATCCTAATTTCGTTGACGTACCGGTGGACGAGTTAACGGATCCAGAACAGAACGCTGATCTGGCTGAGGATATTTCCAGTGACAGCCTGGCTTCCGGACAGCCTTCTTCCTATGCGGGAGGGGATCCCAATACTACCCATATTACGGTCGTGGACGAGGATGGCACGTTTGTTTCGATGACCAATACGCTCACAAATTTCTGGGGATCCGGAGAATATGCGGACGGATTTTTTCTGAATAACCAGATGGACCGGTTCAGCATCGGCGAAAACAGCATGAATGAACCGGAGCCGGGGCGCCGCTCCGTCACATGGTCCTCTCCTATGCTCGTAGCAGATGAGGAAGGACCGGTACTTGGGATTGGAAGCCCGGGAGGCGAACGGATTCCGATCATGCTGACGCAGGTGATCGCCGACTGGGCCTCTGACGGAACAAGCCTGGAGGATGCCGTCGAATCTCCGCGTTTTCATCTCGATGACAGCGCACTTATTATGGAAGAAGCCCCCGGCGCAGAGCAGCGGGAAGAACTGCTTTCTATCGGATACAGCGGGATCGAGGAACCGCCTACTCCCCTTTATTTCGGTTCCATCCAGGCTTTGGCACTGGACAGGGAAACCGGGGAACTTTCAGGCGCCCGGGATACCCGGCGCGAAGCGGACTTTCAGGTTACCGTTAATGATTAAACAGGCCGGGCTGTTCGCTGTTACCTGATTGTATGCAAATTGAAAAAAGATCTTCATCGTTTCTTCACATCTTTCTTTTATCCTATATAAGGGTTCTTTCAACTACCTTTTACGCGCAACGCACAAGAAGTTTCCCTTTTCAGAAAGAAGGTTTTTCCCGTGACGCTCCCTGCCCGGCAGACAAAGAGAATAGACATATTGGACCAAATACGCGGAGTGGCTTTATTTGCTATTTTTTTAGTGAATATTCCCGGTCTTGCCTCGGTGGCAGAGGCCGGGCCATTTACGATAAACAGCGCGCTGCAGGCTGTTCTGGCCGTTGTTCTCGAAGACAGCGCCAGGCCTTTATTTGCATTTATGTTCGGCATCAGCCTCGTGCTTATTTATGATAGGCTGCGCGCTAAAGATTTTAATCCTTACCCTACGCTGATACGACGGATGGGGCTGTTGTTTTTCATCGGGGCCCTGCACGGTTTTTTTGTATGGGCGGGCGATATTTTACTTTTGTACGCCGCAGCAGGATTTGTTCTGCTGCTGTGCCTCAGGCTTCCGGCCAAGTGGCTGCTTGGGCTGGGATTTTTCTTCTGGCTCGGGTATTCGACCGGCATTGATCTGCTGACCTACTATACTGCTTTTCATTTGTCGCCGGACAGCTGGCTTAAGGATGCCGTTAATGCATCATCCTATCCTTTCGGAATAGATTATTTATTGCTTGAATTTTCTTCCATGATTGATCATCTCGGCTATTTCTTTTTCGGCATGTATGCCTACCGAAGCGGCGTCTTTCTAAGGGAATGGAGCGGACGGCAGCAGAAATGGATGATCAGCTTCGGGCTCCTTGTGCTCGGACTGATAGGAAAAGCCGGCATCTATTTTAATGTGAATTCTTTTTTCTTTCATTCTCTGGATGATTTTTATTCGTTTCTCGTCACTATTGGACTCGATATGGCTTTGTTTCTGCTTGGTACCGGCAGCAGAAAGGGAATCCTTTTTCCTTTTGCCGCCGTCGGAAAACTCACCTTCACCCACTATTTAATGCAGTCGCTTATTATGGTGAGCCTGTTTCAGGACAGCGGCCGGACGATCTTTATCGAACTTGGCATCTGGACCGCTCCGAGTTATGCATTTGCTCTGACTATTGGGCTGCTGTTGTTCGGTCTTCAGCTGCTTGTGAGCCCTTTATGGTTAAAATACTTTTATTACGGACCGTTTGAGTGGGTCTGGAGAATGGGTACTTACGGCAAGTGGGTCCCTCTGCTCCGCAGACGCTCTTAAACGAGCTAAACTCTCTACTTGGATAAAAAGATAGGGGCAGTTCCAGGCGGAAGCTTTCGGCAGGCCGAGCCTTAAGCTAAAGAAGAGAAGGGCACTCTCTTTATCTTCACCTATGGCTGGTCTGTTCGAGTCTCCGCCTGGTTACAGCAATGTAAAAACACCCTCGTATTCCTTTTAAAAGGATTACGAGGGTGTTTGTTTGGCTTCTTTTATTCTAGTTATAACGCAGCATAAAATCTACAAAATAAGGTTAGAAATATCTCCATTTCTATACCTGCCATATTACTCTGCTTTCAGCAGTTTTGCATTAATGGCTACAATAACGGTGCTTATCGACATTAATACGGCTCCGACAGCCGGGCTTAATAGGATGCCGAACGCATAGAGCGCTCCGGCCGCTAAAGGCAGCGCGATAATATTATAGCCTGCCGCCCACCATAGATTCTGGATCATCTTGCGGTAGGTGGAGCGGGACAGCTTTAAGAGCGCAACTACGTCGTGCGGATCGCTTTTCACCAGTATTACATCGGCAGATTCCACCGCTACGTCCGTTCCGGCGCCAATCGCAATGCCGAGATCTGCGTTGGCAAGAGCCGGAGCGTCATTGACTCCGTCTCCTGTCATGGCTACTTTCAAGCCATCCTTCTGCAGTTCTTTAATTTTCTCTGCTTTTTCGTGCGGAAGTACTTCCGCAAACACTTGGTCCAAGCCGATCTGACCACCGATCCAGGAAGCAACTTTCTGGTTGTCTCCCGTCAGCATAATCGACTGAACACCCATTTTCTGCAGTTCAGCTACCGCCTGCTTTGAGCTCTCCCGTACCTGGTCGGCAAGGGCGATCATGGCTGCGGGCTCTTCATCCACTAACAGAAATACAACGGTTTTCCCCTGATCGGACAGACCGCTGAATGTTTTTTCATCCATGGAGATCTGCTTTTCTTTTATATAGCCGGGGCTGACTACTTTCACATTTTTACCGTCCACCGTTCCTTCGAGTCCCTGTCCGGTAAGAGAGGAAAACGAGGAAGGCGATGCGATCGTGATCTGTTCTTCCTGGGCCGCGCGCACGATTCCCTGGGCAATCGGATGAGCGGACTCTGCTTCAACAGATGCCGCCAGTTTTAATAACTCATTCTTTTCCCCGTTTACCGCTATAAAGTCGGTAATGGCAAATTCCCCTTTAGTCAGCGTACCTGTTTTATCAAATACAACTGCATCCACATGACGTCCTTCTTCGAAGTTGGTGCGGTTGCGTATCAACAGCCCCTTTTTTGCTGAAAGGCTTGTGGAAACAGCCGTCACGAGAGGAGCAGCCAGACCTAAGGCATGCGGACAGGCAATAACCATTACCGTAACCATCCGCTCAATCGCGAAATTAACGGAAAAGCCAAAGGCAAGCCACAGCGTTAAAGTAATGGCACCCGCGGCAAGAGCTGCGTAGAACAAAAACTTCGCAGCACGGTTGGCCAGATTCTGCGTGCGGGACTTGGATTCCTGTGCTTCCTGCACCATCGTAACCACCTGGGACAAATAGCTGTCTTCGCCTGTTTTTTCCACCTCAACGGTAAGAGATCCTTCCCCATTAATTGACCCGCCGATAATCGTATCATCCACCGTTTTGTTCACAGGTACGGACTCTCCGGTTAAGCTGGATTCATCCACCTCTGATTCTCCCTTGCGTATCACGCCGTCCACCGGTACTTTTTCACCGGGTTTAACGAGAACGCTCTGGCCGGCAGTTAATGCAGAGATCTCGACTTCCTTAAGTTCTCCATTCTCCTGCACCAAATGAGCTTCAGAGGGCATAAATTTCACTAATTCCTCGAGGGCGCTCGATGCGCCCATAACGGAGCGCATTTCAATCCAGTGGCCCAGCAGCATGATTACAATAAGCGTCGAGACTTCCCAGTACATATTGTGGCCGCCGGTTCCGATTCCGAATACAACCGCCGTGCTGTAAAAATAAGCTACCGAAATGGCAAGTGCAATCAACGTCATCATGCCGGGATTTTTCTGCTTGAGTTCTTCTATCGTGCCTTTTAAGAAAGGCCATCCGCCGTAAAAAAAGACGATACTCGCTAACACAAACAACACATACATATCCCCTGTAAAACGCCAGTCGACGCCTATAAACGTTTGAATCAACGGCGACAGTAAGAGGATGGGAATAGTAATAATTAGTGAAATATAAAAGCGTTTCTTAAAATCCTCCCCGTGTCCATGATGGGAATGACCCTGTGCAGAATCGCTGTGCTCCTGATCATGCTGATGTTCGTGTTCCATTTAACAGCCCTCCTTTAAATATATACCCTTACACTGTATGTGTATTATATACCCCATATAGGTATATTTTCAACCGTTGTTTTGATATCATTAAAAAAAGCCTGAAGCTTCTTACGAGCGTTCAGGCTTTGCTTTTCTTTATTAAGCTGTCTGGCGGCAGGCTTCTGCACATGCAAAGCATGCTTTGGCACATTCCTGGCAGTGGTCATGATCGTGCTTCTCGCATTCTTTTCCGCAGGCTTCGCAGATGGTCGCACAAACGGCAGCCAGCTCTTTTACAAACGGGCTGTTTCTGGCAATCGCCTGTTCAAGATAGCCGCATATATCCGCACATTCTCTATCCAGGCGGATACATTCACTCATCATTCCCGGATCTTCTTCGTTCAGGCACGCGTCAAAGCAATGGTTGCAGGCTGTCATGCATTCGTGAAGTGCATTAATAAGATTTTCGTGATTCATGTTCGTTTCCTCCTTTTATGATGATTATTTTTTAGGGTACATAACAGCCATACCCTTTAATTGTGAAGAAAATATGTAGATATGGATATTTTTTGTTTTTCTCCTTCTATTTAGAGAGTAATAAAAGCGGAACTTCACACAAAAACCATACACCCCTGCTAAAATGTAAGGAGTATTTACAGTAAAGGAGGCCGAAACTAGTGGAGACTTCTATTTTAATAGTGGATGATGAAGCAAACATGCGGCAACTCGTGGAT
>NZ_JALBWT010000039.1:0-52231 GCF_023845525.1 Sinobaca sp. H24
CTTCCCAGTACATATTGTGGCCGCCGGTTCCGATTCCGAATACAACCGCCGTGCTGTAAAAATAAGCTACCGAAATGGCAAGTGCAATCAACGTCATCATGCCGGGATTTTTCTGCTTGAGTTCTTCTATCGTGCCTTTTAAGAAAGGCCATCCGCCGTAAAAAAAGACGATACTCGCTAACACAAACAACACATACATATCCCCTGTAAAACGCCAGTCGACGCCTATAAACGTTTGAATCAACGGCGACAGTAAGAGGATGGGAATAGTAATAATTAGTGAAATATAAAAGCGTTTCTTAAAATCCTCCCCGTGTCCATGATGGGAATGACCCTGTGCAGAATCGCTGTGCTCCTGATCATGCTGATGTTCGTGTTCCATTTAACAGCCCTCCTTTAAATATATACCCTTACACTGTATGTGTATTATATACCCCATATAGGTATATTTTCAACCGTTGTTTTGATATCATTAAAAAAAGCCTGAAGCTTCTTACGAGCGTTCAGGCTTTGCTTTTCTTTATTAAGCTGTCTGGCGGCAGGCTTCTGCACATGCAAAGCATGCTTTGGCACATTCCTGGCAGTGGTCATGATCGTGCTTCTCGCATTCTTTTCCGCAGGCTTCGCAGATGGTCGCACAAACGGCAGCCAGCTCTTTTACAAACGGGCTGTTTCTGGCAATCGCCTGTTCAAGATAGCCGCATATATCCGCACATTCTCTATCCAGGCGGATACATTCACTCATCATTCCCGGATCTTCTTCGTTCAGGCACGCGTCAAAGCAATGGTTGCAGGCTGTCATGCATTCGTGAAGTGCATTAATAAGATTTTCGTGATTCATGTTCGTTTCCTCCTTTTATGATGATTATTTTTTAGGGTACATAACAGCCATACCCTTTAATTGTGAAGAAAATATGTAGATATGGATATTTTTTGTTTTTCTCCTTCTATTTAGAGAGTAATAAAAGCGGAACTTCACACAAAAACCATACACCCCTGCTAAAATGTAAGGAGTATTTACAGTAAAGGAGGCCGAAACTAGTGGAGACTTCTATTTTAATAGTGGATGATGAAGCAAACATGCGGCAACTCGTGGATATTTACTTATCCAAAGAAGGCTTTCATGTGTATCAGGCGGCTTCCGGCCGGGAAGCGCTCGAATTAATGGAGCGTAAGCCTATCTGCGTGGCTATTATTGATATTATGATGCCGGGCATGGACGGCTGGACGCTGTGCCGTTCTATTAAGGACAGCTGGGAAACCGGTATATTGATGCTGAGTGCCAGAACGGACGTAAAAGACCGGATCAAAGGGCTGAATCTTGGCGCCGATGACTATTTAGTAAAACCATTCGACCCGGAAGAGTTAATTGCCAGAGTCCGGGCGATCACAAGGCGCAGCTCCCAGGCCCGGGAGGATGTTCCTTCGTCGCTTATTCTGCCTGAGATGAAAATATTTTATGAAACCCGGGAAGTTTTCGTTCAGAACAACACCGTTGATTTAACCCCGACAGAGTATATGATTTTACTACTTCTGGCTGAGCATCCTAAACGTATTTACACCCGGGAAAATATCGTGGAGCAGGCAGATAGATATGAGGAATGGCATGACTACCGGAAAGTGGACACCCATATTAAGAATGTAAGAAAAAAACTACAGGCAGCCGGTTTATCCTACAACCCTATTAAAACCGTGTGGGGTGTCGGCTACGCCTTTCAACAGCTTAAGGAACAAAACCAATGAATACGATATTTCTTAAATTGTTCGGCTCGGTGCTGTTCTTATTTCTAATCGTTCTTTTCCCTTTGGGATTTGTCGTGCAGCAGATTTTTTCTACCTATAACGAATCCCATCTGCAGGAGGAAACGGCTGAGCTCGCGCAGCAGCAGGCAGACCTGCTTCCTCTTCTGGACGAACGAAGGCTCGGGCTGCTCGTTGATGCCCTCTCAGAGAATACTGCACGGGAGATTGCGCTGGCCGGATCCAATGGGGAGATAGAAACCTCATCCGGTGTCGAGGAATTTTCCCCGGCAGGCCTTGGTGCAGAAGGCACGTATCAAGATGAAGCGTCGGGCCGCGAGTATTATTATGCAGAAGCGGAGGCCGTCTCCAACTCATTTGATGTGACGTCGGTGTATGTTTTTTCGCCGAAGCATCTGCTGGGCGGCTCGATGAATGAGCTGCTGCTGGCACTGATCTGGGCCGGAACAGGCTCTATCCTGCTGGCACTTGGCTTCACTTTTATTGCTGCCAGACGCCTCACTTCGCCTCTGCGCTCGATGGAAAAAGCAGCCCGGCAGATGGCGACGGGTAATTTAAACGTGCAGGTGCCGGCCTCTTCCAAAGATGAACTAGGCTCTCTCGCCCGCTCCATGAATGAGCTGGCCCGGGATTTAAAACAGTTCCGGAATACCCGCCGGGAGTTTCTCTCGAACGTGTCGCACGAACTGCGTACCCCGCTTTCTTATGTGCAGGGTTACAGCCGGGCGCTGAAAGAAGGCTGGTACCGCAGTGAAGAAGAAAAACAGCAGTATGTCCATTTAATCCATGATGAATCGCACCGGATGACTCGATTAATTAATGACGTATTTGAACTATCGAAAATGGAGGAAGACCGCTTCCCTCTCGCATGGGAGCTGGTACAGATCGAGAATATTGCAGAGGCGGCGGTTCAGAAAATAAAACCGCAGGCCCGGCAGAAAGGGATCGATGTATCGTTCGATGCAGAACCGGCTCTACCCGCAGCCGCAGCGGATCCGATGAGAGTGGAACAGATTTTTTCAAATATTCTTCAGAACGCCGTAACCTACACGCAAGAAGGACACATCGATGTAAAACTGAGCAGACAGGATAAACAAATATGGTGCCGGTTTTCCGACACCGGAACAGGCATAGACGAGGAGCATCTCCCCTATATTTTTGAACGCTTTTACCGAACCGATAAATCCAGATCCCGTGCTCACGGCGGCAGCGGACTAGGGCTTGCTATCGCCCGGGAGCTGACAGAGCTTCATCATGGCAGCATTTCCGTTCAGAGCAGGGCCGGACAGGGTACGAGCTTTCTAATTCAATTTCCTGTGGCAGAGGAGGAGGAAGAATGAAAAAAAGAGAATGGGTTCCGGCTGTTTTGTTTATTGTGCTGGGGATTCACTGCTTTGTGATGCCCGGATTTGTGCTGACCGGCTCCCTGAACGTTCATTCCTACCTCGCTCAGGTGCTTCATGTCTGTTTTTGGATAGGGATTCCTATCTTTCTCACCGGGATCATTTATCTTGTCTGGAAAAAAAGAAAACGCAGCAAAGGAGAGACATCATGAAAAAATGGTATGCCGCTATTGGAGCAAGTATGCTGATTTTTGCAGCAGCCTGCGGAGGAAACGAAGAGCCTGCTGCTTCAGAGCCGGAGGAAAAAGTAACCTTTTCGCATATTCACGGCGCGGGCTTTACCGCTGACGGGGAACATGCGCTCATTCCGGCCCACGACGGCCTGCGGAAGCTGGAAAACGGCTCCTGGAAAGTGCCTGAAGGAGAGGCCCACGACTATATGGGGTTCACGATGACCGACAGCGGATTTTACAGCAGCGGCCACCCCTCCCAGCAGACCGACTACGCGAACCCGTTCGGTCTTGTCAAAAGTACCGATCAGGGAAATTCCATTGATGTACTGGGAATGGAGGGAGAAGTTGATTTTCATATTATGGATGCGGGCTACGAGTCGCACGTTATCTACGCCGTGAATCCCCAGCCCCATGACGCTATGCCGGAGAGCGGTTTATACCGCTCGGAAGATGAAAGCAGCTGGGAATTGAAAAACATGGAAGGCCTGGAAGGCGAGGTGCTGTCATTGTCCGCCCATCCCACTGATTCTGACCTTGC
Source organism: Sinobaca sp. H24 (assembly GCF_023845525.1). Lineage (NCBI taxonomy): Bacteria > Bacillati > Bacillota > Bacilli > Caryophanales > Sporolactobacillaceae > Sinobaca > Sinobaca sp. H24. The sequence continues at coordinate 3,876 of NZ_JALBWT010000039.1, forward strand.
GGCAGCGGGAACGATAGACGGCGTCTACCTTTCCAGAAATGAGGGCGATACGTTTGCGCCTGTTTCCACCGAAGCTCCTGTGCCTGCTTTAACCTTTTTAGCCAACGGAAACCTGCTGTATGCGGAAGGAACCGGTACACAGACAAAACTAATAATAGCCGATGACGGCGAACTACGAGAGATCCCCGCTCCTGACCTGAAGGAAGGTGACAGCACCGGCTATATCGCCCAAAATCCGAAGCATCCGGATACGCTGCTCGTTACAACCACCGAAAGAGATATCTTCTATACGGAGGATCAAGGAAATTCCTGGGAAAAACAGGCCGATGCCGGCGAGGAATTATAATAAAAAACATCACCTGCAGAAAAACAGGTGATGTTTTCGTATTTACAGCGCTTTAACCTGCTTCACGAATTCACGCAGCATAGCAGGAAGGTCAGGCCAGGCATGACCGGAAACGAGGTTTCTGTCCACGTAGTCCATTTCATCAATATACTCGGCTCCCATGCTCTGTACTTCCGGTTTGCAGGCATGATACGCGGTAAGCTTACGACCCTTCACCACGTCGGCAATGGTAGTAAGAACAAGACTGCCGTGGCACATGACGCAGATCGGCTTATCCTCTTTAAAAAAGTGGGCTACAATATCCGGCAGATGCTCGTTCATGCGGATATGCTCCGGAGCCCGGCCGCCCGGAATAATCAGCGCATCGTAGTCGGACGCCTTAATATCGGCAAAAGCGACATTGGCCTCAATGCCGTAGCCCGGCTTTTCTGTGTAAGTATCCCAGTCTTCAAAATCGTGAATGACCGTATGCAGCTTTTTGACACTTCCTGCAGCAATATCCACGTCGAATCCTTCTTCGAGGCACCGGTAGTATGGATAATATACTTCCAGTGCTTCCACTGCGTCTCCTGTCACAATCAACACTTTTGGTGCTGCCATTTGTAACGCCTCCTTTGATTTATCGTTCTGCTATCTCATTACACGTTTTGGACAATTTTAAACCTTTGCTTCCACAGCTTTACGGATCGCCTGATCGAGATCTTCGATAATATCTTCAATCGCTTCGATACCAATGGACAAGCGGATCATGCCCGGACTCACGCCGGCTTTTTTCTGGTCTTCTTCGTTCAGCTGCTGGTGCGTCGTGCTGGCAGGATGGATAATCAGTGATTTGGCATCACCGATATTAGCCACATGCGAAAACAGATTGACCGAGTGAATGACTTTTTTCCCGGCTTCAATACCGCCTTTAATTCCAAAAGTCAAAATGGCGCCCTGCCCTTTAGGCATCAGCTTCTGGGCCCGCTCATAGGTCGGGTGTGAAGGAAGGCCGGCATAGGAAACCCAGTCTACATCCTCATGTGCTTCCAGGAAGGCAGCCACTTTCCGGGCATTTTCACTGTGTCGTTCCATGCGCAGGTGCAGCGTCTCGAGTCCCTGCAGCAGCAGAAAAGAATTAAACGGCGACAGGGCGGAGCCCAGATCCCGGAGAAGCTGTACCCTCGCTTTGATCGCATAGGCGATCGCCCCAACGGCATCTGTATAAACAATACCATTATAGCTTGGGTCCGGCGTCGTCAGGCCGGGAAATTTATCGTTTGCCGCCCAGTCGAACGTACCCCGTCAATCAGCATGCCTCCAATCGTCGTGCCATGGCCGCCGATGAATTTCGTAGCGGAATGAACGACTATATCCGCACCGTGCTCGAAAGGACGGAACAAATACGGACTCGGAACGGTATTGTCGACAATGAGCGGAACCCCGTGTTCATGGGCAATATCCGCAACTGCCTGCATATCAAGCACATGGCCCTGGGGATTGCCGATGCTTTCTGCAAACACGAGCTTTGTTTTCTCGTTTATGGCTTCACGGAAGTTCTCCGGATCGGACGCATCAACGAAACGGACCGTAATCCCAAGCTTTGGCAGCGTTGTGGAAAATAAATTGTACGTCCCGCCGTAGAGACTGCCTGCCGAAACAATTTCGTCGCCGGCGCCGGCAATATTTAAAATCGAATACGTAACTGCAGCCTGGCCGGAAGCCGTTCCTACTGCAGCAGCGCCCCCCTCCATTTCAGTAAGCCGTTTTTCCAGCACATCGGTTGTCGGGTTCATTATCCGCGAATAAATATTGCCGAACTCCTGCAGTCCGAACAAATTAGCGGCGTGATCGGTATCCTGAAATCCATACGACGTCGTCTGGTAAATCGGTACCGCCCGTGCCATCGTCGTTGGATCGATTTCCTGTCCTGCGTGTACACCCATCGTTTCGGGACGAAGCTTTTTCTTTTCAGTCACTCTCTCATTCCTCCTTGAATTAATCGTTCTCTTCTCTGTTTCGCCATCTTCCTGTCATCTCCTGCCTGCACGAAAAAAACCGCTCCGGGCGGACCGGGGCGGTTTCATTAGACAAATTTGATGGAAATACGCTCGACGTCTTCTTTCACTTCAGCCGGCATGCTCTTTTCGGAGCGCGGATGAATGAAAAAATGGTCATTTCTCCAAATCTCCACAATATTGCAGGAGTAAATAACGTCTCCGTTCAGGTTTTTCATATAAAACGTCATGTGGGCACGCTTGTTCAGGTCGCCGTAACGGGTCCTTCCGTGATAGCGGGGAAAAGCAAATCCGTAGATATAGTCTCCCGCCTGTTTTTCGCCGTGCGTCTTGTCCAGGCTGATATTCAACTTGATGCGATCTTTTGTCTTCATCATAACAGCTTCCCCTTTCCAGATTTGTAGCATTGGATAACAATCGGATGGCCGTGGCTGTGAGATGGTGGTCTGTACCCTTATCTTACTATATTTTAGGAGCCATTGAAAACAGAACGTATATTTTTTATTACCTTCCTCTGCTTCCTTTTTTCTTCCCCGGAAGCGCCAGCCTGCGTGTGCCCCGGCTTTCAAGACGACGCAGGCGCTCTTCAAGTTCATTGTTTTTTTGTTTTAATCCGGCTTTGCTTTCCGTACGCTGCAGGTCAATATGCAGATTGGGTATATCCACGACCAGAAGCGTCCATTTAAACAGCTTTACTTTCAGCTTTCCATGAACGGAAACCCGCTTTACCGGATCGCCGGGAAGCACCTCCTCCTGTACGCGGAGAATTCCTTCTTTCGGCGGCAGCGTTTCCTGGAGATGGGTGTCAAATACCCGGCGGACGGCTGCCTTTCCTTCATTCGAAGACGGCGTGCCTTCCCGCAGAACGAGACGCTTTGTTTTCCAGTCTTTCATTATTTTATCTCCTTTTCGGCAGACTTTTTCTTTTTTTATTCTATTTTTCCAGAAAACAGGGTATAAGAAAGAAAAAGGAGGTGCCATACATAAAATGGAATTATTTGAAACATGGCTTGCCGCCGTGACAAACTGGCTCTGGGGTGTACCTATGGCAGTGCTGCTGCTGGGCATTGGTATTGTATTGAATGTGTATATCCGTTTTTTTCCGATCCGCTATTTTTTCCATGTGATCCAGCAGACATTTGGATCGATTTTCAAAAAAGAAAAAGCAGAAGGCTCGGTAACGCCGTTTCAGGCTGCCGCATCTGCTCTCGCGTCTTCCGTCGGTGCCGCCAACATTGTAGGGGTGCCCGTAGCTATTACGCTGGGCGGGCCCGGCGCGGTCTTCTGGATGTGGATGGTTGCCCTGATCAGTATGGGAACAAAGTATTCAGAGATTGTGCTCGGCATGAAATACCGGGTAAAAAATGAAAAAGGCGACTGGGTCGGCGGGCCGATGTATTACATACGCCGGGGGCTCGGCTGGAACAAAGTCGCCGTGTTTTTCTCGTTTTTCCTGCTGCTGCAGATATTTGCAAGCATCATGGTGCAGTCCAATTCCCTTTCCCAGACGGTAGAGGCATCCTTTCAGACGAACACCCTTTATACCGGTATCGGGGTGGCGGTGTTGATCGGCATCATCAGCTTCGGAGGCATACAGTGGATCGGCCGCTTCACCAGCCGGGTGATTCCGCTGATGGTCGTTCTGTATATCGGCAGCGTGTGTATTATTTTATTTAACAACCTGTCTGCCGTACCGGAAGCCTTCGGGATGATTTTCTACTATGCGTTTAATCCGATATCGGCTGCCGGCGGATTTGCCGGCGCCGGCGTCGCGGCTGCGCTGCGCTTCGGTCTTGCCCGCGGTATTTATTCCAACGAAGCCGGTATGGGTACCGCTCCCATCGCCCACTCCACCGCGATGACGGATCACCCTTCCAAGCAGGGAATGTGGGGTGTGGCGGAAGTATTTGTGGATACGATTGTTGTGTGTACGATGACTGCTCTCCTGATCCTCACCACTGACGTCTGGACCGGCTCGGCCGCGGATGATGCAAACGCTATGGTAGTTGAAGCTTTCGCCAGCGTCATGGGTGCCGGCGCTGCCGGGACGCTCGTTTCCATTGCATTGTTCTGCTTCGTGCTTTCCACCATCCTCGTTATTGTCTTTTACGGCGAAAAGCAGGCAGAATATTTATTTGGCTTCACGGTATCCATCGGCGTACGGGTTCTATACCTGGCAGCTATTGTGCTTGGAGCTATCGGCGGGCTGCAGTTTGTCTGGCAGTTCCTTGATTTTATGCTCGCAATGATTATTATACCCAACATTATTGCGCTGTTCTTTCTGCGCAAAGACGTCGCGGAAACTACAAAGGATTACGTCAGCCGTTATTTATCCAAAAAATAAAAACAAAGCCGAAGGCATAAAATCCTTCGGCTTTTTAACGTGCTTATGAAAAAATCTCGTCAATCTTACGGATTTCTTCGTCGGTCAGGGTCACGTCCCCTGCTCTTTTATTATTTACAACCTGTTCAGCGCGCTTGGCTCCCGGAATAATCGCGTCAATGGAAGGACGCGTCAAATACCAGGCAAGAATGACATGCGCCACTTCTTCGCCTTTGGCATCAGCAATTTCGCGTACTTTTTCCACCTTTGCCAGATTTTCTTTAAAGGCTTCTCCTTTAAAACTAGGACGGCTGTCACGGATATCCGAAAACGTTGTATTTTCATCATACTTACCGGCTAAAAGACCGGACTCCAATGGAAAGTATGGAATAAACGTAATGTTTTCCTGCTCGGTGTAGGGAAGAAGATCTTTCTCCGCCTCACGGTTTAACAGATTGTATTCTGACTGAAGCACATCCACATCGCCGTGCTTGTTGGCTTCTTTAAGCTGCTCGATCGTAAAGTTGGATACGCCGATCGAACGGATTTTCCCTTCTTCTTTTAGTTCCCTTAACGCCTGTACTGCTTCATCTTTCGGGGTCTCCTCATCCGGAAAATGAATATAGTACAGATCAATATAGTCGGTCTGCAGACGGCGCAGGCTGTCTTCTACCGCCTGCTTTAAAAAGGCGGGCGAGTTATCCATTGTCGTCTCGCTGCCTTCAATTTTATGGGCACCTTTCGTAGCAAGGATAATGTCTTCGCGGTTGTATTCTTTCATCACTTCTCCGACAAGCTCTTCGGAACGCTCTGGTCCGTAAATAAAAGCAGTATCAAGAAAATTCATGCCGTTGTCCAATGCGGCTCGTACGACATCTTTTCCCTGCTCTTCGTCAAGCATGTCCGGATAAATATTGTGTCCACCTACAGCGTTTGTGCCAAGGCCGATCGGATGAACGGCCAGCGTTGATTTTCCAAGTTTTACGTGTTCTGCCATGTTTTCATCTCCCTGATTATAATGTCTCTCTTACTATTTATCACCAATTGGAAGAGTTTAAACATATTAGACCGCTTTGATGTCGGCCCGCTTTGTGAGCATTCGGATAACTGCGGCCAGGAGAAGGAAGAGCAGCGTACTTAATAAGACAGATACCATAAGGGACACTTCCCCGGACGCCATGACAGATATGAATTGAAAAATAGAGTTTTCCGCTTCCCAGAATAGCTCGATCACACCCATCAGCCCGCCTCCAACAAACGTGAGCAGAAGACCAACGAACCAGTGAAACCGGAAGAAGGAGGCGCTGATAAACCAACCGATTGCATAATACAGAATAAACTGGAAAAAGGAAGAAAGCAGCTGGCCCGGCAGATTTAACGTGCTCCCACTCTGTGACTGGGTCCATCCGGTAAAAGCAGCTGCCATTGTTTCCAGGCCGTATGCTGCTCCGAATATAACCGTGAGCAGGGCGGCCAATATGACGGCGGCTCCCATGGTGCCGAAGAAATAATCCCTGCGGGTAACACCGTTGGACACGTAATAGCGGATTAAACCGCCCATTGAAAGGATACCGGCGATAAAGAAGTAAATCCGCGCAGAGCCTCTGGAGTTTTCCAGAAACGACCATGTCATTATATCGTCGCCCCACCATGTCATAAAGGCGCCGGTACCGAAATAAATTACCAGGTAAATGGCGAGGAACCAGAGGCTCCATCTTCCTATGATGTCAAAAGAGATTTTACCGACAAGTACTTTTTTATCCGGCATGCTGCTCCGCTCCTTCCGTTAAATGAATGAACAGTTCCTGCAGGGCAACCGGCCCTAATTCCAGGTTTTGTGCCTTTGCCTGCTGCTTTTCCTGATCAGAGAGCACTGCATCAATCATGATGGACATCGTGGTGCCGAGCTGCTGCTCTTTTAGACGTTTTTTACCTTCTGTAAATGCGAGCACTTTGTCTTTTGGCCCGGTAACGGTCGTCCCCCGCTCGAGCAGCTGTTCTTTATCCTGCTGCAAAAGCAGGCTGCCGTCGTTAATAATCAACACTTCTTCGATCATGCCGGCCATTTCCGAAATCAGATGGGTGGAGAGAATAATTGTCCGCGGATGCTCCATGTAGTCTTTTAATACTTCTTCGTAAAACAGCTCCCGCGCCGGGGCATCCATACCGAGATATGCTTCATCAAAAATGGTAAGAGGCGCCCGCGATGCCAGGCCGTCCACTACCTGAACCGCCGATTTTAATCCTTTGGACAGGTCTTTGACCGCTTTATTTACCGGAATCTTAAACCGTCGGCATAAATAATCAGCATAGTCGTGATCATAGTTCGGGCGGAAGGCTGCGTTCATTCTGAGCCACTTTTTCACTTTTTCTGTTTCATCTTCGAGATTCGAATCATAAACAAATAAAATGGTTTCCATCACTGCTGCATTCTCAAACGGCTCTTCCCCGTTCACCATAATTCGTCCTGCTTTTGGTTTTCTAAAGGCCGCAAGCACGGATAGAAGCGAGGTTTTCCCTGTACCGTTACGCCCGAGCAGACCATATATTTTATTTTCTTCGAGCTCAAATGACACGTGTTCGAGTATGTTCTTCGAGCCGTAGCCGATGCTTAGATTTTCCGCCTGAATATGCATAGTTACCGCTCCCCCCTTCTTTTCATTTCTTCCATCATCTTGTAAATGTCATCGATACTGATGCCGAGCCTGCCTGCTTCCTGCAGCATGCTCCCTATATACTCTTCCATAAACGTCTGCCTGCGTGCCTCCAGCAGCTTCCCTCTTGCTCCATCTGCAACAAACATGCCAACTCCCCTTTTCTTGTATAGAATTTGATCGTCTACAAGCTGGTTCATCCCTTTTAGAACAGTGGAAGGGTTAATCTTGTAATACGCTACGAGCTGTGTGGAAGAAGGCGCCTGCTCTCCTTCTTTTAATTCCCCGTTCACAATGTCATCCTCAATCATCTTTGTGATCTGCTGAAAGATCGGCTTGCTTTCGTCCAATGTGGGCCTCACTATAGGAACACCACCTTTATGTTATATGGTTAGTTGGTTGTGTAACTAACCATATAACTATATCTGTGTTTTGTCAATTCTTTTTCCATACAAAAAAACACCCTGCCGGCCAAAAGACCGACAGGGTGAGACATGTTTATTCATACAGTTTTACAAACATCACGGCGCACAAAAATGTCTCCTTAACCGAGCCGTCCGTTTCTTTTTCAAGAAGCAGCAGGTCCTGGCTGAAACTACCGCCAACCGGAATCACCATTCTGCCTCCCGGCTTCAGCTGCTGAAGAAGTGCCGGTGGAACAGAAGCTGCTGCAGCTGTCACGAGAATCCGGTCAAACGGGGCGTATTCTTCCCAGCCCTCGCTGCCGTTGCCAAGTTTGTATTTAATATTGGAAAAGCCTGCTGCTTTCAGCCTCTGTTTCGCTTTTTCATGCAGAGGCGCAATCCGCTCCACCGTGTAGACCTCTCCGCAGAAAGCGGCCAGCAGAGCTGTCTGAAATCCCGAGCCCGTTCCGACCTCCAGCACACGCAGACCAGGGCCCGGATCCAACTCAATTGTCATCTTCCGCACAAGCGAAGGCTGGGAAATCGTCTGTCCGTATCCAATGGGGGCAGCTGCATCTACATAAGCCTGATCTTTGGATGTCTCCATGTAAAAGCTTCGGTCTATTTCTCTCAAATAAGCGGTTATCGCTTCTTCCATTGATTTCATACCCGGATGCTCCTTTCCAGAGTATAAAAAAACACCAAAGCCTCTAAGCTCCGGTGTTTACTGCATGCAAAGAAACCCTCACTATTGGCTTTTTTCCAGCAGAACAGGAGAGAGACGTATATTCATTTAGTTTAGCTTTATTTATCCTTGTCCAGACGATTTTGTTCAGGGTTGGCGTCTTTTACTTCTTTGCGTTTTCCCTGAAAAGCTTCCAGCTCTTCTTTTGAAGGAAGGCCGACATGGGCTTTAATGTTATATTCTGCCCGCATGGCTGGTTTTCCGTCTTCTTTTCCGCCGATAGTACGTTCTTCTACGCGGTGAGCCTGCGATTGATCTTTATTTTCAAGATCTTTCACGATACGAGTGACGTCTTTAAGAAGGTCATTCAATCTCATTGTGCTTTCACTCCCTGCTTTTAATCGCTGAGGCTTTATTTATTAGACTCTTCGGTTTCTTCTTCCTGCTGCGTGCCGTTTGCTTCTTCGAGCTGGCGGATTCTTTCATGAAGCGCTTTGTTTTCCTGAACGACTTCCATAGCCTGGGAGGAATAATGCGGATCGTGTCTCCACCAGTCAATGCCCATTTCTTCAGCTTTATCAACAGAAGCGACAAGCAGGCGGATTTTGATTGTTAACAGTTCTACTTCCGCAATGTTGAGCTTAATGTCTCCTGCGATAACTACCCCTTTGTCCAATACCGTTTCAAGTACATCGACAAGGCTGCTGCTTCCGGAGTTGCTTGCATTTACCTGAGCGGGACGGTTACTAGCTGGATGATGACGATCGTTACTAGCCATTTAACATTCTCCTTTAAAGCTGATTTTCATACGTTATTTCTAAATAAGGTTTCCGAGCGGACCAAGATCAATATTTAAATCATCATCGGTCAGTCCGAAAATCACTTTCATTTCTTCCATTTTCTCTTCAAGCTGCATTAATGCAATACCGAGTTGTTCGATCTGTTCATCGGATAGGTCGCCGCCTTCTACCCGGCGCATTGCCTGGCGTTCCACGAGCTGGCGGAGAAGTTCAATAACGGTCATCACAATCTGTGACAGCCCTTCGTCTACCTTATCCGGATCCAGCGAAATCTTCCCGGTCGGGTTGCTTGTCTGCAGGCCGGTCAGGTCTGGTGTATCTCCCATACGGACGTCCTCCTTACATTACTTTACTTCCTGAATCGTTCTCTCGTTTTCAACGAGGGAGCGTTTCCGGTTGTCCTCGAGCTTCTGGACCGAAGCGAGCAGGACACTTAAATCAAGGTACACTAATTCAATATCAGCAATGGAAATGGTTAAATCCCCGCGGATTACTACTCCTGTTTCGAGCACCGTGTCCAGAATATCCAAAAGCGTGATATCCTTATTTTTTAAATCGAGGCTATCTTCCCGCATTGTCCTTTTCCTCCCCCTTCGCAGCGAAGTCCGAGAAGTGATAAGACGGCCACGGACCGGTCATTTCAAAATAAAAACCGGTATCATGATCCTCGGCGTACTGTTTTTCTGCTTCCACATAATCAAGCAGCGCCTTTTTCCCATCTGCGTTTACAAGGTATACGCTGTTCAGGCTCATATCTTCGTCACGACCGGTTACTTTTCGTTCCCAGTTTTTCTTTACATCGGTTGCTTCACTGAGGGACTTCAAATGGTCATGAAGCTCCTGGCAGTAGTCTCTAATTTTTTCAATTGCTTTTTCTTCAGCGAAATTGGCGAGCTTTTTCTTTTCAAAAAACTGACGGCCTTTCGGCATCGCTTCAATATCAGCTTTTTTCTGTTCCATTTCTTCGCTGTTTTCGACTACGTTGTTCATGAATTTATCTTTGGCTGCGTATACTTTCAGGTTCCATTCTTCTTTGTCGACAGACGCTGAAACTGTTCCATAATGGTAGTCTTTTTTTCAGAAATCATCGCTTGAAACGTTTCTTCTGTTTCAAAAATGGTACCGAATTTCAATGGAATAACCGTATAGTTTTCATGCAGCTTATTCATTAATTCATGATGATGAAAGGCTTTCACCTGAAGCCACTGCATATCTTCCACTTTACGCTGCAGCTTCGCTTCGGAGTATACGTCCTCCGGCACGCGGCACGTAACGGCGGTAATATCACCGTGCACTTCGTACTGTATCATTTCCGGCGGTTCAATACCTTCCAGCTCCGGCATGGGGTTGTCAGTAAACTGCCCTGATGGCACGAAGGCATACAAGTAGATTAGTTGATTGCTTTCTTGTGCTGTGTCTTCCACCTGTGATTCCTCCTTATTCCTCCAGGCTTTCTCTCAGCTCGCGCTGCTCAATTTCTTTCGCTACGCGGTAGCGGAGCAGAAGTTCCTCCTCCTGTTCGAGGTAAAGTTCTTCGGGTATTTCATCCATCTCAAACATCATCTGCAGGTTCGCAAGCTTCTGCTGGATGGTTTTTAGATCGTAATATTCCTTATCCACTTCATCTTTGACTTCCCTGCCGATCATAATCAGCAGATCGATGGGCCAAGTGAATGCTTTGGTTATCATATTACGTCGCACCCTTTGCTGTTAGTTTAATATCTATAAAGTTATAGGCCGGCCAAGGGCCTGTATATTTAAAATCAGCACTGTCCATCCATTTATTATAAATCTCATTGAGTTTTTTCTCAAATGCTTCCTCCTGGTCTTTATCAAGCAGAAAAGCAGCATTGAGAAGCATGCGTTCGTTAATTACTTCGTTGCTCTTGGCCGCATCGGAAATATCGGCAAGCGGATGAAACACTTCGTTTCGAACTCTTCATGAAGACGATCATAAATTTATGGGCGGATTCACCCAGCTGCATGCGCTCGTAGTACGCTGCGTCTTCAGGCTTTGACTGCGCCTTTGACTTTAATTCTTTCATACCCGGCTGCTGGCTTACTTTCTCCGACAGCCATTCTTTTTTCCAATAATCTTCAGGCCTACTTCAAACTTGTTGCGTATCTTTGGAAAATTTCATCAAACTGTTCTGAAGCTTTTCCATTAAAATATGCACATCTTTTTGCCTTCGAGCACGTTTCCAAAGCTCATCGGAATAATGTCATAACGCTCCATCACCTTTGTCACCACATCCTGATGCGACTTAAGGTTTTTACGGTTCGGTTCATATACATCAACCGGCGCATCGCAACAACCATAGCGTATCCATCGCGGTTCACCGTGTAAACGTCTCTCTCTTTTTTGAGAAGTGTAATCGTGCCAAATTCCTGCGGTGTATCCGCTTCGATGACACAAAATAGATAGACTCCTTTTTTCCACTCACAACGGCTGCCTCCTAAAGCTTCTTCAGTTCCTGCTTTAATAATTTCTCTGTTTCTTCATTGCTCTTATGCCTTTGGCTCCGTAAATATAAGCACCAAGCACATCCTGGCAGACAAAGAAGAAATCATCATCTTTTGTGTTAATGCTGATGTCACTTTTGCTGCTGATCTCAGCTATCATAACAGAAGCGCGGAAACTTGGTGTAGGCTTGTCTTCTTCCTGACAGATTTCTTTTACTCTGGAGACGGCCTTGACAATTGTCTTTGCATCGCCTTCAGATATATCCGTGCGGTCTGCAAGCACTTCTGCCTGTCTATCGACATCCTGTTCCTGCATGTGAATCGTGATTAGACGGTCTGCAAGCGCATCCTGGGTTTCATACACGCCGACATACTCTTCGGGTTGCTTGTAAAAATCATCTTAAAATCCGGATGAACGTTAACAAACGTGTCTCTCTGCTTTACGCCGTATAGTGGAAGAATACCTTCCTGGAGAATGGACAAAAACAGATTGTTTGTTTCCGGCATAGAACGAGTAAACTCATCATAAATAACTGTATACCCTTTTGTAACGGCTTCATATAAACGACCGCCGCTCCACTGCTCTTTCACTTCGTCTTCCCGCTTATAACGGTGCGTACATAGTTATCGATCAGGCGCTTGCTTTTATAGCCTACATATCCACCGAGAAGATCCACGTTGGATAAATCTCTATTACCGTTTAACAATACGACCGGCTGGCCGAGTCGGCTGGCTAACTGAAGGGCAAGAGATGTTTTTCCTACACCCGCGGCTCCCGTAAAGTGAACAGGGAATCCGGCATGTATATAACGCTCTGAACGTTCAAGCAGACTTTGCAGTTCTTCGTCTGAACAAAGTTTTCGAACGTGCGTACCATTTTATCATTTTCATCATATACTGCTTCCTTCTTATCAGAAGAGTCGCTCTTTTTACTACTGGTGTCTGTATTTTTCGAGCTGTTTGATGGAGATGATTTAGCTGAAGCAGACGAACTGTTCTTCGTACTGGATGAGGATGACGAGCTGCTTTTGCTCTGCTGGAGGATGACGAGGTATTTGCTTTGCTTTTCGGGCTGTTGGTTTCTTCCTCTGTTTTACTCTTCGACTGTTCTTCCGTTGTTCTCGCAGGCATCCGTGTTATCTCCCTTCTGCTTTATCTAACGGCGTGCTTCTTGGACGAAGGCTCACGCGCTGAAATGATACAACTTCTTTATTCTTATCAAGTTTGCTTCATATACACCTAAAAGCTGGTCTTTCGCATACTTTTTCATATATTCGCTTTCTTCAATTACTTCTACTTCTACATCCCATCCTTCATCGTGATTGATAACGGACGTTATCTTAAAAGGGGGAAGTACATAATTTTCAAAAAAAGTTGTTACTTTTTGTAGTAATTCTTCCATGGCTATCCCTGCTTTCCGCCTGCGGCTTTATCTATTATGGTGATAAACCCAGAACCCATACGCATGCGCGTATGGGAGGGTTGGGTTTATTCAAGTACTATTATGCGAAGTTAAGCTGCTTGGAACGGTCGCTTACATCCGCATCTTCGTCTATTTCACCTTGTACATCGTCTCTAAGCAGGCCGACTGCTTCAGCATATCTCAACCATGTGTCTACGCTGGCGATTACGATACGAGCTTCAATTGTTATAAGTTCAATACCTACGAGCGAGATTTTAGCGTAAATGTCGATTACGATACCTTTGTCCAAAATACGGTCAATAACTTCTGCCAAGCTTGAAGAATCTGAGTTTCTTTCCAATGTTGCCATTGTTGCGTCACTCCTTTAAGTGAAAGTATTAATATCTTTTATGCCTTTGATATCTTTGGCGCTTTGATGTTATGGGCACTCTTGATGCTGTCTGCTCCTTTGAGGTCCGTACTGCTCTTGAGGTTGCTTGCTGATGTCTTGATATCGCTGACACCCTTTAATTTGTCAGTTCCTTTGATGTCTTTGTATCCTTGATGTCACTGACGCCTTTATGGATGTCTTTCATTCCTTTAATGTCACTGGCTCCCTTAATAGTGGAGCCTTTCTTCTTTTTTTTCCCTCCCTTCGAGTCATTATCGCCGGTGAGCGAGTTATTTTTTAATTCGTCTTTAGCATCCGCTGCTTTGTCCTGGAATTCTTCAGCAAATTCATCCAGCTTTTCTTTCGCTTCTTCACCGGCGTCTTCCAGACTTTCTTTTAATTCGGCGACTTTTTCCTGGGCTTCTTCTTTAGCGATACGCATCTTTTCAAACGTATCGTAGAATTTTTTACCAATGACGGAAGCGGCAGCTGCATTCAGCGCTTTCGGATGATTTTTTGCTTCGTCCTTGGCGAACCCAATCGCTTCTTTTTTCGCATCGTTGATTGCACTTTTATCACCGGAGGCAAGATCCTTTACTGTTTCCAGCGGCTTGCCGTCGGTTACGTTTTCCACTCGTTTCTTCACATCTTTTAAATCATCGGATGCCAGAGTGTCTTTTGCCTTATCCAGCAGCGAAGGGTCTTCTTCCTTATCCTCTTCACTGTCGTCTTTATTAGATGAGAGTTTGTCTTTTGCTTTATCCAGCAGAGAAGTGTCTTCACTGCTGTCTTCGTTTTCTTCCTTCGGCTGATCTTCTTTTGTATCAGAAAATGTTCCCGGTACCAGATCTTTGGCTTTATCTTTCGCTTTGTCCATAAAGCTTTCTTCATCTGAGGAACTGGAAGAATCATCTTTATTTGCAATATCAAAGGTTCTCCGCTTCTCTTTCTCGGCGCCTTCTGTTAAATAATTAGAATTCATTAACGCAAAGCGCTTGAGATTCTTATTTTTCTTCCAGTCTGCCATATAGTGCACCACCACCTCTCGTGGTTAAAGCTTACTCAGCTGAGTATGCATGCTGCTCTATTATCATACCCGTTGAGTAGTTTGTTAATCTAGTTCATTCGGATCGTTTTTTATGAAAGTTCCGGTATCTCCGTAGAACGCTCAGAAATCCTGCGGTAAGAGGTTATATTAAGGTTATCGTTAATGTTCGCATCATACAGTACAATGTTCTTTATCACCTTATTGTCCTGCTTTTCTTCTGATTCCACGACCTCTAAGCGAACCTTCCAGCCGTTTTTGCGGTCGGTGGCCGAGATTGTTTGAAACGGTTCTGCTACTTCTTCTTTAAAGTAGGCTTCGACTTTTTCGATGGCGTCGTCGCTACTTTTTTTTTCGAATCTGATTTAGCGGCTGGCTGTTTTTTACCCGCAGATGAAGAAGATGTTTTTTTACTGCCCTCCGCTGACTTGCCTGAAGCGGCAGCACGGTGTTTTTTTGTAGGCTCTTTTTTGTTACTGATTTGTTGTCTTCATCTGTTTCCTGTTCGGTGAGCTGCTGCTGCGTTTTACCTGGTGCAGGCTTTTTAATGCGATTCGGCTTCTTAAAAGAGGCTTTTTTAGGCTGCTCTTCTTTTTCGTCTTCTTCTACTTCATCTTCTTCATCTTCTTCGTCTTCATCATCTTCTTCGTCTACTTCTTCATCTTCGTCTTCGTCTTCTTCGTCTACTTCTTCATCTTCTTCATCTTCTTCATCTTCGTCTTCATCTTCTTCTTCATCTTCTTCATCTTCTTCTACTTCATCTTCTTCATCTTCTTCTACTTCATCATCATCTTCATCTTCTTCTACTTCATCTTCTTCATCTTCTTCTACTTCATCATCATCTTCATCTTCTTCATCTTCTTCGTCTTCATCTTCTACTTCATCATCATCTTCTTCATCTTCATCTTCTACTTCATCATCATCTTCTTCATCATCATCTTCATCTTCATCTTCTTCATCATCTTCGTCTTCATCTTCTACTTCATCATCATCTTCTTCATCTTCATCTTCATCTTCTACTTCATCTTCATCTTCTTCATCTTCTACTTCATCATCATCTTCTTCATCATCATCTTCATCATCATCTTCTTCATCATCTTCGTCTTCATCTTCTTCATCTTCTACTTCATCATCATCTTCTTCATCATCATCTTCATCATCATCTTCTTCATCTTCTTCATCATCTTCTTCATCTTCTACTTCATCATCATCATCATCGTCGTCGTCTTCTACTTCTTCATCTTCATAACCATCATACTTTTCTTCTTCTACTTCTTCTTCCTCAAGCCATTCCGTATCTTCATCGAAAACTTCGTGCTCTTCGTCTTCTTCTGATTCGGCATCGAGACGCTCTTGTTCTTCAGCTTCTTTGGCTTTCTTCTCTTTATTTTTTAATTTTTTTTTTTGAAGAAACCGCCCTTTTTTTCTTCCTCTTCTTCTGTGCCCTGGATTTTCTGGCCGGCTTTTACCATGGACTCTCCGACTTTGCCTTTAGCTGCAACAAGGCCGCCGCCCACTTTGTTTTTAGCTGTTCCAAGTGATGATTTCACTTTATCCGGAAGAGCTGAAGCAGATGCTGCTGCATCATTAGCCTTTTTCGCTTTTTTTGCATTCTTAGCTGTCTTTTCTGTTTTATCAACAGCTTTCTTTACCGGCTTAGGAGCTGCCTTTTTCGCTTTCTCAGCTGTTTTGCCTGCCCCATTTTTTGCTTTTTTAGCCGTGCTTTTCGTGCTGTCCTTTGCTCCTGATGATTTCTTCTTTACGGCTTTCTTTGTATCCTCTGTACCTTTTTTTGCTTTAGCTGCTGGTTTTTTCACGTTTTCTTTCTCTCCATTCTCTTTGTCCTTACTGGAAGGTTTCTTTTTAGCGTCATCGCTTTTTTTAATTGTAGCTGTTTTTGTTTTAGGATTCTTTTTGTCTTTCATATTTTCTTTCGCGTCTTCTTTTTTCTTTTGAAGTCTTTTAGTTTTTCTCTGCTGACCATCGGCAGGGCCCCGCCTACCAGGCTGCCTACAGCCATTAATGCGTAAGTAACTTTGTTGCTGCTATTATTTTCAGCCAATTGAATGCACCGTCCTTCATCTTTTTATTATCCTATTAAGCACCATTACCCTTTTGTCCAGCATTTAATCTTCTATTATTCTGCCCATTGAAAAAAATATGTTATATAATCTCCAGAACCACTGACATACCAGTAATAAAAAAATATGTATAACAGATCTATAAAATTTACAAATTAACAATATTGCTTTTATTTTTTTTAAATATAAGCTTTAATATTTACCTTAAATTGGTATATTTTTGTTTTTCCACTGTTTGCCATCTTGTTTGTTTTCTTATAAACTTTACTTAACATTCATATATTAAAGGAGAACCTATATGCCCAATATTAGTGCTGTGAATCGTTCCCGCTCCACCCAGACCCGCCTGGTGCTCCCTCCGGATACGAATCATCTGGAGTCCATATTCGGCGGAAAAGTATTGGCCTACATTGATGAAATCGCCGCTATTGCAGCGATGAAACATGCAAACAGTATTGTCGTAACCGCTTCTATCGACTCCGTCGACTTTGTTTCGGCCGCGAAGGTTGGAAATATCCTCGAGCTGGAGGCTTTTGTTACAGCGACAGGCAGAACCTCCATGGAAGTATATGTGAAAGTACAGTCTATTGATGTAACAACCGGCACCACTGCACTTACGACCGAATCCTTCCTGACTATGGTGGCTGTTAATGAAAACGGAGATCCTATTCCCGTGCCCGGCGTATCTCCGGAAACCGAAGAAGAACAACGGCTTTTCGATTCTGCCCCGGCCCGCAAAGAACACCGGAAAAAACGGGCGTCTGTTTACAATAATCATGCCTGAAAGAATCAAGTTTCTTCATATTAATATAGTTAAAAATAAACTCCCTCCTGCATTTTGGCAGAAGGGAGTTTATTATTATGCCCACCACATATCGGATGGTTTTTCTACAATATTTACACTATGCAGATTGTCAACGGCGCGCTGAAATCCTTCCGAAATGCTCATCAATGGATCTTCATGTTCGATACTGACGGTGTGGTCATAGCCGAATTTACGGAGCGTACTAATCATGTCGCTCCATTCCTGCAGGCTGTGGCCGCATCCGACGGAACGAAAAGTCCAGGCCCGCTCCTGCACATTCTGATAAGGCTGCATGTCTGTCAACCCGTACATGTTTACATTGTCCCAGTCAATATGGGTGTCTTTTGCATGAAAGTGGTGAATCGCATCTTGTTTTCCAAGAATTTTAATCGCTGCGACTGGATCGATACCCTGCCACCACATATGACTCGGATCAAAGTTGGCCCCGACTGCATCACAAGTAGCGTCGCGGAGCTTCAGCACGGTGTACGGCGTATGCACGAGAAAACCACCGTGCGGCTCAATGCCTACTTTAATACCGTGGTCTTTTGCATACGCCCCCGCTTCTTTCCAATAGGGAATCAGCTTTTTCTCCCACTGCCAATTGTAAATATCGCTGTATTCCTGCGGCCATGGAGCAACCGGCCAGTTCGGAAGCGTGGCATTGTCATCAGCGCCTGCCACCCCGGAAAAATTATTTACAACGGGAACATTAAGCATTTCAGCCAGCTGTACTGTTCTGCGGAACACATCATCTGATTCCTTCGCATAAGCCTTGTCCGGCGCGATCGGATTGGAATGACAGCTGAAGGCACTCACGGACAAACCGCGCATGTCGAGTGCTTCCTGAAACTGTTTACGCTTATCTTCATTTTGAAGAAGACCGTCCAGATCAACGTGGGCGCTTCCTGGATTACCTCCTGTGCCAAGCTCTACCGCGTCCAGACCGGCGGCTTTTACTTTGTCCAGCATACCTTCGAATGAATCATTATTAAATAGTACGGTGAATACGCCTATCTTCATTGCGTGACGCCTGCCTTTCTTACCGATGTGATGGTTTTTTCCATGCTTGATTCAAGTGCTGCCAGAATAACATCCAATGCGCGTTTGCCGTCCGCTCCTGTAATAGGAATAGGTGTGTTTTTTACCACCGTTTCAACAAATGCGTCTACAATGCCCGTATTTTCCATGCCGCCCCCAGCGTTTGTCTGGATACCACCAAGGTCATAGCTCATCGTTTCCCCTGAGGTATAGACAGCAATTAGAGAGTACTGTGGATCATCTTCCAGGCGGAGCATGCCTTTTTCACCGTAGATCACGGTGGCGTTGTCTTCAAAAGGCTTGTAGGACCAGCTCGCTGTGAGCGTTCC
This sequence comes from Sinobaca sp. H24, assembly GCF_023845525.1. Lineage (NCBI taxonomy): Bacteria > Bacillati > Bacillota > Bacilli > Caryophanales > Sporolactobacillaceae > Sinobaca > Sinobaca sp. H24. The sequence continues at coordinate 22,642 of NZ_JALBWT010000039.1, forward strand.
GACAATGCCGCTTTCCATTTTCAGCACGCAGACGGCGTTATCGTCTACCGTCGTATTTTCTTTTGCCACAGTTTCTACAAATGCTCCAACTTCTGCCACAGGTTCATCAAAAAGAAATTGGATCAGATCGGATTTATGAACACCAAGGTCTCCCATAGCGCCGATAAAAGCCTCTTCTTTCCGGAAAAACCAGCTGTCCGCGCCATCTATGCTCCAGCCTTCCGGGCCGCCGTGGCCAAATACCGTACGGAAGCTGTAAATTTTTCCGAGAGCTCCTTCTTCCAGCAATTCTCTTGCTTTTACGTGGGAAGGAACAAGCCGCTGGTTATGAGCAATCATCAGCTTAGTGCCGCTTTTCTCCGCAGCTTCTATCATATCCTGGGCCTCCTGCGAGGAGGTCGCCATCGGCTTTTCGCAGAGGACGTGCTTTCCCGCCTCAAGAGCAGCTATTGACACAGGGGCATGCATGTAGTTAGGTGTACATACGCTGACGGCTTCAATAGAAGGTTCCTGCTTCAGCATTTCCTGATAATCGGTGTACGTATGCACGGAAATGTTAAATTTTGTTTCTACTTCCTGAGCCCGCGCTTCCACCAGATCGCAGACAGCCACGATTTCTACTTCACCTCCAGCGAGATATTCCGGAATATGCCGCTCTCTGGCGATGCTTCCGCAACCAACGATGCCAATTTTTAATTTACCCATCATGCAAAACCCCTTTTAAATAGTTAGTATTTTTTGACTCTTATGATGTTATTCTTTCACAGATCCGCTCGTTAATCCAGCCACAATGCGGCGCTGGAAAATTAAAACGAGAATAACGATTGGAATGGTCACGATAACCGTTGCGGCTGTAATGTCTCCCCATGGCACCGTATATTCACTCTGGTAAAAGGAAATTCCGACCGGAATCGTCCTCCAGGAGTCGTCTGTGTTGATGGCAAGCGCAAATAAATACTCATTCCATGCCGCAATAAAAACAAGAATTCCAGTTGTGAATACGCCCGGGGCAGCAAGGGGCAGAATAATTTTTCTGAACGTCTGGAAAGGCGTTGCCCCGTCCAGCTTAGCAGATTCTTCCAGCTCAATCGGGATCTTCTGGAAAAAAGTCGCCAGAATCCAGATAGCAAGCGGAAGACTGATCGTAATGTAGGGAATAATTAACCCCAGGTAGCTGTTGCGAAGACCTGCATCCGTCACAAAGTTAAAAATCGGGGACAGGATAGCAATCTGCGGGAACATGGATGAAGCAAGAACCAGCCCCAGAATCAGTCCTTTCCCTTTGATAGGAAGTCTTGTTACTGCATAGGCCGTAAAAGAGGCAAATGCCAGGGAGAGAATCGTAGTCGCTCCCGATACGACAAAACTGTTTAACATATATTGAAACAATGGCCGTGTCGTGATTGCAGACACGTAAGAGTCAAAGTTCATATTCGGAGTAAACCAGTTAAAATTTCCAAAAATTTCATTAGGCGGCTTCACAGAAGTAAGGAACACCCATAAAAAAGGAAACATAACCAGGAAAATAAAGAGAACCAGGAAGATATAAAAACCAATGCCTGCCTTTTTTTCCATCGCTGCCTTCCACACCTTTCTGTCGGTATTCTATCGTTTGGTTCGTTCTGCAAATAAGTCAGAGCCGATCATTTTCACAAAAATAACGCTGATAATGGCGACGCTGACAAAGACAATAACGGATAAGGCTGAACCTGCACCAAAATTCTGCTGCTCAAACAGAGCTTTATAGGCGTAAACAGAAATAGATTCTGTCGCGTTGGCCGGGCCGCCGCCTGTCAGAACGTAAATCAGGTCAAATACCCGGAACGCATCCAGCGTTCTGAAAAGAAGGGCAACAAGAATGGCTGGTTTTAAAAGCGGCAGCGTAACGCTTACAAACTGCTGCCATCTATTGGCACCGTCTACTTCGGCGGCTTCATATAAAGACCTTGGGATCGTCTGCAGGCCGGCGAGCAGCAGCAGTGCCATATAAGGCGTCGTTTTCCAGACATCCGCTAAAATAATGGAGAACATGGAACCGCCTGCGGTTGTAAGCAGAACCCCGGGGTCGGAAATGATGCCAAGCTGTGCCATATAATGAGCAACTATTCCCGACTGCCCGTCATATAAATAACTCCACATCATCGCAGCCACCGCCGTCGGAATGGCCCATGGTACCAGAACCGCTGTCCGGACAAGTCCTCTTCCTTTAAAAGCTCTGTTAATTAAAATCGCGACACTCAAGCCGAGAATAAGTTCAAAACCGACCGATGCAACCGTAAAAACAACGGTATTACCCATAGCGGTCCACGTTCTTGCGTTTGTTAAGTATTGGGCATAGTTCTCGGCCCCGACGAAATTGGAGTCAAGTACCGACCCCTGCAGGCCTTCGAGCTGAGACGCCATGTAACCAAATTCGACGGCTTCTTCTTCACCCAGATTTTCCTGATAGGACCGGATCGTATCGATATGTGTGCTGAGCGCCTGGTTAAATTCACTTCCCCAGTCGCCGTCAAGCGATGCAATAAGCAGTCCGCTTGAAATAGGTTCAAAATTTTCCAGGCGGTTGTTGACTTCGTTATACTGCTCCTGCATAGCTTCATCTTCCATTAAGGCTTCATGGTATTCATCCGCCGTCGCTTCAGCGGCTTCGAGATCGGCCGCTGCCTCCGGCTCCAGATCACTCAGCTCGGTAACCGATTGTTCAATTAAGTAGCGGTTATCGGCATACGTTTCCATGTTCAGACTTTCGGACATAATCCGCTCAGAGCGGGTCGGATCATTCAATCGGTAATCAAAAAGACTGTTCCAGCCCGAGAGCATAATCGGCCAGATAACGACCAGCAGAATTAATATAATAGAAGGCGCAATCATTGTGTAGCCCAGCTGTTTTTCGCTGAGCTGAAACGGTCGTTTGTTCTTTTTGTCTTTTTTAGCCATGTCAGGTCCCCCTATTCCTTTACTCGGCAAATGCTGCTTTCATTTTTCTTTCCATGTTTGCAGCTGCCTCTTCTGCTGTAATCGTTCCTGCCGCTGCACTTGAAAGTTCAATCTGCATAATGTCGGATACCTCCGGATAAATTCCGGTTACCCCGTGCTACCGCATTATCCAAAGTTTCCTGGAATACCGGGTCAGCAAACAGTTCGTTGGCGGCGGTTACTTCTTCGTCCTCGTAAAGGCTCTCAATCGTCGGAGCTCTGGCTCCTTCCAACGCACCAATTTTCTGTCCTTCTTCACTGCTTAAAAATTTAACCAGTTCCCAGGATTCTTCAATATGTTCAGAGCTCTTATTAATCATTGTCGACCAGCCCCCTAATGAAGATGCATTTCCTTCCGGACCTGAAGGCAGGGCGGTTATACCGACATTATCAGGCACCTGTGATATTTCGGGATCCGTAGACGTAGAAAGCATATACGGCCAGTTTCTTGCGAAGACCGTATTCCCTTCCAAAAAGGCATTTTCTGTTTCGATTTCCTGAAAATTAAGAATATTGTTAGGAACATAGTCGCTTTGCATCATTTCCACCATTTTTTCAATACCGGCAATTGCTTCCGGAGAATTAACGACGACTTCCTGGTTTTCGTTGATAACCTGACCGCCGTAGGCGCTGATATATTCCATTGAGGTAGTGACAAGTCCTTCATACTGTGAAGCCTGTGTAGCAAATCCGAAGCTCGTTCCGCCTTCTCCCTGCAGATCAAGTGCCATTGTTCCAAGCTCGTCCCAGGTTTCCGGAGGTTCTTCTACAATATCCGTACGGTAGTATAGGATACCTGCATCTGTATAAGAGGGCAGGGCATACTGACGGCCATTTAACGAACCGGATTCAATCGTTGCCGGAAAATGGGCATCCAGATCCACGTTGTCTCTTTCAATCAACCGGTCAAGCGGCAGTACATACCCTGCCTGCCCGAATTCAGCCGGCCAGACCACATCAGACGCAAAGATATCGATCTCCGGGCTGCCGCTGCTCATAAGCGTGACATACTGATTGTGTGCTGCCCCGCTGTCAGGCGGCATCTCCCTTACTTCTACATTAATATTGGGATTTTGTTCTTCAAATGCGGCAAGCATGGCATCAGTCGCCGGAGTAGTATCGGTACCGCGGGCGTACGTAAGGGTTACTTCCTCTTCACCGCCTCCGATATTTTGTGCAACGGAGGAACACCCGCCAAGAAAAACGAGTACACCGGCCATTGCTACAGGTAATACTTTCATCGCAAACCCTCCCTGTTTTTTTCTCACATTGTTTCCAAAACGTTTCGGATTATGTTTGTATCTGTCCCCCGTTTAACGTCTTGGCGGACAGGTGGATTTTCTGACGAGCAGGGATCCTGGTATAATCACTCTCGTCTTCGTCTCCTTACCCTGCAGCCGGTTAATTAAAAGTTCCGCAGCAGTATTTCCCATTTTGTATTTGTCCTGATGCACCGTGGTCAGTGCAGGGGTCGTGTACTGGGAAATAACGAGGTTATCATAGCCGACTACCGATAATTCATCTGGAAGTTGGTAACCCAGCTGCTGTGCTGCCCTCATTACACCCATTGCCATGAGATCACTCGAACAGAAAACAGCTGTAATTTCAGGGAATTCCTCGAGCAGTTCAATCGATCTCGCACAGGCTTCTTCTTCATTAAAATAAGCAAGCCTGACTTTCTTTTCATTAAAAACAATGTCTGCTTCCTGAAGACCTTCTTTGTAGCCTTTCATGCGCTCGAGACTTATGTAAGCTTCGTCATCCCCGTTAATGAAAGCTATCTCCCGATGTCCAAGTGATACCAAATGACGTACCGCTTCTCTTGCGCCTGCCGCGTTATCTGCAGATACAAAGCTGGTTGTTTCATTCTCTCCAGGGTGATCAATGAAAACGCATGGTACACTGCTTTCTTCCATCTGTTGAAGAAACGCATCACCATGTGCAAGACCCTGTGAAATAACGCCTTCAATCTGGCGTTCGCTGCAGAGCTGATGGTATGTTTTACCCTGCCGCTTAGCAAATTCTGATTGAAACAGGATCATGTCATAATCAGCGTAGCTTGCGTACTCGTTTACGCCGGAAATTACATCCATTGTAAACGTATCTTTCGGATTGGATGGAAATGAACTGGACGTAAGCAGTCCAATCGTGCTTGACTTGTTCGTCACCAGACGCCTTGCTGTCATATTCGGGCTGTACTGCATTTTTTCGGCGACGTCTTTAATACGCTGCCGCGTTTTTTCATTTACGTCATCGTACCCGTTCAAGGCTCTGGAAACGGTGGTAACAGAAACGTTGGCAGCTTTTGCAATATCTTTGATTGTGACCATTTTCTCTCAGCCTCCAAAACGTTTCGGTTTGTATAAATTTCATTATAGAAAACGCTTACAATTTATGCAAGCACTTTTTTTATCATCAAACATGTATATACAAAAAAAGCCTGACAGGGTAAGCACTTTCCGCACTGAAAAAAATTCTCTAAAAGTAAAAAAGGATTTCTTCAGCTGCGAAGAAATCCTCCTTCCGAATGAATAACCTGGCCGGTAATCCAGGAAGCCTCTTCCCCGGCCAGAAAAGCTACCAGGCGGGCCGCATCTCTCGGCCTGCCAAGACGGCCGCGCCCGAATTTAGGTTCAAGCAGTGCTTTCGTCTGCTCATCCATCCAGCCGCTGTCTGTGGGACCAGGATCTACGGCATTGACCGTGATGCCAAGCGGCGCTGCTTCTGCCGAAAAAGAGAGGGTAAATGCAGAAAGAGCGCCTTTCGTAGCGATATACGCCAGTTCTCCAAGCATAGGACCCTGTTCCTGCCCAGAAGTCATGATAATAATCCGGCCTTCCGATCCCTGGAACCGCCTTGTAAACATAGTGCTCAAAAGCATTGTTGTACGCATGTTCACTTCATAATGGCGGTCGATCGTTTCCGCTGTAAGGTTCTCATAGCCGTCTCTTGTAGAATAGGCTGCATTATTAACGAGAATATCCGGAGGCCCGCATGCTGTGTAGACGGCATCGAGCAGCGTTTCAGCCGCATCCGGCAGCGCCAGATCAAGTTCCATGCTTCTGCAGGAAACACCTGCGTCCAGCATTTCCTGTTCGAATCCGGCGGCAAACCCGTCTTCGCTCTGCCAGTAAACGAAAAAAATATCTATTTCTTTAGCTGCCAGCTCTCTGCATATCGCAGCTCCAATTCCGTTATTATGACTCACTCCCGTAATAACTGCGCGTTTCCTTTCGATACTATCCCCTCCAGCGTCTTCTATTCATTTTTCTCAGCACTATATTCATTCTCGAAATAACGGTCTCTTTCCTTTTTTTTTCTTCCATATGGGCCTCATCTTCTTCTTTGTCCTTTTGTTTTCCCTCGATAATCTGCAATATGAGTCCAAAAACAAGCAGAAATCCTCCTAGAAATAAGTTGGCATTTTGCGTCAGCACAATGACATTTCCCAGATCAAGTAAAATCAAAGTACCACCTGTAACAGCAAAGATAGTGTATAAAACCTTCCATGTCTTCATTAGGTTCTCCTTTTCAATCACTGTCATTATTTCCTATATATGTATTTTAACCTGAAAAAAGCATTAAAAAAACCTGCCTTTTTGCAGGCAGGTTTACTTCACTATTAAGGAAAGCTGATATTCAGCGGTTCGAGGTCTTTCTTCTGCAGCATCATCCGTACCGTAACCAGAGGATCGACCACCTGGCAGACTTCAACCTGGCCGGCGGCGCTTAGAAACATGACGGCATTGTTTTTGTCCATGTCACTTTCCCGTGCTAACAGGCCGGCTAAAAAAGAAGTCGCGCGGTGAATCCCCTCTTCAAGCGTGGAAGCCGAAGAAATCACACCAATCTCTGTTTCGTTTTCCAGAAGCGGCATAGACAGCTGTTTGTTTTTAATCACTTCAAAAGTAACCGTTGCACGTCCTGCAGCTTCAATGCCGGTCACCCCGACTTCACCGTCCCCCATAGCTGCATGCATGTCCCCGAGGCCGAAAAGAGCCCCCTGTGTGGAAACGGGAAAATAAAGCACGGCTCCTTCTTCTATTTTTTATTGTCCATATTGCCGCCGTGGTCTCCGGGAGTGCCATTGGAGACGGCTTCGCCTTCAGGGGCAACGCCGATCACACCGATCATTGGGTTCAGATCCAGGGAGATGCCATAGCCGAAATCACCTTTGTTCTGCCGGAGGGGTATCTTTTTAAATATAAGGTCCTCCATTTCCTCTTTCATTACGCCGAGCCCTTTACCTACTGCCATCATGCCGTAGTCTGCGAGTTCAATTTTATCAATCGTCACCTTGAGGCAGTCACCCGGCTCCGCCTCTTCTATGTAAACCGGTCCTGTAGCCGGATTAATCCGGTCCCAGTCGATCTCTCCGTAATTGTCCCCTTCTTCTGTTACCTGATTTTCAAAACAATCATATGTTTCCAGAGTGAGCGTTGTTCCGGAAGGAACCGTTACAGCTGCTTCCCGGTCTTTGGAGAAGCTGTAAAACATATTTTCTTTTGCTACTGTTTCCATCTGCCTGCCTCCTTTGTTTTATTACGGATAGTATAGCAAAAATCTCCTCAGCTTCCTATGTATTGCATTTTACGGATTTATCTATTATAATTAACATATACCCGGTAAGGGTATAAACAAAAAGGAAGGGGAATTCACATGATTGCTGTTTTACCGAGAATTAACGAATTAGCCAACAAATCCAAAAGGACGGGACTCAGTGCGGAAGAAAAAGCCGAGCAGAGGCAGCTTCGTGAAGAGTACCTTCAAGCCGTCCGGGGCGCCTGTGATGCGACCCTGCTTCAGACAACGGTGAAAGATCCGCTTGGAAATGACGTTACACCCGATAAACTAAGAGAAGCCCAAGGCGTGACTAAACTATACCATTAAGAAATAAAATAGTATTCTCATCTGTTTTAAAAACTCCGCGGCCCAAAAAAGGCTGCGGAGTTTTTTTATTGATCCATTGATTCGATATACTTTTTCAATACATGCACGCCCTGGACCCCGTCATTTAACGAAGTCCATTCCGCCGGATTGTGGCTGATGCCGTCTTTGCTTCGGACAAACAGCATGGCCGCAGGCAGATAGTGCCCGACGATCATAGCATCATGCCCGGCTCCGCTCGGCATTTCCACCGGCCGAAGCCGGCGTGATTCCAGCGCTTCGCGCAGCAGGTATTTTAGATTTTCGGCAATCGGTACCGGCTTCACCTTTAACGTCTGCTGCTGCGTGCATTCAACATTATAAAGAGCTGCCGCATTCTCAGCTGCCTTCATGATGCGCCGGACGACTTCGTCTCTTGTTTCCTCCTCAATGTCGCGGATATCAACAACCATCTCCACCCTGCCGGGTATGACGTTCGCCCCGTTTGGAAATACCTTCAGCTTCCCTACTGTGGCTACCGCTGTACCGCTAACGCTGACCGGTATATCCGGCACATTCCTCACAAATTCTCCGGCAGCGACAAGAGCATCCCGCCGCTCCCCCATGGGGGTATTACCAGCATGTCCGGCACTTCCCGTAAAGACAACTTCCAGCCAGCTCGGCCCGGCGATCCCGGAGACAATTCCGACAGGAAGATTTTCCTGCTCCAGGCGGACACCCTGTTCAATATGCACTTCTACAAAAGCCGCAACTTCGGAAAGGTTTCGTTCTGCCTTATAAAAACCTTCTTCCGTCAGACCAGTATCTGCCAGGACCTCCGCAAACTCTCTTCCTTCCTGATCAGTCAGTCCGCTTTGAATAGATGGATCAATTTCACCCGTCATGGCGCGGCTTCCAGTTAAACCATTATTAAATCGTGCTCCTTCTTCATCTGTAAAAATTACCACTTCATAGCTTCGTTTTGGCTGATACCCCATCTCTTTCCATGCCTCTGCCACTTCGAGCGCCGACAGGACGCCGAGCGGACCGTCAAAGTGCCCGCCCTCCGGCACGCTGTCTACGTGAGATCCGCTCAAAAGCGCGGGAAGGTCCGGGTCCCTGCCTTCCAGACGTCCGAATACATTACCGGCACTGTCCTCCGACACAGCAAGATCTGCTTTTTTCATCCAGCTGATCACCAGGTCCTTTGCCTGCCTTTCCTCTTTGGAAAAGCCGAGGCGTCGGCTGCCCCCGCTTTCGGTCAATCCGATTTCAGAAAGAGCGTGCAGGCGGGAAGCCAGCCTTTCTCCACTGATGCCATCATAGGAATACTCCATACTGTAGTCTTTGAGCAGTTTTTTATATAAATCCCAGTTCTCTGTCTGCATGCCCTCACCTGCTACTTTTGGTTTTTGTAAATCTTTCCGTCTTTCATTACAAAGCAGATCGTTTCGCTTTGTTCCAACGACCGGATATTCTCGAGCGGGTTCGTTCTGCTGAGAATCACATCCGCAATCTTGCCCGTTTCTATTGTACCCAGCTCTTTTTCCCAGCCGAGACATTCTGCCGCGGTCTTTGTAGTAGCCACAACAGCTTCCATTTCCGTCATGCCTATATCGCACATAAGCCCGAGCTCACGCAGATTTGTTCCATGCGCCATAACACCGGCATCCGTTCCCATCGCAATTTTGACGCCTGCCTTATAGGCTTTGGCGATACTTGCTTTGTGGGTTTCGAACACCTGCTTTGATTTTTCCACGGCATAAGGTGCCATGGAATCATCGGTTTCCCCCGCTTCCAGAACCGACAGCGGTGCAAGCAGCGTCGGCACAAGGAACGTACCGTTCTCGAGCATCAGCTCTATGACTTCATCATCAATATAAATACCGTGTTCAATCGAATAAATCCCGGCCCGGATCGCGTTTTTAATTCCTTCCGCCCCCTGGGCGTGGGCCATCACTTTGACTCCTTTGCGGAACTTCGCTTCCTCTACCATTACTTCCAGTTCTTCACGGGAAAACTGCGTAAATTCCGGATGATCGGTCGGACTCGTCACGCCCCCGGTCGCGTGCACTTTAATGACGTCCGCTCCGGCACGAAGCATTTCCCGTACTGTTTTACGTACTTCTTCTTTTCCATCGCAAATGCCGTTTGGCATACCGGGATACGTCTGCGGCGTCGTATCCACGCCGGAATGGTTCCAATTATCGCCGTGGCCGCCGGTAATAGTAAGCGGATTGATGCTCACCTGCATCCGTGGCCCTTCCACAAGACCGTCCTCAACGGCCTTTTTCATTCCTACGTCTGCAAAACCTGCATCGCGGACGGAGGTAATACCTGTGTTGAGCGTGCGTTTTAAATAGTGGATACTTTCATAAAAACGGTAGGAAAATGGAGTTAAAATCGATTCCTGAACGTTTTTAATCTGCAGGGCCATATGCACATGGGTATCAATCAGGCCGGGAAGAATATATTTGCCGCCTGCATCAATAACTTCAGTATCTTCCGGAATCTGTAAGTCTGTGCCTATTTTTTCGATACGGTTATTTTTAATCAACACCGAAATATTCTCGATAGGGGCAGTCCCTGTCCCATCGATCAGCGTTCCATTTTTAATAATAGTAAAGCTCATGTCAGATCCGCTCCTTTATATCGTCTGAATAAGAATACTTGCAATAACGATAGAACCTACCGTTACAGAGGTAAATCCTCCAATCAGCATCGGGGCAACGAGCTCGTTCATGATCCGCTTCTGTTCCGCCTCATTGCGTCCGACACTGCGGCTGACTTCTTCTACAATTAAATAATCACCCGGGAATCCATATAGAGCCGTCAGAACAATAGGAATCGACTTGGTCGGCTTCCACTTAAACAATTTACCGCCGATTACAGCCCCCAGCACCAGGCCGGTTGTACCGATCAGGATGATGCAGAAAACCGGCAGCAGGGACGAAACAACCTGGTCCCACGTAACGCCGACAAGCGAGTTCACGACGACGACAATTAACGCAACCATCGTAATTCCTGAACTGTTTGCTTTATCCATCGTACGCTCTGGATAAAAACGAAGAGCCGCTCCTGTAATACCTATGGCCAGTGCCCAAATACTGTTATTGACTCCGGTCAGGCCGTCCAGCCAAACAGCCAGGGCTCCGCCGATAAACAGCAGAAACAGCAGAAAGAAATTGCTTTTCATATACTTCTCCGGAAACAGCATCTTTTTCGGCTCATCTGCAGAGAGGGCACTTTCCTCTAGAGCATCGTCTCCTTCCGTCATATACTCTTCATTATGAATATCCTCCCGAATAGTATGCGCATATTTACTCAGCAGAATCGAAGTCAGCGGCATGCCGACCAGATTTTGCAGAGTAAATACAACCACCGGTATAGCAGCCAGCGTAATAAGGCCCGCTTCTGCCAGCCCTTCCGATGTAACAATATAAGCAATAATACCACCGGTGAGAGGTCCGGCTCCAGCTACTGCCGTGCCATATCCAAACAGCGGCGTAATAATGGCAAGCATCGCCGCCACTGATATAATAAGACCGATCAGCGTGATCGATACAGCTTTGTACTGTTTAATAATAACGGAAAGAGGAATCATCGTGCCTAAATGAACGATAAGAACAGGCACGAGCATACCGCCGAACGCTACCAGATTCGAGGCCTCTATGTATGATTCCGGCAGGATACCTGTCTGAAGCAGAATAAAAACAGAAGCGACCACCACAAGAAGGGTGGGAATTTTCGCCCGGGAAGATAAAGAAAGCACTTCTCCCAGAGCAATAATGGCGACTAAGATGACTGCTATAAAAATTGGCTCCATGTCGATTCCTCCCTTAATAAGTCTGAATGTTAAAACTATAAGATAATTCAAACAAATATTAAATAGAGGTAACCAACAAACATTCGGGTGATTGTTTGTCGATTACCTCCAATTCATTATTTTGTATTCAAGTATTCGAGAATATGAAGTCCCAGCTGCAGCTCAAACAGCTCCCGGCCATCCAGTTTATCCGTCTGCAGCAGCTGGTATATGGACTGCAGGCGGTACTTAATGGTATTCACATGCACATACAGCTTCTTCGCACTGGCCGCCATATTTTGATTTGATTCCACATAAACTTTGAGTGTTTTCAGGAGCTCGGTTTCGTGTTTTCTGTCATGTTCGGCTACCTGTCCGAGTACCTCATCTGCGTAATCCTGAAGCTCTCCTCGCTCCATTTTTAAAAATAGGCGGTACGGCCCGAGCTGCCGGTATGTCATAAGAGCCCGGCTTCCTTCTCCTGTCTGCAGGTACTGCACGCAGCGTTTGGCGTCTTGATAGGATAAATGAACATTCTGCAGTTTATCCACCACCTGTCCAAATCCGGCGAGGCTTTTCAGCTCGCACTCCTGTCCGCCGTAATGGATAATTGAAGTAAACAGTGGCTCAAGCGTATCAAAAACGCTTTGTTCCGAGGAGGAGGCAGATACGGTAAACATAAATGTCACTTCCATATTTCGTTCATACACGAGCGTTTTAAACGGAAAGCTTTCCATTTCCCTATAAATGACGCGCATGAGCTGCTTTTTCTTTTCTCCTACTTCCTGGAAAGGAAGCAGCGGGTCTCTCACATAGAGATGCACTACAGCGTAATGATGACGGTCATGCTCCGGGAAATTAAGCCGCGTCAGGGCGTCGGAGGAAAGCTCATTGTAAGGCGCGTGAATCAGCTGTTCGAGTACAGCACCGGAATAATGAAAATCTTCTGCAAGAAAACGATCCCGGCGGTTCATTTCCATCGCAAAAATCGTAATCGCCTGTTCAATAGCAAACTGATCGAGCGGATCAAACACCGTCTCCTTTTCTACAATAATAGCAAGCAGACCGAGCACGAGTCCGTCCGCCTGTATAGGAAGAAAATACGTCAGATAGGGATTACCGTTCAGCAGCGCTTCGCTCGTGGAGGAGCTTTTTCTGCTGATTGCATATTTTAACAGCGGCCCGGCTTCTATTTTAAGAGCTTCCCCTTTTTCTGCCGCGTCTTTATCCGACACCGCCAGCACGTCGGTCCGTTCATTAAAAACCACGACTTTCTCCTGAATGAGCCCCGCCAGTGCTTTTGTAATATCACTAAGTCCTCCTTTGGCCAAAGAGACTTTGGAGAGCTCTTCGTGAACAAGTTTTGTCCGTTTATTCTGTGAAAAAAGCCGGGCATTTTCAACGGCGATGGAAGCCTGGCCGGCAAAGGTTTCCAACAGCTGCAGATCTGATTGATCAAACTGCCTGTCTTTTTCAAATATATCGACTGTCAGTACCCGAGACATTTGTCCTCCGCGGGACATAATCGGCACGCAGATCGCACTCACCGGATAAGCCATTTCCCCCAGGGACCGGGCATAATAGTGTTCCGAATTGCCGGTGAGATTTTTCATTCCTTCCACTGTATGATCGAGCGAAGAGAAAATATTTCCCTTTTGAGACACAAATGTCTTCCCGCTCATTCCTTCCCCCGGGGCGAGGCGGACATGCCGGAGCTGCTCCATATCAAACCCAATGGCACTTTGGGCATAAAGCGTATTCGAACGGCTTTCATACAAAAATAGAACGGCCGCGTTGGCGCCGCCGATCACATTCAGCACTTCTTTAATCAGCTGATGCAGCACTTCCGGCAGGTCTCTGGTAGAGTTTAAAACTTTTACTGCATTGATTACGCTCATCAGCCGCTTCTCTGTTTCCATATCCGTGTCCCCTTTTTGATTTATTTTATTAGTTTATCAAAAAGAAAACGGCTCCGCTTCTGCTAAACGGTGCTTTATTTATTTTGCTGTAGTACCGGTCATTCTATATAAATTATTGTAAATACTCTCAACTACAATTTTTTTAATGCCTTCTTATCAAAAAATCCCCTCCTGCTTTCAGCAGAAGGAGAGAATTTTCTGTATAGTTACCGCCTGGCGCCTGCCCGCTTGTTGTCCTTATCCGCTCTGCGGTAAGCATCATAAATTGCATAGACCCAGAAAATGAAGTAGGTAACATATCCAATAAGGATAGCCATTAGAAGAATATTTACGGCCTGAATTGCAATAATAATTAATCCTTTGAAAATCTGTCCATTATAAATCTGCCCTAAGCCGGGAATTAAAAAACTTAATACGGCGGCAAGACCGGGACTTTTCATCATATTCATCACGCTGCCTTTTCTAGTAATAATTACTGTCTATCTTTACCCTTTTTTCTATGCATTTACGCTTATTTTCCATAAATACGTCCCGGGACGTAGAAAAACGCGCTTCTCTATTAGAGAAACGCGTTGATTTGTTAAATATTATATTACTCGCAGCCATCTGTCAATAATTATTATTACGATTCCCCGTAATAATAGTAGTAGCGCTGATCCATGCCTTTAACCTGGTTCAAAATGCAGCCAAGAATCGGCACTCCTGTCACTTCAAGCAGTTCTTTTGCCTTAACAGCTGAATCTTTTTCTGTGTCTCCGCTTTTAATAACAAGGATCGTTCCATCACAGTACTTTGATATAACCTGTACATCCGTTACAGCCAGTACCGGCGGCGCATCAAATAAAATGATATCGTATTCCTTCTTTAAATCGTTTACCAGATTCTCCATAGCCGTCGTGCCAAGAATTTCAGCCGGGTTTGGTGGAATCGGTCCGCTTGGAAGAATATCCAGATCCGGCACTTCGGTTTTCTGGGTAAACGTGTGAAAAGGTTCTTTGTTGGCCAGCACATTAATTAACCCATTTGTATTCGTACGGCGGAACGTGTAATGTACCGTCGGCTTCCTTAGGTCTGCATCGACAAGGATCGTTTTCTTTCCCTGCTGGGCCATCGTTACGGCGAGATTTGCAACTGTCGTTGACTTGCCCTCACCCGGACCTGCTGATGTAATTGCAATGGTCTGTACATTATTATCAACTGATGCATACTGAAGGTTTGTCCGAATCGTCCGGTACTGCTCAGCTACTGGTGACTTGCTGTTGAACCAGGTAACCAGCTTACGGCTGTTCTGCCCGGTTTGATCCTTCTTGCGTTTTGCCATTTTACACACTCCTGCTGTCTATTCTTTTATGTATCTCTTTTCAATATTTCCAGTGTACCACACAGTCCCCGGGAGATTTGGCTTATTTATAGAGCTTCTTCCCCCGTGAAATAATCAGTAAGCGCCTGGGCCCAAAGTTCATGCCCGGCCGCAGATGGATCGCCGTTTTCTTCTAAGTACTCTTCATCAAGGTCTGCATTGTCTGTATCCGGCCAGGCTTCCCAATGATCGATGTAATTCAGGTTATTTTCCCCGGCATGTGCCCGCAGTGCTTCTACCTGGTCAATGTAATACCTTGCTTCGTATACCGGCTGCGGCGGCTGTATAAAGACGGCAGCTTCCGGATTGGCAGCTTCCACCGTGTTCACGAAAGCATTGGTATTAAAGAGGGTATCCTCTACGCTGACATCTCCATTATCGTTGAGAACAAATGGTTCAAACACAAGCACATCCGGTTCCAGCCCGGCAGCCGTTACGTCCCCATCGGCTGCCATGACCTCCAGCGACGTGCTGCTTCCAAAAGTGGAGGCACGCACCGTTATGCTGTCCGTATCATAATAGCTTCGCAGCTTTTCCTGCAGCAGGGCAGGAACATTTTCCTCTGCTGACTCCAGCGCTCCGGATCCGGAGAGCACAATCGTAAGCTCTTCGTCTGCATCCATGCTTTCCTGCAGTTTCTGACCGAACTCTTCCTGCGCTCCTTCTAAAGGAGCTTCATTTGCTGCGGTCGTTTCTGCTCCCGATACTGATGATTCTTCTTCTGTATGTTCTCCGTCGGACTGTACCGTCGAAGCAATTTTCTGGTCATAGTGAATTTTCCCGTATACCATTACAGCTATAAATACGATTAATAATGCTACAAAACCAATTTTTTTCATACTTACGCCCCAATTTTTCATAATAATGAAACTGCCACTTCTCTTATCTTACCTAAAAGAATGGTAAATTCAAAGGACTATATAAAGAACAAAGGAA
The DNA here is from genome assembly GCF_023845525.1 of Sinobaca sp. H24. Classification (NCBI taxonomy): domain Bacteria; kingdom Bacillati; phylum Bacillota; class Bacilli; order Caryophanales; family Sporolactobacillaceae; genus Sinobaca; species Sinobaca sp. H24. The sequence goes on from NZ_JALBWT010000039.1 coordinate 38,504, forward strand.
ATATTTACCTTTTAAGCCAAGAACGAACGTGCGTTTGTTTTTATGGCATTCCCTCTATATAATGGAGGAAACGATATGGAAACGGAAAAAAGGTGATAAAACATGGATACCTCTCCGATTCGGAAAATAATTCATATAGATATGGATGCCTTCTATGCATCCATCGAGCAGCGGGACCGTCCCGAACTCCGCGGAAAGCCGGTGGTGGTAGGGGGAAGCCCACATTCCAGAGGAGTGGTGGCTACCTGCTCCTACGAAGCAAGACCGTTTGGCATTCATTCAGCGATGGCTTCCCATGAAGCCTATAAGCGCTGTCCCCAGGCGGTATTCGTGCGGGGTAACATGCAGAAATACCGGGAGGTTTCCAAGGGGATTATGGATATTTTTTATGAAATAACCGACCTGGTGGAGCCGCTTTCCCTTGATGAGGCTTATTTGGATGTGACGGAAAACAAGCTGGGCTACCCTTCGGCAACGTATGTAGCACGTGAAATAAAAAAAAGAATCAAAGAAAAGACCGGGCTGAATGCGTCTGCCGGCGTGTCTTATAATAAATTCCTTGCAAAAATTGCTTCCGACTACGATAAACCGGACGGTCTGACCGTAGTGACACCCGAAAAAGCTCCCGCCTTTATCCGCGAGCTTCCGATCGGTGACTTCCGAGGTGTCGGAAAATCCACAAAAGAAAAATTTCTGGAAATGGGCGTGCATAACGGCTCCGATCTGCTGACGTGGAGCGAAGAGGATCTGGTACGTATTTTTCACAAACGCGGCCATACATTTTATAACAATTCCCGGGGCATTGACGAACGGGAAGTCAATCCCTATCGGGAGCGCAAGTCCATGGGCCGGGAAACGACGCTTCCGCACAATATCAGCGAATATGAAGACATGCTTCCTATCGTAAAGGACCTTCTGCAGCAGGTGCTCAGCCGCCTGCAGGCGGACCGGATCCGTGTGAAGTGCGTCGTGCTGAAAGTGAAATTTTATGATTTTAAGCAGATCACCCGGCGGACTACGCTCGATGATCCGACCGACGATCAGGAGGTGCTGCTTGCCGCGCTGGGTGAACAGCTGGAACATATCGCCTCGCTCGGCCGGGAAGTAAGACTGCTCGGCGTAACAACTTCTGATTTCCACGGAGCAGGCGATGCCGCAGGAGGCAGAGGCAAGGTGTACAAAACGACACGCTACGAACAGCTCAGGCTGTTCTAACAAAAAAGCAGCCGTCTGGGCTGCTCCGTCTGGTGAAAAATAAAAATACGTATTTTATATAGAAATTTGTAAAACGGAGCGCTTTCCGCAGGCCATGCCTCAGCTGAAGAGAAAAACACTCTTCATCTTCACCGATGGCTGTTCTGCAGGAGACGCTCCTTTTTATTTTTCTACAAAGAGTTAAATAATCTCGAAATCATGTATAAATATACAAGATGAAATGGTTTCACGACACTCTAATAAGCCGCCTGGTCTGCTTTTTAACCGCCGATCTGCCACGGCCTTGATACAGTTGGACGTTTTTTGCGGATGGGCGTACCGGCCTGCTCTCCTTTTTTCCGAAGACGGGGTTCGGTCCCACTGTCTATTTTTTGTTTCACGGTGCTGTTCATTTTATAAATTGATGGAGCAAAGAATAAACGTTTTGCTTCCCCTCCGCAGGAAGGACAGACCGCACGACTTTTGTCTCCTTTTGTTGAGGAATGAAACTCATCAAATCTATCTCCGTTCCCACACTCAAACGTATACACAGGCACAGGCCTTCCCTCCTTATTCTGACGGATCCATCGATTTATCAAAAATAGCTTTCGGAATCGATACGGTGCAGCAGGCATTTGGTATATCTACAATACCCGCAATATGGCCTTCCACCGGAGCTGTTCCGAGCAGCATATAAGCCTGCTCTGCGGTATAGCCTTTTGTTTTCAAATATTCAATCGCATTCAGGCAGGCATTTTGATAGGCAATATTGGAATCCAGATAGCTTTGTTTTCCATCGGATTTATTGACGGAAATCCCTTCAAACACGAGGTATTCACTGTACTGGGGATCCATCGGCCCCGGCTGAAAAACCGGATTTTTATGGATATGGTTCTTTTCCATGCCGCCTTTAATTACTTCTACATGAAGATCAATCCAGCCCGGCATTTCAATCCCGCCGCAGAACGTAATTTCCCCGTCCCCCTGGGAGAAATGAAGATCGCCGACAGAAAGCTTTGCGCCATCCACAAACACTGGAAAATATATTCTCGAGCCGAGCGAAAGGTTTTTAATATCACAGTTGCCTCCATTTTCCCGTGGTGGAACGGTTCTTGCACCTTCTTTTGCTACTTTATCAAATGCTTCTCCTTTTAATGTTCCAAGGACGACGCTGTCTTTATCAGGCAGGTTGGCAAGCGGCGGAACCCGGTCGGGATCGGTTTTGACAAGCTCTTCTTCCCGCCTGTTCCATTCCGCCAGCAGCTCATGCGACGGGGCTACGCCAATAAGGCCTGGATGGATAATGCCGGCGAACTTCACTCCCGGAATATGCCGGGACGTCGTGTAAATACCGTGAAAATCCCATATTGATTTCTGTGCTTCCGGAAAGTGCTCCACGAGGAAGCTGCCGCCGTTTTCTTTTGCAAACACGCCGTTAAATCCCCACTCCTGTTCCTGCAGAGCGCCAACATTAAGTATATCCACTACCAGCAGATCTCCCGGCTCCACCCCGTTTACATGAACCGGACCGCTCAGCACGTGAACCCGATTCAGGTTCACATCGCGGATGTCGGACGGGTCATCATTATTTTTGATCTGTCCGTCGGTCCAGTCCAGACACTCCATGCGAAACGACTGGCCGGGATCGACTGAAAACGCGGCGGGAATGTCCGGGTGCCACCTGTTGTGGCCGGGAATGTCCTGCTTATCCATCGGTTTTGACAAATCCACTTTAAATAATTTTTCGGGCATATGTTTATTCCTCCTTTTACATAGTTTAGGTATTATTCCCTTAAGTCGTTGTTTTATATCAGAAAAATCAGAATTTTAATGGGAGAAAATGTACAAAAGGAAATAAACATAAAAAAAGAGCAGAAAGGCTGCCCTTTCCGCTCCTGCTCAGCAAACATCAAACTTGTTGCTTTTTCTGTTTCTTTTCCCGCCACGCGGCAGCTTTCTCTACAAAACGGGCCGGAATGGAGGGATTTGAACCAAAATGAAGGTGTGTATAGCCTGCGGTGATGTGATCGGTGTAATAGCCTTCCTGCTTTGTCCCTCTCATCGCCTTTACTTCGTGGTGAGGGGCCCAGTCTGCTTTTTCCTCCGCGGTGGAGTAATGAAATTCGTGGCCTTTTGCCACCGTTCCCCGGCGCATAATAACGGAATCATCCAAAGCCGTTATTTCCCGGTAGCCGAGGGATGCAAGCTTCGTCTGCATCGTAACAGCCACCGGTATAATACCAAGCATCTCATGCGGAATACCGTCTGTGGTTGTCAGCGTGTCTCCCAGATACATGTAGCCTCCGCATTCTGCATAAACGGGAAGTTTTTCTTTCAACGCTTCGTGGATGGACGTTTTTGTTTTCTGATTCCCGGCCAGTTCTTCCGCGAATTCCTCCGGAAAGCCCCCGCCGATATAGAGACCATCTGCCTGAGCGGGAAGCGGTTCATCTGCCAGCGGCTTGAAGTAGACCAGCTCGGCTCCGCTTTCCTCCAACAGCTCCAGGTTTTCCGGGTAATAAAAATTAAATGCCGCGTCGTACGCTACAGCAATAACTGCATGATGCTTGGGCTCAACAGGTTTCCGGACCGGCCATTCTCTGTCAGGGGCAGAAGCTGCAATTTCATAGATCCGGTCCATATCTATCCGCTCTGCCATTACCGTACCCAGCTCTGCAAAAAAGCCGTCCAGCTCCCCCCGCTCAATAGCAGGGATCAGTCCTAAGTGGCGTTCTGGAATAGCCGGGACGTCTCCCCTTAGGAGAAAGCCGACAACAGGTACATTACATTCCTGCTCAATAGCTGTCTGGCAGAGTTTGGCGTGTCCTTCATTTCCTGCCATGTTAAGCAGCACACCGGCAATGCGGCTGGAGTCGGACAGCGACTGAAACCCTTTAACAATAGCCGCAGCGCTTCTTGCCATGCTGGAAATGTTGACCACCAGAATGACCGGAGCTTCCAGCATTTGGCTGACTTCTGCTGTGCTGCCTTGATCGGATGTTGGACTTTTTCCATCATACATGCCCATCACCCCTTCAATCACCGAAATATCTGCGTCCCCGCTGCCGCGGCGGAACACATCCTTCATCCCTTCTTCCCCGAGCATCCAGCTGTCTGTGTTTCTTGAAGCCCGTCCGGTCACCGCTGTATGATAGCTCGGGTCAATATAATCGGGCCCGCATTTAAATCCCTGGGCCTGCAGTCCTTTATTTTTAAATGCCTGAAGCAGTCCGACGGTCACGGTCGTTTTCCCGCTGCCGCTTCCTGTTCCCGCGATCACAATTCTTGGGTTCATGCCTTCACGTCCTTTTTTAAAATAAAGTCTGGTTGAAACGTCATCTTTCTGCTTATAAAAGCAATAATAACACTATTTTCAATAAATACCATTTTGGCAAAAGGCTGCGTGACTTTCTTTTTTTCCTGCTTTATACTTCTCTACAGGTGATGCAGACATGTGGAATATAAAATATATTTGGGGGACAGCGGCACTCGGCTGGTGTCTTATTATTGCAGCGGCTACACGGATGACATTTTTTACAGGGAGCTCGACGGAACGGATGTTTACCAATCCGTTTCTTGATGCCGCTGTTGTGAACTTTTTTCTTAGAAAATCAGTCCATCTGGCCGCGTTCGGCCTGCTGGCTGTATTATGCTGGCTGGCTCTTCAGGGAGCTTCGCTTCGCTTTATAAAAGCATGGGCCCTGGCTGCCGGCTACGGTCTGATTGATGAATGGCATCAGTCCTTTATGCCGGAGCGGACCGCCCTGTTTACCGACGTTCTGATTAATGCCGCCGGTGCCGCAGCAGCCCTGCTTGCTGTAGGACTCGTTTTGTTTATAAGACGCAGACAAAACAAAAAACGGCTGTTTACGTAACAGCCGTTAGAAAAAGTGCAGCAGCGGGTATAAAGAAAAGTGGACTTTTCGGGAAAAGCATTATATACTAATTGATTCTTCAGACAAAAAATGGGAGGCACTTATTATGGCAATGGTACGATGGCATTGGCTTCTTATTGGTGCAGCCCTCGTAATAGCACTATATGCACTGACATCTTCTTCTGTGGCTACCGGATCCAGCACGGAACGCATCTTGTCGATCATTCCGCTTGTTCCGACAGAGCCGCTGAATTTTGTCGTCCGCAAAACAGCCCATATTATGGTCTTCAGCGGAATCGCTCTTATTTTATGGCGCACGTTCTCCAAATCAAAATGGTCGTACGTGATTGGCTGGGCCGGAGCAAGCTTTGTAGGCTTGGCTGATGAAGTTCATCAGTTTTTCATAAACGGCCGCAGCGCCGCTGTCAGTGACGTTATTCTAAATTCTTCTGCCGCTGCATTTACCCTGTTCATTGCTTTTGCAGCCGTTCAGATTATTCATTTTGTTAATTGGCTTAGATACGAATAGTCCCAGATTTTAAAGCAGGATGTCCTGCTTTTTTTTTGTTCCTCGAACTGCTCCGCACTCATCATAGAGATTGGTGCCCCTGGCTATGGAAAAATCATATGGGCGGCCCCCGCCTGATCCATGTCGTGAACTACTATGTATTCAAATGATTTTTCTTCGTTAAATTCTCCAAGGTATATTTGTTTTACAGCTGGAGATTCACAGATTTCCTTCATTTCTTCCCATTTCGTGAAACGCCATACGAGACGCTGTATGTCTTCAAAATATTCGTGGTCCTTGTTGGCCCGGTACATGATCGTGTTGCCTGCATCTCTTGTAAGCAGCAGTTCTTCGCTTGTCAGACGCAGCAGTTCCACCCGGACGGCATTGGCGGAATCATTAAATTCTTTTGCAAGCTGGCGTAGGTATGCTTCATTTTCTGATCTGACAAAAAATTTAAGAAGCAGACGCAGCCTTGTTTTGGATGTGATTAGTTGTCTCAGCATAATGGGCCCCTTTTTTATATAATAACCGTTTCGAACTGTCTTCCTTAATATCGGCAGGGTATCCTGTTTTTCCAGTATCCCAGTAAAAAAATGTCAATAAAATTTCACAAGTATACAAAAAGACCCCTCGCAGGGAGGGGCCGGATGGATTGGTATAAACTTTTCAGGCGGTGTTCTCTGCCAAACCGCCGGATCAATCGTCCTGCGGCAGCGGGTATGAATCTGTCAGGCCGGCATAGTCTCCTGCCAGGCGTCCAAGTGGCTTCCAGTAATCGATGTCTGTTTTGTAATTGCCTAAGTACACATCTTCGTTCATACGGACGTGCTTGACTTCCCCCAGTACCAGATGGTCACTGCCTATGGGAATGATCTGCGAGAGCCGGCATTCAAAGGCAATCGGCGATTCCTTCACGGAGGGGACGCTGACCAGATAAGACGGTTCTTTTGTCAGTCCCGTCATTTCAAATTCATCAATGGACGAATCTACACTTTTTGATGAACGGTGCATTTTACTGCCGAGGCTTTCCGGCACAATGTTAATAACATATTCTTCTGTCGCACGTATGTTTTCCAGCGTATCTTTGACAGTACCTTCGCGTTCATTGACACCAGGGCCGATCGACACAAGCAGGGTCGGCGGCTTTCTCGAAGCAACGGTAAAAAAGCTGAAAGGAGCCAGATTAAGCACCCCTTCTTTATCTTTGGAGCTGATCCATGCAATCGGCCTTGGGACAATTGATCCGATTAACAGCTTATACATATCTTTGTCATTTAAGTCTTCCGGTATAAAGGATAAAGCTTCATGGCCGGGCATAGGTTTCGTCCTTTCTTGTTGAAATATGAAGATAGATAAACAAACATCCTATTAGTCCAAGCAGTCCTGCAAGACTGTACCAGCCGGCTGTAAAAGCACCGGTAACATCTGTAACCAGCCCAAAAAGAGGCGGTCCGATAATAACGCCCCAGGAACCGACGCTGATACTAAAGCCGCTTGCAAGCCCGGCTTCTTTTGCCGGTACAAGCTCTGTCGCGGCATTCATCCACAAGCCATTAAATCCGGAAACACAGCTTCCGAAGAAGAAGGCAAGAACAGCCATGGATAAAAATGAGGCACCGGGCGAGAATCCCGCCATAATAACAGAGCAGACGGCAGAAACGACTGCAATAATGCTTAGGATAATTAAGCGGTTCCCGTGGAACAAGCGGTCACTGACCGTTCCCCATCCCACACGGCCGAGGGATCCTGCGATTTCTGACACGACCAAAAGCAGGCCCGCCTGGTAAATGGGGAGTCCGATGATTTGAATCGCATAAATAATCATATACGTATTCAGGCACATCTGGGCTCCATTGATGCCCATCGCGCCTCCGCTCATCAGCAGAAGCGGACGATTGCGTCCCATTGCTTTAAGCCGCTTAAATGTCTCTCCTTTTTCCTGCGGGGTGCCGCGGATCAGCGTTGCTTCTTTCGTATCGCGGTACCGCCAGAAGCTGAGCAGTCCTGCTCCAATCAACAGCAGGGCCGCGAGCATAACGACCGGCCGCCAGCCGTACCATCCGGCAAGCGGCACGAGCAGAAGCGCGGCCAGACCGGATCCCGCCGTCACCCCCATCTGTTTAATCCCCATCGCCGTTCCCCGGCTTTTATGCCCAAACCAGTAAATAATGCCGCGGTTGGATGTTGGATGCATGGCTCCGTAACCGAAACCGCCGATAACGATGAGAAGCAAAAGCATTGTAAAATTGGTTGTCATCGAGGCCAGGAACAGGCTGATGCCAAGACAAAGGGAGAGTGCCAGCAGCAGCGGCCTTGTGCCGATTCTGTCCACATAAATACCTGCTGGAATGGCGGCCGCAAACTGCCCAAAAAACAGGGCGGCCGGCAGCATGCCGATTTGGGCATTGGTCAGCGCCAGGCTGTCTCCGATGAAAACCCCGAGCGGCGAGAGACTTCTACCTACAAACGCCACTAAAATCTGTGCGAACAGCAGCCAGCCAAGCATGATCCACGGCTTGTTGCCTGTTAGTTCATTTGATGCATCAGTAAGCGGTGATAATGTCATAAACAGGACCTTCTTTGCATCAGTTTAAAAGCAGAAAGGCTCTATCCTAATGAACCTGTTTTTTCATTATACTTGATTTCTTCCAGTTTCATCGAGCTTCTTTCCTCTGCTTCATCCTGTTTTGCCCGGTTAACTGGAATAAGAAGGGAACCGACCGTACAGATAAAGAAGTTTGCCGCAAGCCCAATGACACCGCCGTGAACCCCCAACAGTGTACTGTTTCCCGTTAACGTCATAACTGCTGCAATAATAGCACCGGTGAGCATGCCCCAGAATACGGGCACGGCCGCGAGTCTTTTCCAGTAAAGCCCAAGTACAAAAGCCGGAAACACCTGCACGAGCAGTTCAAATTTCAGTACAAAAATCTGGTACAGAGTACCGGGCGGGTTCCAGGCAATCCATAAGAGCAGAGCAATAACTCCTATACCGGCGAATTTCCCTACCTTCACCTTTTTCTTTTCCGGCGCATCCGGGTTAATATATTTGCCGTAAATATCGTTGGATACCATGGAAGAAAAGCTGAGCAGCGCCGAGTCCGCCGTGGAAACGATCGCAGCTACAATCCCGCCGAACAGGATAACCATCGTCCAGTAGTAAAAGCCGTTAATGGCAGCGACTTCGTTGGCCATCAGGCCGACGAGCTGTTCAGAGGCAGCGGTATCAAGATCGGGAAACAGCTGAATGCCAATAATACCGATAATAAGCACAAATCCGGTTGTAATCGGCGGCATCAGCGCAATGCGGGACAGAGAACGCTTCAACGTCCGCTCGCTCTGCGAAGAGTAAATCCGCTGTACGGCATGCGGATAGATGGCGGCACCGAATCCCACGAGCAGAATCATGCTGAGCCAGTTCACCGACGTTATGGAATCAGGAACCCCAATTTTCTCCGGCGCAGTTGTCGCGATATCCGAGGTAAGGCTTGATATTCCGCCTCCCGTCAGCGTAAGCGCACCTATGAGCAGCACAATAATGCCTATCATCAGTACGATTCCCTGCATCACGTCCGTGAATGCTACCGCCTTCATGCCACCGAGCCATTCGTACGTGAGCATAACAAACACAAAGCCAATAACTGCATACTCATAGGGAATCGTGCCGCCGGTCAGACCGGAAGCGGCCTGTCCTATAGCTACAAGCTGCTCGAGCAGATAGTTTCCCAGACCCCACAGCATAAGAATAATGGCAAGAATCGTGACCGCTTTATTGCGGAAACGGTACGTGACCCAGTCAGTCGGCGTAATGAAATTGGCCCGTTTGGAAATGGCGTACAGTCTTGGCGCAAACATCAAGTAGACTCCGACGATAATGGTCATAAACGGAATCGACTGCAGCCAGGAAAACCCTTCCCGATACGCATTCGGAGCGTAACCGACTACCGTGTTACCGCTGTACTGGGTGGCGTATAACGTAAAAAATAAAGCAACGATCCCCAGATTTTTTCCGGCCAGGTAGTAATCATTCAGCGATTCATTTAATTTTTTACCCCTTCCGGCCAGGTAGCCGACGACAAGCATAATAACAGCATAAACAACCAGAATGATTATTCCGTCTGCGCCTGAAAACGTTAGATTCATTTATTTCCGCTCCTCTCCCGGCCTTCTTCCTCCAAATCCTCTACAATATCCCACTCATGCAGGCAGAGCCAGCTTAAAAAACCGCAGAGCACAAGAGAAAGGACGGTGGAAATGAGCACCCAGTAGGGAACGCCTAATATATAGGGTTCCATGCTTCCAACCGGGAGGTACCACGGTGCATTAAACAGAACAAGCAGTCCCATCGTAATCCAGATCCAGGGTTTGCGGATCGGCTCTTTTACTTTCTTTTGCATCTTCATTCTCTCCTTTCGAATAAAAGCGCTTACATTATCTAGGAAAACAAAAGCCGGATGCAGCTCCGGCCCTTTAAATAATATGGTTGTCTTTTAACTGTTTAAGCTGTTCTTCTTTTATTTCCAAAATAGTTCCGTATACTTCTTCATTGTCTGCCCCCATTGTTCCGGCGCCGGGTTTTTTGATTCGTCCCGGGGTGCGGCTCAATTTCGGCACAATTCCCGGCATCGGAAAGCTCCCCAGCTCCGGGTGCTCTACAGGTACAATCATTTCTCTTTCTTTATAATGCGGGTCGTCTACAATGTCTTCAGCCGAAAATATCTTTCCGGACGGGACACCTTTTTCTTCTAAAATGGCCAGTGCCTCTTCTGCCGGCAGCGATTTGGTCCACTCTTCGATCCGGAGATCCAAGGCTTTCATATTTCTGCCGCGGCCTTCATGTGTATGATAATCGGGATGGTCCGCAAGCTCCGGCTCTCCCATTGCTTCGCAGAGGCGCCGGAAAACCCCGTCCGCGTTCGCACCGATGACAATATACGTTTCGTCCTGTGTAAAGTAAATGTTGGATGGGGCGACGCCCGGCAGAATGTTGCCCATCCGCTCGCGCACATAATCGGCCAGCAGGTAATCCGGAATAATGCTCTCCATCACGGAAAAGACCGATTCATAAATGGCCGTATCAATCACCTGGCCTTTTCCGGATGTATGGCGTTCATGAACTGCCGTCAGGCATCCGATCGTCGCAAACAGAGCAGCCAGCGTATCACCAATTGATATACCAATACGCGAAGGCGGTCTGTCTTCGAACCCGGTTACGTGGCGGAGCCCTCCCATCGCTTCGCCGACGCTGCCAAATCCGGCCCGTTTTTTATAAGGACCGGTCTGGCCGAATCCGGACGTTCTCATCATAATCAGGCCGGGGTTATCCGCCGATAATTCTTCGTAGGAGGCTCCCCATTTTTCCATCGTGCCGGGCCTGAAGTTTTCAATAACGATGTCTGATTCCGCTGCAAGCTGACGGAACAGCTTCTGGCCTTCTTCTTCTCTCATATTTAAGGTGATGGACTTTTTGTTACGAGATTGAATCGGCCACCAAAGCCCTACTCCATCCTTGCTTTTTCCCCAGCTCCGCATCGGATCTGCTTTGTCCGGCGGCTCAATTTTAATAACCTCCGCTCCAAAATCAGCCAGCAGCCTGCCGGCAAAAGGTCCCGCCAGCAGCGTTCCCATTTCCAGTACACGAATGCCTTCCAACGGAAGTTTGGTTTCCTCCTCCGCGGTTGATTCCGTTTTTGTCTTATCCTCTATTTGCGCCATGCTGCGCACCTACCTTCTTTTTTCGAATGTAAGCCTTTACAAATATTAATTCTAAAAACGGCTTTTCTTTCTTATAAATTAGCACTTTGTATACAAACTATCAAGTTAAATTGTCAAACTATTTAAAAATAATTCGTTTATCCTATGTTGACAACCTTTAATTTCCTGTTATAAATAAAGCATCAGCTGTTTTTATTAATTGCATCAGTTATTGTATACAATGAATCGCTATTTGGTTTTCTCTGCCCGCTTGTATACAATGGGGATAGAGGTGCTGCGCATGAACGTTTATGAAAAAATCAAACAAGCTATCGTTACCGGTCTGTACAAACCGGGTCACAGATTAACAGAGGAAAGCCTGACAAAAGACTGGGAGGTAAGCCGGACTCCCATTCGGGAAGCGCTGAAACAGCTTGAATTCGACGGGCTGATCACCCCCCTCAAACGGGGCTTCAGCGTAAGAGTTTTCTCAAAAGAGGATGTCCGCCAGGTTTACGACCTGCGGGCGATGCTGGAAAGCTACGCGGCGGGACAGGCATCGATCCACCGGACAAACGGCCACCTGGAAAAAATGAAACAGGCAAACGATTCCTACGAAATGGCGTTGGAAAAGCAGGGGCAGGAACACGTCGAACGTATTGACGCTATTGTAAAGGCCAATCACGTGTTTCACGACGCCGTTTTCGAAGCAAGCCGCAACGATCATGTTCGGGAGCTGATTTCCAAAGTAGTTGTATTACCCCTTATTTTCCGGTCTTTTTACTGGTTCGATGAAAAAAACCTTTTTTATTCTCTGCAGAATCACCATACGATCCTGCAGGCCGTTGAAACTGGAGATGTAGAACGGGCAAAGGCCGCGATGACCGAACATATTTTCCGCGGCAGGGATTATGTGCTTCATTACTACGAAGGAGGCGGAACAGATGATTGAACTGTGCGAAGTAGGACCAAGGGACGGCATTCAAAATGAAAAGGTGCTTTTAACGACCGGACAGAAAGTAGAAATGATTGAACGGGCTATTGGGGCAGGGGTTAGAAAAGTAGAAGCCGTTTCTTTCGTGAACCCTAAAGTCGTGCCGCAGATGGCTGATGCTGAAACTGTGGTAGATCAGCTCGAAAAACGGGAAGGAACAGAAATTGCAGGGCTGGTTCTCAGCGCTTCAGGCATTGACCGCGCTCTATCCACTTCGATCGACCGCCTGCACGCCACGCTTGCTGTAAGCGACACGTTCAACAAAAAAAATGCCAGACGCACGACTAAAGAGGGAATAAATGAACTGACACACGCCCTAAAAGAGGTAAAAGGAGAACGTCCCTTTACAGCAGTACTGGCCACATCATTTGGATGTCCATACGAAGGAGAAGTAACAGAAAAGCAGGTCATTCAGGCTGCCCAGGCTTTCGTGAAAGCCGGCGCGGACAGCGTGGTGCTTGCCGATACAACAGGCATGGCCAACCCAGTTTCCGTCAAAGAACGTGTTGCCTCGGTGCAGAAGGCAGTCGGAGAGGACATACAGCTGGGTCTTCATTTTCATAATACCCGCGGCCTGGGACTGGCTAATGTTTTTGCGGGATACGAAGCCGGCATTACCCGGTTTGATGCTTCGATCGGCGGGCTCGGCGGCTGTCCCTTTGCGCCTAATGCCGTTGGCAATGTGTCTTCGGAAGATATGATTCATATGTTCGAAGAAATGGGAGTCACTACCGGAGTGGACCTGGATAAAATGATTGATCTGGCACGCCAGATTGAATACTGGATGGGTAAACCACTCGACGGCATGGTAATGAAAGCCGGCAAAACGAGTGAACTTGCAAAAGCCTAGGAAGAACAAAGAGGGGCGTCTCCTGCAGAACAGCCATCGGTGAAGATGAAAAGCGCTTCTCTCTTCAGCTGAGGCATGGCCTGCGGAAAGCACCCCTTGTACAGGTTTATGTGTGCACATATGTATTTTCAACAGCCGTAAAAGAACAACTTCTCACAGGAGAGGTTGTTCTTTTCTACATGGAAAACAGTATAAGTCGTTATCTATCTATATAAACTCCATTTAAAAATCCATCCATACAATAGACAATCCGACCGCATAAACAGCAGTTTCCAACCGGTTCCTGCACCTGGCTCAACCTCCTCGTATCTTTCTCTGCATAAAATGTGCAGACACTATTTCAAAAAACGAAGCAGAAGATGAAACACGACAGCGCGGATGTGACTGCGTTCATTTAAAAGCGCATGACTTCCGTTTTCAACAAATATCTTTTCCGCCTGCGGAAACAGCCGGTCATAAGCCTGCATGTTAAACGTCCAGTCAATGGTCTCATCATTATTGCCTTGCAGAATCTGCACATTTCTGCCCGGGAGAGGAGAAAGACTCCTCATATAACGCTCCCATTGAACTAAAGCCCGGGCCACGTGAACGAAATCGCCGCTCCCTGAGC
>NZ_JALBWT010000040.1:0-49566 GCF_023845525.1 Sinobaca sp. H24
CTCATCGTAATCCTGTCCGCCGTAAAAAGTGCCGCGTGGATACTGATACTGTCCCATCGTAGCTGCTGTTTCCATTCCATTTCGGCTTGACGAAGGAAGCTGCGCAGCAGCATTCTATACAGCTGTTTGTTTAGGCTTTTCAAATCAGAAATCGGGTGCTTCGGCAGAAAAAGATCTTTTTCTTTTTCAAAACGTTTGTTCAAATCAGACGGGACGTTATTCCAATCCTTGATGAAATTCCGGTTCAGATCTATGTTGTTTTCACTGAACCGCCGTCTGTTTTTCATGCCCCAAGGGTTAACTGCATGAACAAGGCGCAGACCTGTTGTATTCGGATTGAGCTGGGAAGGTAGTGTTCGATAAAGTAGTTCAGCAGGGCGGTCCCGGCGTACCCTTCAATACCATGAACACCTGTCGTAATAATAATTAGGTTTTCTTTGTAAAACTGGCCGTCTGCGCGGATAACATCGGTAGTGTTGTTGTTCTCCAGATTTCCAATCGAGTAGGAAAGGAGATCAGCTTTCTTCCAGATTCTCTGTACAAACGGAAGTTCGCTGATAAACCGGTCCCGGGACTGTTCATGTTTCCGAAAAGTAGTGGCTTTGCTGCTTCATGGAGAAAAACGCTCCTTTTTGGTATAGTATCTTCTTCTATTTCCAATTAGGTGATGAACTAAACGGCAGCAAAAACCCCGCCCTTTCACAAAATAAAAAAGGACGGGGAGCATACTAATTCAATACAGGTACATCTGCCAGCGCATTATGCACTTTGCCGTATTCAGAGGCGTGCGGGCGGTCATCGCTGTCTTCGTACCCGTAATCAATCATGCGGTTACGGTTGAGACACAGTTTAGTAAGTTCCGGCTGCAGCAGGTCGAACAGTTCAAATCGTCCTTCAGCTCCGGAAAGCGTTTCTGGTAGTCAACGATCACCGTTTTCACAGAGCTCCAGAACCCAGTTTCTCCAAGCAGATTATCCTCTTCAAGCAGCTCGGCGAGGTAGCGGTAATGGCAGATGAACAGGCCGGTAAAAACAAACTGGACGAGACCTTCCGGCGGTTCGCTGCGGAGCACATTTTTCATGCGTGTGCTGATTGAGGTCAGCTCCGGCAGCGGCTGGTCGCTGATATTAACGTCATCTACGAAATCTTTCATAATCAGGCGCTTGGGACGCCCATTTCGAGCACTACAATCGTGTTCTGTCCGTGCGGTGAAAAGACGGTACCGTACTGATACAAGTAATGAAGCAGAGGAGGAAGAACAGCCTGATGCAGCGCTGCTGTCCATTCTTCTGCGCTTAACCCGGACTGCTTCATCCATACAGATACAAGAGAAGTGCCGAACGTATCTCTGTGAAGCAGTGAAGCTAATGTAACAGCATGTTCGCCCGGCTTTAAGGCTTTGTATATACTCTCCCGCCAAATGGCACCGAGCATTTCTTTGTACTGATATGGAATGCCTTCAACGCTTTCATAGGCAGGATTATCAACATGAATGCTTACTTCTTCTCCGAGCAGATAAAGACCGCACGTCGTGTGCAGGAATTCGTCTTTTTCCCAGATGCTTTTAATAAAAGCAGTGACCTCCGGGGCAATCCGCGTTCTTTCGCCGGGGAGGCCCCGGTAGACGAGCGTGTTCAAAATACTCATGGAAGCTTCACATGATATTTCTCCTTGTCTGTCTGGTTAACGAACGTGCGGACAGACTGCTGAGGCAGATAGAGGTCTTCCCCGTCGCCGAGAGGAACGATCCGGCGCATGGCGAGTTCTTCTGCAAAAAGCCGTAATCAACACGTTTTCCCACTGCCACGGATGAACAGGCAAAAAGACATAATCGGCAGGCGTCAGTTCATAGGCCTCAAGCTTATGCTCGAATTCCTTCCATTTGCAGAGCCGCATTCTTCCTCTAAAAAAGAAGAGGTATGAATATGCTCGAGCTGCTGTACATGGGCGAGATCTGATTGGACAGCGATCCAGTGCAGGCGGATGTTCTGCTTTTGTTCCGGGGCATACTGCAGATAGTCTTCGTGGTTGAAGCCGATACGTCCTTTGTTGTAGGTAATCCATGGGTGCCCTGACATTTCCCCTTCCAGCTCGCTGTAGTCCATATTGGCTATTGTTTCTGCTGTAACAGGCCGGGCCAGAAGGTGGCAGTCTGCCAAAAGCGTATGCTGGTATTCTTTTATTAAGTGACCGACGGTCGTGCTGCTCATTGGGAGCATCTGCTGGAGTTCGAGCAGAAAACTCACAGCTCGGATAGGTTCGGTCTCCGGTTCTTTGTATAAAGAATCAGGCTTTACGGTATAACTGTCAAAGAGGCGGGGTGCAGCCTGAAAACCAGTAGGTGGACGCTCCTGCCGCAAGTTTCAGCCAGTGGCCCTCCCCGGCCTCCGGATGAATCATGTCTTCATACATAAATTCCTGAAGCATTTTGGCTGTAAGACGACGATTTGCTTCTTCCCATAAATGCGGCTGGATGTGCGTACTGATAGATGCTTCATGTTCATAGCAGTTCCTCCGATCGGTTCGATTTAGTATGGAATAGTGCAGCATGTAGATTATTCAGTGATAAAAGCAGCTGTTATCCGAAGTGCTGAAACACGTTTTTTCTTTTCAGGTTGTACACCTCACGGCCTGTTAAGGCGTTAATGATGGCAGCATTTCGGAAAGCGCCAAGTCCTAAGTCGGGTGCGCCGGGCCCATGGGTATGCATCTCCGCATTTTGTACATACATGTTTCGGGAGGACGGCCGGATCTGCTGTACGCTGTAGTCCTCATTAATGCAAAGGCGGTTGTGGGTGTCGCGCTGCCATTCGCTTTCTGCATCAGCCAAAAATCCGGGAATGCGCTGTTTATAGCCTGTGGCGAGAATAATAATATCCGAATCACATGTGAATGTTTCTTCTTTCTCCCACTGGGTAAACGTCAGACGGTTTTCCGCCAACGTGCCGGGTCCGCATCTGGAAAGCTCGCAGAGTGGCTGCATATGAACGTTCAAGGCAGCTCCGCCGATGGTTTTTCATACAGGGCATTATAAATATTGGCGATGGTTTCTGTACTGATTCCTTTATATAAAAGGTCCTGCTTTTCGAGCGTGCGGTCCTTTGTTTCCTGGGAAAGACTGTAGAAATAATTCGTGTAATCCGGTGAAAAATGTTCCAGTCCGAGTTTGGAATATTCCATCGGGAAAAACCCGCGGGAGCGGGTAAACCAGTTCAGCTTCTGCTCTTCGCTCTTGCTGTTAAGAAGTGTTTCGAATATTTCAGCAGCACTCTGGCCGGAGCCGACGACCGTAATTGAACGTGCGTCCCGGCACTCCTGCTGTTTATCAAGAAAAGAAGCCGAATGAAAGACAGAGCCGTTGTTTTCCAGCCCTTCCACCGGAGGAAAAACTGGTTTTGTACCAATGCCCATAACAATATTTCTAGCTTCATGTATTTCTACAGCGCCGGAAGGGATACTGCGGACATGGACTGTCCACCATTGATCGTTTTTAGGAGATACGGACTCTACTTTCCAGCCAAACCGGCAGGAATCCAATTGAGAAGCCGTCCACTGGCAGTAATGATTATATTCACGTCTCGGGATATGAAACTTTTCATAAAAATAAAACTGGTAGAGCCGGTTTTGTTCGTTTAAATATTCCAAAAAAGAAAAACGGCTGCGCGGATGCACCATCGTAACGAGGTCTGCCAGGAAAGGCACCTGAAGCGTCGTGCCTTCAATCAGCATGCCTGGATGCCATTCAAATGCAGGTTTGGCATCAAAGAAGACAGCCTGTACTTCCGGCTGTTCATCCAACAAGGCTGCAAGCCCAAGATTAAAGGGTCCCAGTCCTACGCCGAGAAGATCCCACTGTTTAACTGCTTTCATACATCTCAACCGCCTTTTTAAAAGAATCTCTCCGGCATGCCATCAGCAGACCGGTTTTATCAGGAAGCTGTATCGGCTTAATAGGTTCATAGCCGCATTTATAAAAGATATGAATCATTTTTTCATTGCGGATATCAGGTTCTGCCATGACTTTTTCCGTATTCGGATTTTCCGAAAATAACCGGTTCGTCATAGCTGCAAGAAAAGGAAGTGCCAGGCCGCGGCCTAAATGGGTTTCCGGTCCAAACAACAGATGCACGCCTTCATCGGAAGGGTGCGGGTGATAGAAGCGCGCGACAATGTCTTTTTTGGCCTGGTACGTTTCCCAGTAGCTCATCGGTATTCCTTCATATAAGCCGATCCAAAGCCGCTGGTGCGTGTCGGAAAGCGCCTTGTCCAGGTGCCTGGAAAAGGCTGTTTTTGATAGGTTAAGGTGCCAGTAGGGAATAACGTGGGGTTTATGCATCCAATCCAGCAGCATTGCTTCATCCTTTTGACGTTCAAAAGGACGAAACGTAATAGCATCGGTAAATATAGACGAATTGGGAAAAGATGCTGTCATACGATCGCCTCTCTTTTTTATAAGTCCAAAAGATTATTTGTTACTATGAACAGCTAGAGGATTGGTTACTTTGGTATATACAGACTGTTCCTCCAGCGTACCGGTGAGTTCATCCATATTGCGGAAGGTGGTAAGCAGATTGGCTTTACAAGGAAGAGCAGATTCTTCCAGGAGGCTTTCAATCAGGCGGGAGGAAGAATGTTGGGCTACCGGCTTCATCTGTTCGAGTTGAATCCGGACAGCCTGAAGCAGCTGCTCTTCCTCTGCAAGTCCGCTTGTGCCAAAAGCATTGATGAGTCCAAAAATGTGATTATAAAAAAGTAATAACGGAGTCTTTCATCAACAAGCCCGTCGGAGCAGACGGTGTGGCTTTTATCTTTTAATTCCGGTACAAACGATTCCAGGTAAGCTTCCCTGGAAGCGTCAAAATAATAGCCTTGATTATCGCGGTAGTAAAAATGCTTCGGCCAGCCCTGTTCTCTCGTAAGGACGGCATTCTGCTGATGAGCCTCTAACGCAATGCCGTGGGTGAAATAAAGCCAGAGAATCGGCTGCAGGGAAATAGACAAATAGCGATTAAACCAATCCAGGCTGACGTCCTCCATTGTCCGATTCTCCTCTTTAGAAATAGATTCGATTACCCGGTATAAATGGGATTTCTGTCCTGCAACCGGATCCTGGCAGAGTCCGGCTATTAAGGAGGTATTTTCTTTGTTTTTTCCTTTAAATGGGTTCTCACGGATCACTGTTTCAAATCCGCTTTCGGCTTCTCCCTGCACATTGAGATAAGCGGGGTCTTTTGTAATAGAAAATCCGGGGAAATAATCAGCAAGCTGTCTGCCGATGGAACTGTTCAGTATGTCATGAATAACAAGCCCTCGTTCGAGCTCCATCCGCTTATTTACACGCAGGGAATTGGTCACCTTCACGGGGATGGAAAGCTTAAGCATAATGTCGCTTTCTTCGTTATACAGCGTGCGGATTGAAGAAGTGGCAGCAAAAGCAGGTCCCATACGCCCGGCATCTATTATTGTTTTATCATCTATCCATGACTGTATATGAGGCTTCTGAGCAGCACAGAAGCCTGAAGAGGATGAACCGGAATTAGTATATAGTCAGGATAGTCTGCCCAATTCTGACGATCTTCCTCTGAAAACAAGCTGAAAATTTTCTCTTCAGCAGCCTCTCCATCTGCGCTTTTTGCTTCAGCGATAGAATGATGAATCCAAAAGTAGTGAAGAGAAAACCGGCCTTTCGTCTCCGGTGAGTAAAGCAGTGTTTCCTGTTCATTCATGCCCTGGCGGCTTTTCGGGGTTGGGTGAAATAAATGACCGTATAAAAGGGACTGCTCGGATTCGATAAAGGAGCGGCCGGCACGGTACAGGCTGTTAGTATCGGCACTCCTATTTTCTAAAAAGAAAGCAATGTTTTCATAGCTCAAAAGAATCCGCTTCATCGCTTCCGGTACATGGCGGCTCGTTTTATATTCCAGGGCGAGCTCTTTAAGTAAGAGACTCGAGGCTGTTACTAAATCAGCATCGAGCCATTGTGCCTGCCGCTTTGCTTTATAAAGCAGCGGGAAGGAAAACAAATGCCTTCCCGTTATAGAAGCATAGTGAAGAGGAGCCATAATCTCCATTTCCTGGTGCGGCAGGTCAATATAGAGGCGGCCGGCTTTCTGTTCGCCGGCTTCTGTTTCTCTGATATAGCAGTTTAAAAAGCTCTGCAGCGTGACTTCTTCTGCTGTTTTAATGTTATCCATGCGTTTCTTCCTCCTTTAAACGACGACCGATCGTAAGAATAGAGCGGATCAGTGTGACTATCTGGTCTTCGGAAATGCTCGGATTTAACAACGTTACTTTCAAATACTGCCTGCCATTCAGGCGTGTTTTAGCCAGAACAGCCGTGCCGTCAAAGAACAGCTCTTCTTTAATACGACGATTCCATTCGTCTACAACAACTGGGTCTGTATCGTTATTCAGGTAGCGGAAAACGATCGCATTGGACTGCGGTATGACCGGTACTTCAAATTCTTCCAGAGGCTGTATTTTTTCGTAAAGAAACTGGACGGCTTCAATGGTCTGATCGATCATCCCGCCCATTGCTTTTGTTCCGGTGCAGCGAAGCGTCATCCACAGCTTTAAAGCATCAAAGCGGCGCGACGTCTGGACAGATTTACCGGCAAGGTGAACCATGCCCGATTCTTCATCTTCCGGAGGATTCAGGTAGTCTGCGTAGTGGCTTGTATATTGAAAGTTATTTCCTTCATTTATTAAAAAAGCACCGCAGCTGACCGGCTGATAAAATAGTTTATGAAAATCAATAGTCAGGGAATCTGCTGTTTCTACGCCTTTTATTTGATCTGCGTGCTTGTCGCTTAAAATTAATCCCGCCCCATAGGCTGCGTCCACGTGAAACCAAATGTCTTCCTGTTTGGCAAGAGCTGCGAGTTCATAAAGAGGATCCACGCTCCCATAGTCCGTAGTTCCGGCAGTAGCAAAAATAGCAATAGGCAGCAGGCCGTTTTCTCTGGCTTGTGAAACAGCGAGGCTGCAGGCTGCGGCATCCATTTCCTGTTTTTCGTTAACCGGGATGGACACAACTGATTTTTCACCCAGGCCGAGCTGGGAGGCAGCCTGTTTCACGGTGAAATGAGCCCGCTCCGAAGTGAAAATACGAAACCGGGAAGCTTCAGGGGGGAGGCCTTCCTGTTTGATGTCGTGATCCAGCTTGTTATTTGCATATTGATTCCGGGCCATAAGAAGCCCCATATAATTGGACTGGGTGCCTCCGCTCGTAAAGACCCCGTCCATTTCCGGAGAAAACTGAAACAGCTCTCCAAGCCAGGAGATCAGGCGTTCTTCGGTGAATGTGGCGGCCGGGCTCTGGTCCCAGGAATCCATGGACTGATTTAATGTGTTCAAAATGATTTCGCCGGCAAGAGCCGGAATCATAGGAGGGCATTGCAAATGAGCCATGCAGTAAGGGTGCTGTACCATAACGGACTGCTGGACTACTTTTTCTTTTATATCTTCCAATACATCGGCAAACGGCTCTCCGTCCAGTGAAGCCGGGGGAGAGGCGGCCAATGCATGTTTTATATCTTCAGGGCGGCTGCCGGAATAAGGCTTGTCTGTTTTTTTCAGCAGGTCCGCCATTTCTGCTACAGTTTGCTGCAGATCTATTTCGAAACGCTCCAGGCTGGATGGATCCAGGTGAAGCAGAGTTTGCTCTGTTGTGTGCTGAAGCGTCTGATCTTTCATTAGTACCATCTAACAAGCCCCTTTCAATTTTTGATAATGAAAATCATTATCAATGAGGTGAGATAAAAAAAGCGCATAATAGTGCGCCGAATTTCTATGACGTTACCTAATGTATGCTATGGAAAATAATCTGTCAATCTATATGATCGGAATCGGTAACAATCTATCATAATGGAAATAGTAATATACATTATTTGGAAAATAAAGAAGGTAAATATACATAGCTGCTAAAAAATAATGAAAAAAAGCACCTCTATCGTTGAGCGATAAAGGTACCAGATATATCAGCAGAATTAGGTAAGTGCTTTATCATTACGATCCACAACCCGCTGGTACAGAGAGTCGAACTGCTGCAGCTCTTTAGGCGTAAGAGTAGATGTATGAAGCCTGGCACCGTGTGTGTATACAACAGTAGTAAGCAGACGCTTTGTAACGTCTTGTATATCCATCGGGGTGCCGTACAGTTCGGAAAGAGAAGACATCACTTTTGGGTTGATACGCGGCCACTCGTAGCGGACCGGTTCACCCTGAACCGCGATATCATAAAATTTTTTCAGAAGCTCCGCCCGTTCCTCTCCGTATTCAGTGACGGCAAGGTAGATTTGGACGGCTATTCCACCGCGGATACGGCGCTGGGAAATACCTGCAAATTTACGGCCTCCCATACTAAGATCGTATGTCCCGGGACAATAAGAGCCGACCACTTCATATGCTTCAATGGGAAGAGGGGAATCGGAAAACACCTCTTTCATCAGCTCCCACATAAAGTCATAGCCGCTGTTAATGGAAATGCCGCGGTCTTCTTTCATAATAATAGAAAGATTGTAAATTCCTTCATCCAGCACGACCGCCAGGCCGCCGGAATTCCGGACAATAACGCGGTATCCCTGTTCTTCTAAATAACGGCAGCCATCCATAATATAAGGAAGCCTGCTGTCCTGAATGCCCAGCACAACGGTAGGGGAATGAACCCAGGACCGCATGACAGGATCAGAAATTCCTTCTCCTACGCTTGTACTCAGCGTATCGTCAAGCGCGAAAGACTGCAGCGGGTGATACTGAAGGCCGGAGCTAGAATGATCAATCCAGCGCCAGTCTTGTCCGTTCCATTTATCGTGCACGTTCATGTGACTATCTCCGTTTCTATAGAGCATAAAGCAGAGGCCTGCTTTATATTTTTCACTATTCCAATCAAACCTTCCTTATTATAGCAGACAGAAAGAACCGGTAAAAGACAGCTGAACCGCTGCTTTTTACAAACGGGCGGCGGGCTGGATGGCTCCTTCAATACTATAGTCTTCCAAAGAAAGGCTGATGTCTTTATCCATTGCAAGCTTAGCCAGTTCGGACCCTAGAAACGGGCCGGTTGTTAATCCGGAAGCCCCCAGGCCGTTAGCGGCGAGAAGGCCTTTTGTTTCAGGCACAAAGCCGATAACCGGCAGAAACCCCGGCGTGGCCGGCCGAAATCCGACACGCATCTCTTTAATCATACTTTTTCTTAAGCCCGGGGCCATATGAAGGGCACTTTCCAGAAGCTCAAGATAACCTGCAGCAGTTGGCTGGGTGGTTACAGCATAATCTTCGTGAGTGGCACCGACTACAATATGGCCGTTGGAAAAAGGAACCATATAATGAGGACCGGAAGGAATAACGACCGGCCAGTTTTCTGTTGCCGTGTTTTCGATCTGCATATGCATAATCTGGGCTTTTTGTGATTCAACTGCAAAAGAAAGGCCGAGCGGCTCCAGGCATTGATTGGCCCAGGCACCGCCGGTGAGTATGACCCGGTCGGCGTAGTAGTTTTCGTTATTAACGGTAACGCCTGTAACTTTCCGGTTTTCATGAATCAGAGAGGCTTCCTCTCCCTGTATCCAGGAGGCACCCATCTGTTTTGCTGCTTCCAGCAGGGCCAGGCGCAGGGCGCGGCCGTTTACTCTTGCTCCTCCGCTGACGTAAACCGATTGATAATGATCAGCTAAAAGAGGAAACGCCTGCTTTGTCTGCTTTTCATTTAATGAAAACACATGGCCGATTTCCGGTGCCTGTTCGCGGCGCTTGATGGCCCTCTCTGCTGTTTTTGCTTTGCGGTTGCCGTCCCGGTGAAGGCTTAACGCACCGGTGCTTTTGTACCCGGTATCGTGCTGGCCCAGTGCTTCCAGCTGCTTAATGAGATCCGGGTAATAGGCCGCGCCGTTTCGGGCCAGAAAGTACCATGGTTTGTTTCTTCTCTGCGAAAGCCAGGGGCATACGATCCCCGCGGCCGCATCGGTTGCCTGCCCTGTGTGTGCGCGGTCAACCACCGTAACATCTGCTCCGGCGGCAGCCAGATGGTACGCTGTTGAAGCACCAAGAACACCTGCTCCAATGACAATATAATCTGACATAATGTATCTCCTTTTTGTATCGTTTCTTCTGCAAGCTTACATGATTTAAGCCTTTGTTTCACGAAAAGTTTATAAAGAGAGAAGCCTTTTCGGCGAAGCTTTCTTTTTCTTTTCAACTTTGCATTGTTATACTAAAGAAAATTGCGGTAAACCATCAGCAAATTGGAGAAAATAATGAGGAGCTGTTGTGATGAAATTTCCAGTCATACTTTCAGCTGCTGCAGGTCTTCTTGTATTGGCCGGATGCAGCAGTGAAGCAGAAGAAGCAGGCCAAAGCGAAGAGGAGTCTGTAGAAATTAATGTAGCCGCTGCGGCTGATTTATACCACGCGTTTACAGAGGTTGGGAAAGACTTTGAAGAAGATACAGATATTATCGTTACTTTTTCCTTTGGCTCTACCGGCCTGATGACGCAGCAGATTGAACAGGGAGCCTCCTATGATTTATTTGCCGCGGCCCATGAATCCTATATTGACCGGCTTATTGACGCAGAGGCCGTCGAAGCAGATTCAAAGCGGCAGTACGCATTAGGGCAGATTGGAATTATGCATGATGGAAGCATACAGGAGGGCCTCGAGCCTGCCGATTTAACCAGTGATGAGATAGAGCGTATTGCCATTGCCAATCCAGAGCATGCCCCTTACGGCCAGGCAGCAAAGGAGGCGTTGGAGTCATGGGGGATCTGGGATGAGGTGCAGGGAAAACTCGTATATGGAGAAAATATAAGACAGACTCTTCAATACACTGAATCAGGAGATGTAGACGCTGGTATTATAGCCCTTGCCCTCTCCAAACAGTCCGATCTGCTATACGAACCGATAGATACAGAGGATTATGAACCAATCACCCAGGCGCTGGCTGTTCCTTCCCGAAGTCCTCATCCGGAAGAGGCCCGGCAGTTTGTCGACTATCTGTTCTCGGAGGAAGGGCGGGAAACGATGAATGAGTATGGATTTGAGCTTCCGGAGGAGTAAACAATGATAGATTTAATTGGATTCCCACTGTTTTTATCCCTGCAGGTAGCTGTTATAGCAACCGGGATTGCTTTTGCAGTTGGCGTAGTATTTGCCTGGCTGGTTACAGTACATAAAAACAAATGGACGGAGCTGCTGTCTTTATTGATGATGCTTCCGCTCGTCCTTCCGCCTACCGTAGTAGGCTATTATTTGTTGTTAACGCTGGGAACAAACAGCTGGATCGGGCGGACAGCAGAGCGTATAACCGGATCCACCATTTTATTTACCTGGCAGGCAGCGGTCATTGCGGCTTCCATTGCCGCTCTTCCATTGATCATACGGCCGATGCAGGCAGCATTTGAGTCTATCCATAAAGGCAGCCTGGAGGCAGCCCAGCTGGATGGAGCCAACCAATGGCAGATTTTTTATAAAATTATGGTGCCGCTTGCCTACCGCGGCATTATCGCAGGCATCGTGCTTGGTTTTGCCAGGGCTATGGGAGAATTTGGCGCAACTATTATGGTGGCAGGAAATATCCCCGGCAGGACACAGACGCTTTCCATTGCGATCTATGACGCGGTACAGGCAAATCGAATGGAAGAAGCCCATATCATGGTTCTGGTACTAAGCATTACTACGATCAGTATCCTTTTGTTGACCACCATGGTATTAAAAGCAAAATGATGAAAAAGAAAACTACTGCTGCTGTAGTTTTCTTTTTTATGACATGATATAGTAGAGAAATGTGATTTAACGACCGGTTGAAGCCGGATGCGTCCGGAACAGCTTTAGAAAACGGATAAAGAGAGGAGGGTGGCAATTGGATTCCCTGCATACATCCATACAGTCCATTATTGAAGAAGCAGGGTGGCTTGCTCCTATATTATTTATTATCCTTCATCTCGTAAGGCCGATGCTTTTTATTCCGGTGCTTCTGTTATGTATGGCCGGCGGCCTGTTTTTTGGGGTTCTTTACGGAGCGCTGTATTCTATTATTGGCCTGTCCTTATCCAGCCTTATCTTTTACAAACTTGTCCATGTCTTTCCAAGTCTTCACCGGAAAATTACCTCCCTGAAGGAAAAACTGCTGGGAAACCGGAAAGTGACGGTGGGGCAGGTTATGGTTCTTCGTCTGCTGCCGTTTATGCATTTTTATTTATTGTCTTTATACTTAATAGAAATGACTAAATCCTTAAAAGAATATATGTATTATTCGGTAGCGGGAATTCTGCTGCCTTCGATTATTTATACTGCTTTTGGCCGTGCGATATCGGAAATGCCATGGTATCTGACTATCATCACGGCAGCGCTGCTGCTCGGCGTGTACAAGCTGTTCGGGAGAAGCCGGCAGCCGGAACCGGAAGGATCCAGTATTTAAAAAAACCGGAAGACCTTTTCAGAGGGCCTTCCGGTTTTTAACTATGTGCTTATACGATTCCTTTAGAAAACCCGTCTTTTTCTGCTTTGTCGCGTATTTTTTTCCGGTGGAAGATCACGTTAATTTCCGCGCCTACCATAAGAATAATACCAATCAGATAGAACCACAGCATTAATACGATAATACCGCCGAGACTTCCGTAAGTAGCAGAATAATTGCCGAAATTGCTCACATAAAAAAAAAACCGAGCGAAATGACCTGCCACAGCAGCGCCGTGATTAAGGCACCGGGAAGAATTTCTCTGAAGGGGTACGTTTTATTTGGGGCAAAATGATAAAGAGCCGATAAAACGATAATCATGGCAGCAAGACTAATCACCCAGCGCAGCACCTGAAATAAAATCGTCGCCTGTGTGGGGAGATTGATTACTGAATTAATAAAATCAATAATAACATTTCCAAAAATAGGAAGAATAAGCGCGGTGACGACTGCAAGAATCATTCCGATAGTAAGTGCAAACGAAAGCAGCCTTACTTTAATAAACGATCTGGTTTCTTCTACATCATAAGCTTGATTGGAAGCCTGAATAAAGGCGTTGATCCCATTGGATGCAGACCATAGGGTACCGATAACACCAATACCAAGCAGTCCTCCCTGCGGCGTCGTAACGAGGCTTACGATATTTTCTTCAAAAATGGCCGCCATTTCTCCAGGTACGACGTTTCGCACTACTTCCATTGCGCTCTCCGGTTCAATATTTAAAAAAGGAAGAAGCGAGAGCAGTAGAATCATGAGCGGAACTATAGCAAGCAGATAATAGTAGGCCTGGGCAGCGCCAAGCATAGTAACGTTGTCTTTTTTGAATTCCCTTCCCAGTTCCTGTACATAACCTTTTAATTTGTTCATAAAAACCTCTCTTCCTACCTGTTCATCTTATGTAAAAAAAGAAAGAAAATAGCGGACTATTTTCTTTCTTTTTTAGCTGCAAATTTGGAATACAGATCAATCGCCGTATTGCCCCATTCCAGCATCCGATTTACTTCATACGAGTAAGAAGCTTTTGCTTCTTCTTCTACCATATTGGTAGTTTGTACATTATGCTGCAGCGAACGCAGCGAAGGTTTTGTTTCTTTAAAAGAATCGAGCAGAACCTGCACAGACTGCTTTTTGTAGGCAATATCTTCGTTGATAAGCTCTGTTTTCTGCTGAATCCCACCTGCTTTATCAGTCAATGATTCAATACGTGATTGAATTCTGCCGCTGACCGTATTAAGCTCTTTGATCGTGCTTGTCGTGTTTTTGAAGATTTTAATAGCATAAATAGCAAGAAACACAATAGCCAGTACAACGATGCCAATACTGACGTATAAAAGCCATATCATTAACCTCACCTCCTTTCTTTTATCTACCCTCATTTGAAAGCTTTTAAAACGGTATTCCATTTCTCTCTTTCCATACAGAGTAAAACAAACATTCCTAATCCTGGTAAATGGAAATTCTTTTATGAAATTTAGTCTCATTTTGCAAATGTAAACATTACAAAAATGGAACGTAGAAAGCCCTTACATTATTCGTAAAAGCCTATTAATATAAGTGTTAGAAGCAAAGCGCTTATGCTGTTATTAAATTGAATTTTGCAAAATGAGATATAGGAGGGTGAATCATGGTCCTGGACCAGAGAAGAACATCTATCCTGCATTTAATTACCCGGTCTTCCAAAACGGTGGAGGTACGGGAGCTGACAGAAGCACTGGGAGTCTCGCAGCGCACCATTTATTACGATATCAGCCAAATTAACGGCTGGCTGGAGAGGGAGGGTTTATCACCTATAAAAAAAGAGTACGGCAAAGGTTTTTACATTCCCCCGGATGCCAAGAAACAACTGCCTGCTAAGCTGCACCTTCAAAATGAATGGGAATACCGGTTTTCCGGTAAGGAAAGACAGCACCTGCTTATTTTATTTATGTTATCCCGAAAAAAACCGGCTTCTTTAAAAGAGCTGATTCATCTGACACAAGTAAGCCGGGGTACTTTGTTCCGCGACTTAAAAAGAATATCGGCAGATTTGAAGCATCAGGATTTGGACCTCGCCCATGCTAAAAATGAGGGCTATTCCATAAGTGGAAATGAAACAAAAAAAAGAAAGCTGCTGACTCAATGCGTTTCCGACGTGCTGTCCAACCCGGAATCAGCTCAGCTTCGTGAAAAAGCGCAGGCTGTCATCAATCCCGGCTCCAAAAAAGAAGAAGAACTCGTTCCTTATCTGGAGTATGAAATTACGTTACTCGAAAAAGAAATTCATGTGTCATTTACCGAGCATGTGGTTCAGTTTTTAGTATATCAGCTCCTGATCTCGCTGAAGCGCCAGTCGGCTTCCATGACAGAAGAAATAGATCAGGAAGAAAAAGACATCTTAAAACAGACAGAGACCTACCTGGCAGTGGAGAGGCTCTCGTACCGTATACAAAAAAACGGCTGCGCACCATTGGAAGATATTGAAAAATTTCAACTGACGATGCAGATTCTAGGATCGCGTGTTCATTACGCCTCAACGCAGCATTCAAGAAAAATAGAAGAAAAGAAATTAAAAAGAGTCATCACCAAAATCGTTGATGATTTTCAATTAATTGGCTGCCTGCTGCTTGAAGAAAGAGAACAGTTGGAAAACAATCTGCTCACTCATTTAAAACCAGCTTATTATCGTTTGAAATATGACCTGCCTATAAGCGGAGGTTATGCAGAGAAAATTGAATCTGAATATCCGGACGTTTTTTATTTAACGAAGCGTTCGCTGTCACACTTGGAATCTTTCATAGGGAAATCGATACCGGAAGAAGAAGTGGCATACATTGCTATGCACTTTGGAGGATGGCTGAAACGTGGGAATCATCGATCTATCAAGCATTTTAGAGCTTTTGTCGTTTGTGAAAATGGCATTGCGGCTTCCGGAATGCTGCGCTCCCAGCTCGAAGCGCTTCTGCCGGAAGTGTTTATCGCAGGTACATTATCTGTAAGAGAGTATAACCGGCATGTCCATGAAGCAGACATTATTTTTTCTACTTCTTTCATTAAACAAAAAACGATTCCGGTTATTTATGTACCGGCCCTTTTAAATGATAAAGAAAGAGAACGTATTGTGATCCAATTAAATCAAGCACTCCACAAAGAGA
This sequence comes from Sinobaca sp. H24, assembly GCF_023845525.1. Taxonomy (NCBI): domain Bacteria; kingdom Bacillati; phylum Bacillota; class Bacilli; order Caryophanales; family Sporolactobacillaceae; genus Sinobaca; species Sinobaca sp. H24. The sequence goes on from NZ_JALBWT010000040.1 coordinate 15,583, forward strand.
AAGGTGGAGAAGAGGCTCATCTGCTGTCTCTGATCGAGGAACACGCAACGATACATCACTATCAAACACTTCAAAAGAAAATTCGTGCTTTTTTACAAAATAATCATTCTACAAAGGAGACACATAAACCTATGCTGGAAGAACTTCTCACCGCTAAGACGATTCAGCTTGCAGACCGGGCAGAAAACTGGCAGGAAGCAGTAAGGCAGGCTTCGCTGCCTCTCTTAAAAGACGAAAGTATACAGGAAAGCTACGTCGATGCAATGATTGAAAACATTTATGAAAATGGGGCCTACGTTGTAATTGCCCCGCAGATTGCTATTCCGCATGCCCGCCCGGAAACCGGAGTGGAGCGGCTTGGAATGAGCCTGCTCCGTCTGCGCTCACCGGTTTTCTTTTCAGAAGACCCCAAGCATAAAGCCTCTCTCGTTATAGTACTGGCAGCAGTAGACAATGAGACTCATCTGAAGGCTTTATCCCAGTTGACGGAGATGCTTTCTGAACCGGGCAATATAGATCAGCTGTTAAGCGCAGAAACAAAAGAAGACGTACTGTCACTTGTATCCAAATATTCTTATAAATAAAAAATGGAGGGTTTACGATGAAAAAAATATTAGTAGTATGTGGTAATGGATTAGGAAGCTCTATGATTGTGTCGATGAATGTACAGAGCATTTTAAAGGATATGAACATCGAGGCGGATGTGTCGCATACCGATTTAACAACGGCAAAGACGGAAACCGCGGATCTCTATATTGGATCAGAAGATATTCTGGGAAATATTAACGACGGCACAAGAAATGTAGCTCTGCTGAATAATTTATTAGATAAAAAAGAGCTTCGGACGGCGCTGGAAACACACCTCTAATACAAACGAACGAAGGGAGGAAGAGAGATAATGATAGATATTATTATGAATGATCTGTTAGGCACGCCGGAGCTGCTGGTCGGGATGTTTGCATTCCTGGGCCTGCTGCTGCAGCGTAAAGCAATCGCAGACGTCGTTTCCGGCACGCTGAAGACCGTTCTTGGCTTTGTTATTCTGGGCGCCGGAGCCACAGTGATTATTGGTTCGCTGGATCAGTTCAGCCAAATGTTTAATCACGCGTTTAATGTAGATGGAGTTATACCAAACAACGAAGCTATTGTAGCAGTAGCCCAGGATGCGTTTGGTACGGAAACGGCGATGATTATGCTGTTTGGAATGGTGGTCAACATAGGGCTTGCCAGATTTACTCCATTTAAGTACATCTTTTTAACGGGACACCACATTATGTTTATGGCCTGCCTGATTGCAGTTATTTTGACTACAGGAGGAATGTCAGGGATTGGCATGATAGCGCTTGGAGCTATTATTCTAGGTTCTTTGATGGTGCTGTTTCCCGCCATGCTGCAGCCGTATACAAAGCAGATCACGCAGTCAGATGATATTGCGGTTGGCCATTTTGGATCTTTCGGCTATCTGGCTGCCGGCTTTTTAGGCAGTAAATTTGGAAATAAGGAAAAATCTACGGAAGACATTAAAGTACCCAAGTCTTTAGGATTTCTTCGGGATACATCGGTAGCTGTGTCATTAACGATGGTTATTCTTTTCATTGTCGTCGGATTGTTTGCCGGCGGACAGTATGTAGAAACCGAACTCAGCGCCGGACAGAACTTCTTGATTTTTTCTCTTATGCAGGGTCTGGCCTTCGCTGCCGGCGTTTATATTATTTTAGCCGGTGTGCGGATGCTTCTTGGAGAAATTGTCCCGGCATTTAAAGGGATAGCAGACAAAGTGGTGCCGAATGCAAAGCCGGCACTTGATGCACCGGCAGTGTTTCCTTTTGCTAACAACGCGGTAATTATCGGATTTATGCTCAGCTTTGTCGCTGGACTGATCAGTATGCTTCTCCTGCCTCTTTTCGGCCTGGCAGTGATTGTGCCCGGTCTGGTACCGCACTTCTTTACAGGAGCTGCAGCCGGCGTCTTCGGCAACGCGACTGGGGAAGAAGAGGCGCAGTTATTGGAGCCATGGCAAACGGCGTGATGATAAGCTTTCTGCCGGCCCTTCTTCTGCCGCTGCTAGGCGAAATAGGTTTTCAAAGTACTACGTTTGGAGATGCGGATTTTGGAGTAATTGGGCTAGTGCTTGGTAATTTGAGTCTGGCAATCAACTCCACCGTTTTATTCGCTGCTATTGTCCTTGGTATACTAAGTATTTTTATGGGCATAGGGTGGAGAATCAACAAAAAGAAAAAAAAGGAAGAAGCAGAAGCGGCATAATATATAGTAAACACCTTCGGATTTTGTATCCGAAGGTGTTTTCAGGTTGTTGAGAAATGAAAGAAACAAGGTTGTTTTTTCCCGTGGATCGTTCGATCCACGTTTTTTTCACTTCTTTCGCAAAAAATCGTCCTCTAAGCCGACCGTTTGGCGAGATAGAGGGCGATTTTTTTCATGTTTTGACAGGCAGCGGTGAGATGGGCCTGCGCTTGGACAGACGGGTGCCCGCGATACCGCGTGTACCGAAAACCGTGGAGCTCTTTGGCATCGCCAAAGCTCCGTTCGATGGTCTGGCTGCGTAAATGGTACAAGGCTTTTCCTGTCTTCGTTCGTTTTCTTGCTCGCGCCCGGTCTTTCCCATCCTCCCATATATGTCGGCTAATTAACCGGGAGGAAGCGGCAGGCGAAAAACAAGTCTCCCGCATCGGACAGCCCTGACAGTCCTGCGGGCGGGAACGATACTGACGATATCCTTCCCGATCGGTAAGGCGGTAGGTCAACATACAGCCCATCGGGCATACATAGGCTTTTTTGGACGCGATGTATCGAAACTTCCGTTTCGGCAGGTACCGGCGGCTTTTTCCGTAGCGACGGTATCCCATCACCGCATAAATTCCCTGCTCTTCGAGCTTTTTGCACAAATAGCCTGTAAAATAGCCGGCGTCGAGCGCCACCGCCTCTACCGGGAAATCAAACGTAGCCCGCTGCACCTCCAGTCGGTCCAGATACGGATCCGCATCGTGGACGTTACCGGGCGTGATATAGGTATCGGTAATGATATTATATTTGGCGTCCACCGTCCGGTGGTCGAGGTAGAAAAATCCCTGCGGTTTGCCATCTCGCATCATGAATCCACTATCCGGATCAGTCCGACTGATTCGGGTCATCGCTGGGTCGGCGGGCTTCCTCTCCTTCCGGGGTCCGAGCGCTTTTTTCCTTCTTTTTCCCGATCGGCTTGCACTTCGGCTTCCAGTTCTGCTAGATAGGCAGGAACTTTGGGGGATTTGGCTTTACGTAGAAATTTGTTTTTATTGGCATTCGCTTTGACATGGGTGGAGTCACTCACTAAAATCCGACCGTCCACCAATCCATGGCCCTCTGCTTGATGAACAATGGCATTAAAAATATCTTCAAATACGGTGGTATCCAGAAACCGGGTCTGACGGTTCCAGCTGATCGTGGAATGATCTGGAATGCGATCCGTCAGAGAAAGACCAAGAAACCAACGATAGGCGACGTTGGTCTGAAGCTCTTTTTCCAATTGCCGTTCCGAACGAATGCCATAAAAATAGCCGATAAACATCATTTTAAACAACGTGATCGGTGGAATGGAGGGCCGACCGATGGTCGGCGAATAATAGGCAGCCAGTTTTTCTTCAATAAACTGAAAATCAATCATCGTATCAATGGTGCGGAGAAAGTGATCAGCGGGCACCAGTTCTTCTACAGAAACAGTCACTTGATCGCGTCGATGGTTTTTGGCTTTGCCAAGCATCTTAGGATCGCCCCTTTTCTTTTCAGTATACGACCATTCCAGCTGCTTGCCCACAAAAAAACTGCCGAGAAAGAAAACTTTCTCGACAGCCTGTAAACACCTTCGGATTTTGTATCCGAAGGTGTTTTTTCTATTCGTCAATCCGGGGCGGGTCATATTTTCCAAACCATTTAAATCTGCTTTTGGAAACATATAAATAAAGAGGGGAGCCTGCTCTGTCTACAAAAGGAAAGTAGAGAAACGCTCCTGGTACCCTGGTGCCGGGAAGATCTATTAACATACGGCGGATAGCGTAAAATCCTTTCATGAGGACACCCTGACTGGTTAACATATGAATTTCGGTATAAATATTTTTTCCCTGCAGATAAGGGTAGGTCTCCGGTTCCTTTTCCGCTGTCTGGGCTGCAATCCATTGCAGTTTATTGTTTTTATCCAGTTTGTTCAGATTTTTCTTTAAATGATAACAAAGCGGACACGAAGCGTCATAAAAGACTATATGCTGGTTCATGGCGGTTCAGCTCCTTTTTCTTCTCATTCACTACTTTTGTTTAAAATAAACCAAGCCCCCGTCATGACCGGGCCTATAACATTTTACTGTTATAGTAAAGAGATAATCTCCCAAAGAATTTTCCCAATCCTTTGGAATATTGAAATAAATCTTGAAAAAGAACGGATATTTTTAACCAAACAGTATATAATACATCTATATTATTCTTTTTTTCAAAAGCTCTATTTAATATGAAGGAATTGTCGTGTACGCTGGAGAAGAAAAAGGGTAGATATTTTATTTTCATTATATTAACATACTATATTATAAAAGGAGGTTGCATGAACCCATGCAGAATTTAACAAGAAACATAATGATTGCCCTCGTTCTCGGACTCATCGTAGGTCTTGCCCTGAACTACGTTCCGGATAACGTGTTTAGTATTATTGATACTTATATTTTGACCCCGGTCGGACAGATTTTCCTTAACCTGATCACGATGCTTGTTGTGCCGATTGTATTTATTTCCATCGCATTAGGAACGGCGAGTCTGAAAGACCCGGTTCAGTTGGGAAGAATTGGTACAAAAACGATTACGTTTTATATTACAACGACTGTTATTGCTCTTTTGATCGGCCTGGCATTGGCTTATCTCATTCAGCCGGGACAGGCAGGAGTATTCGATACAGCGTCTGCTTCATACGAAGCCGAAGCAGCTCCTCCGATTATGGATACGCTCTTGAATATCATTCCTAGTAATCCGGTAGAAGCGATGGCTAACGCAGAAATGCTTCAGATCATTGCCGTTGCGCTATTCCTTGGTATCGCTCTGGCAAGACTGGGTGAGAAGACAGAAGGCATTCAAAAGCTGCTCGAGCAGGGTAACGACGTGATGATGTTTCTCGTAAACATTGTTATGTTCACAGCGCCGTTTGGTGCATTTGCGCTTATTGCGTCTGCTCTTGGCGATGCGGGAATTGACGGGCTTCAATCGATGGGTATGTATATGATTACTGTTATTGGTGCATTGATCATTCATGCAGGCATTACGTACAGCATAGCTATTTGGTGGCTTGGAAAGACAAATCCGCTTACGTTCTTTAAGAACTTTTTCCCGGCTATGACCGTTGCATTCAGTTTATCAAGTTCAAGCGGTGCTCTCCCTATCTCCATGAGAACGGCACAGGAGAGGCTCGGAGTCAGTAAATCAGTCAGCAGCTTTGTTCAGCCGCTTGGTGCCACCATTAACATGGACGGTACAGCGATTATGCAGGCTGTAGCTACTGTATTTATTGCTCAGGTATACGGTGTGGAATTAGGTGTATCCCAGCTCGTGATGGTCGTTATTACGGCTACGCTTGCCAGTATTGGAACCGCCGGTGTACCTGGTGTTGGCCTGATCATGCTCTCGCTGGTTCTGCAGCAGGTAGGTCTTCCGGTCGAAGGTATTGCCTTGATCCTTGGTGTGGATAGACTTCTTGATATGCTTCGTACAGCTTTGAATATTACAGGTGACGCTACATGTGCCTATGTAATAGACAGAGGAGAAAAAGCAAAAGAAGGAAAGACTGCAGGTATTCCGGAATCTTAATATGTCAAAAGCACAGCCGTTTTATGCGGCTGTGCTTTTTTGTCTTTATTGTTAACCTTATTAAATAATAGGTTTACAATACATGTTCATTTTGTATATACTAAAACATATTGAAGAGGGAGGAAAGAAAATGATTGTTCGTTCACATCTACATGGAATGATTTTAGCTTCTTTTTTTGCAGCGATTATGATGATAGGAGCCAATATTACGTCGATGGTTCCATTTTTAGTCATTGGCGGAGTGCCAATCACCCTTCAGACAGCAGTGAGTGTGGCTGCGGGCTTGTTTTTAGGGAAAAAATACGGGGCGCTTGCCATCGTCATCTATGTACTGATTGGGCTCGCAGGAATGCCTGTATTCGCGCAGTGGTCCGGCGGCATTGGTACCATTTTCTCGCCTACATTTGGATTTATCCTATCTTATATTGCTACAGCGTACATAGTCGGGAGGCTGACCGAGCATAACCGGACATTCAAACGGCTGGCCGCGGCTGCTCTATTGGGCACAGCGGTTAATTATATTATTGGCACCAACTGGATGTATATGGCTTACATGCTTTGGTTTGCTGCCCCGGACGCATTTTCTTATTGGATGGCCTGGGCCTGGATGATGGTACCACTGCCTAAAGATATTGTGCTGGCCTTTCTCGCCGCCTGGTTCAGTCTCCGGGTCTATCATGCGATGTATGCGAAAAAGCGGATGCCTTCTACAAAAGGAGGTGTCGCTTAGTGGAAATGTCCTGGATGAGCCGGGCAGAGTGCATTATAACGGGTCACGACCAGCTGACAAGAGAAGAGGCACTAGCCTTTTTACAGGAAGACGAAACAGAAATACTGGGACAGCTGAATGCCGCATATCAAATTCGGTATTATTACTACAAAAATGAAGTAAAGCTCAACTCTTTAATTAATATCAAATCCGGGCTCTGTCCGGAGAACTGCGGCTACTGTTCTCAATCAAAAGACTCAGCAGCAGTTATTCCTAAGTACAAAATACTATCTAAAGAAGAAATCGTAGAAGGTGCCAGAGAGGCAGACGCCAGAGGAGCCGGAACATACTGTATTGTGGCCAGCGGCAGGGGCCCTGCCAAAAAAGAACTGGATGTAGTTATGGAAGCAGTCAAGGAAATTAAAGCGACTACCGGCCTGAAGCTTTGCGCCTGTCTCGGGCTTTTGGAAACAGATCAGGCCGAAGCGCTCCACGCATCAGGCGTGGACCGGTACAACCACAACATAAATACATCCAGCCGTTTTCATGAAAGTGTAGTAACCACTCACACATTTAAAAATCGTACAGATACGATTCATGCAGTAAAGCAGGCCGGTATCTCTCCGTGCTCTGGTATTATCGCAGGAATGGGGGAAACAGAAGAAGATATAGTGGATATGCTCTTTTCCTTAAGAGACATTGATGCTGATTCTGTCCCGATTAACTTTTTGCATGCTATTGATGGAACAGCTTTTGAAGGCAGGGATCTGCTGACTCCTCTTCGCTGTCTGCAGATAGCGGCTCTCGCACGGTTTATCCTTCCTACAAAAGAAATCCGTATTGCCGGCGGACGTGAAGAGAAGCTGAGGTCGCTGCAGCCTATGGCTTTATATGCGGCTAATTCTGTGTTTCTCGGTGATTATTTGACGACAAAAGGCCAGGAATGGGAAAAGGACATTGCTTTTATTAAAGATGCGGGCTTTAAAGTCGAAGCTTCAGCTTACAATAGAAGCGCAGAAATGTATTCATAAAAAAAGCCATCCCCGCCGGATGGCTTTTTACTGTATTTAAAAAGAAATATATTTTCTAGGGTTAACAACGTTTGATTTACTGACGTTCCAGCTGCCTTCGTGAATTTCAAAATGAAGGTGAGGTCCGGAAGAACGGCCGGTGCTTCCCATAATTCCAATAGTCTGTCCTTGTCTGACACTTTGACCGGCAGAAACATTAAAAGATTTCAAGTGGGCATACAGCGTATTAAAGTGTCTGCCGCCGATTGTATGGGAGACAATCACCGTGTTGCCATAGCCTGTCATGAATCTTGCAGATGTAACCGTGCCGGAAGCAGAAGCTGCAATACTTACATTTGAACGGTTTCCCTGGGCTACGTCGATGCCGTGATGAGAAGAGCCGTTTCGTGAGCCGAATTCGGAACTGATTCTGCCGCTGGCAGGGACAATAAATCCACTGGACGCGGGAGCTGGAGCGGTAGTGCCGGAAACCTGGGTGCCATTTCCGGAAGAAGAGGCTCTTATGTTGCCTTTAAGGGCGTTGAACGTTCTTGCGCCGGCAACGCCGTCAACAGAAAGTTTAGCAGCTGATTGAAACGAACGGACCGCGCTTGTCGTACGAGCTCCAAACACCCCATCTGCCGTGCCGCTGTTAAAGCCTTTACTGTTTAACGACTGCTGCAGAGTTTTTACGTCATTTCCGCGGCTTCCCTGACGGAGTACTCTGGATAAAGTGCTGCTGCCGGCAGAAGCGGCAGGAGCTTTCGTGACATTGGACGAAGACGAGCCGGAAGCAGAAACTTTCATTTTGCTGAACGTCTGCGGCCCGGCAATGCCGTCGGCTCCAAGACCCGCACTCCTCTGATAGGATTTCAAAGCGTTACCCGTTTGGGCACCGAATATTCCATCGGCTGCGCCGGCCTGAAATCCTTTAGAGCTGAGCCATCTCTGCAGTTCGGACACGTCGGAATGCCTCATTCCCTGTCGAAGGGTCTGGTCTCCGAGAGCGGCGTCAGCCATAGTCGGGGTGAAAAGGAGAATTGCAGCGAGCATTGTTGATATGGCTATTTTCTTCATTATATCTTGCGTTACGCTGCATCATGATAGGTGTTAGTAAGAACTTCTTATGTACGCTCATGCAAAACTCAGCTTTTTAACGCAATGTTCACCTCCAGAGTATTTTTTTTGTATATTCTGAGTATAAAGGGGACTTAAGTCTTAAACAATAGGTCTGATACATATGTTATGAGAATGTAACAATGTGTGAAAAAATGGTACTTGTGTGAAATTGTGTGTAACTGTGTATAAAGGAACAAATCGTAACCACTTTGAATAGGGAATTTTCAGATAAAAAAATGCTATGATAGTAAAAAAAGGGAGGAATATTTATGGAACATCATACGCATGACAATCATTTCCACAAACACAGCCTTGCCTGCGGACATACGAAAATAAAGCACAACGGCCACGTAGACTATCTACACGGCAGCCACCTTCATCATGGACATGAAGATCATTGGGATGAGTGCAAAATAGAAGTAACAGAAGAAAACCCGGCGGAGTGTGTACAGGTTGAATCACCGTGTGATCATAATGAAGACTGCGGACATGAATTAATTCCGCATGGCGACCATTATGATTACCTGGTTGATGGCAGGCTTCACCATAAGCACAACGACCATGTGGACGATCACGGCCCTGTAGAAGTAATCGGATAACAACAGCGAAAGTCTTCCTGTTAAGCCATGGGAAGACTTTTTTGTATGAAAAATGTTCCTGCTTGACGAATAATAATGGTTACGATTTAATTAATGGGTTGTACATGATAAAATGCATTATATACATAGATAGCTGGAGAGGAGAAAGCACAGTGGAAAAATGGCCGTTTTATTTAGCTGCTTCAAGTCTTATGCTTTCTGCCTGCCAGGCTCCAGGAGCGGAGGAACAGGATGCCGATTCATCTATTACCTTTGCATTCCATTACCCTACGGAAGTTCTCAACCCGTCTGTTGATGCCAACTATACGTCCGTGCGGATGGGAATAGCGGAAACGCTTGCTTATACTGGAGAAGAGGGCATTGAGCCATGGCTTGCAGAATCATGGGAAAACACCGGAAATAATACATGGACGTTTCAAATAAAAGAAGATATTACTTTTCAGGATGGTACAGATCTGGATGCAGAAGCCGTGCAGGCTTCTCTGCAAGAGACCATAGAACAGAGTCCTGCTATGCGGGAAGCGCTCGGTATTTCTTCTATGGAAGCAGAAGGACAGGAGCTTATCATTACAACAGAAGAAATAAATCATTTTCTGCCATCAGAGCTTGTCCATCCGAATACGGCTGTGTTTAAAGAGGAAGAAGACGTTATAGGCACCGGACCTTTTGAAGTAGCATCATTCCGGGCCAATCAGGATCTCGAATTAACTCGTTACGAGGAGTATTGGGATGGAGCGGCTCAGGTCGAGGAAGCAACAGTTCTATTCAATGAGGATGCGAATTCGCGGATGGCCGCCCTTCGTTCCGGAGACGCTGACATTGTGTACAGGCCGCCTGTAGAAGAAATGGAAGCTGCAGCGGAGGAGTTTCAGGTGGATACTGTATCAAGCCTCCGGACACACCAGCTGCTCTATCAGATGGACAATCCTGCTCTTCAGGATGACAATGTTAGAGAAGCGCTTGATATTCTGATCGACCGGGAAGCGGTTGTAGAAGCAATGAACGGAGAGGCAGAAGAAGCGTTTGGACCATTTCTCGAAGATTTTTCCTTTGCAGCAAATAAAGAGAACAATGAAAACAGTATCGAAGAAGCCTCAGCTTTATTGGAAGAGGCAGGATACACTTTTGAAGATGGCAGAGCGGTAAAAGATGGAGAAGCACTCGAATTTTCATTAGTTACGTATTCCGCAAGACCTGAACTTCCGATAGCGGCGCAGATTCTGCAGGACCGGGCGGAACAGGCCGGCATAACGATTGATATACAATTAAATGAGCAGATTGATGATTATCTCCTTTCAAACGATTCCTGGGACCTGACGATCTACAGCTATGTAACCGCACCGAGGGGTGACGCCGGCTACTTTTTAAATACAGCCTTTACCCCTGACGGCGGGCTTAACTTCGGGGGACTGGAAGACCCGGAGCTCTCGGAAATCATCGACTCATTTAACGCAGAGTCGGATCCGGAAATAAGAGACAGCTATGCCGTGGAAGCGACAGAGCTCATTCTGGACAAACACTATCATTCCTTTATTGTTCATCCGTCCAACAGTGTTGCCATGCAGGAAAACATAACAGGATGGCAAACAAGCCCGAGTGAGTATTATATGCTGACAAATGAGGTCGGGGTGGAAGAATGAAAATAATCGGCAGGCACGCCGTCAGCTTTTTGCTTTTTCTATGGATCTTTTCAACTATCAGCTTTCTGCTGATTAATCTGGCGCCGGGAGATCCGGCTTCTACTATTCTCCGCGCAGAAGACGTTGCAGTCACCCAGCAGCAGCTTAATGAGGTGAGGCAGGAACTGGGAATGAACGACTCCATTTTTGAACAGTACACCGCCTGGCTCGGTAGTTTTCTTCTGCTCGACTGGGGAACATCCTATGTAACGCAGGAGCCTGCTTTTATGATGATTATGAGGGCACTGCCCGCTACGATTTATATTAGTGCAGGAGCTTTCCTGACTGCGGCAGTGATCGCGGTCCCAATAGGAGCAGCAGCGGCTCTTCACCGCGGCTCCTGGATCGATAAATCAGGCAGGCTGCTGGCCGTGACGGGGGCTTCGGTCCCCAGCTTTTTGATCGGTCTGGTATTGATCCAGCTGTTTGCAGTACAGCTGGGGTGGCTTCCAGCAATTGGAGCAGGGACGTGGTGGCATCTGCTGCTGCCTTCACTGACACTTGGAATCGGAATGGCTTCTTTTTATATCCGGCTGATTCGTTCGAGCTTTCTTGAAGCTTTGGAAGAACCTTCTCTTCGCGCGGTATCTGCACGTGGTATTTCAGAACAGAAGCTGCGCTGGAAGTATACGTTCCGGGCTGCTCTTGTTCCGGTGATTTCCGTACTCGGAGTGAGCATCAGCAGCTTAATCGGAGGCACCGTGGTGATCGAAGTTGTCTTTGGTTATCCGGGAGCCGGTTCATTAATTGTTGATTCTATTACGAGGCGTGACATTCCGGTGATTCAAGGCTATACGGTCCTGATGGCAGCGGCGGTTTCTCTCATTCAGTTAAGTAACGACCTGCTGCTGCGTTGGATCGCACCGAACCGTGGAACAGAAGGGAGAGTGTTTGAATGAAACGAACTCTTTCTTCCCGGCTGTACCTGTTATTGTTTCTTTTTGCTTTCTTTATTTTAGTTCTTTCCTGGTTTTGGCCTGTCAGCAGTTCCGCCGTATCTGTGCCGGAGCGGCTGCAGGGCCCGTCTGCTGCGCATTGGCTTGGCACTGACCAGCTTGGCCGTGATGTGCTGGCCCGGATGCTCGAGGGTGCTTCCTACACTATTGGCTTCAGTCTTCTTGCTATTGTATTAAGTGTGCTGTTGGGTGTGCCCGCCGGGATTCTCGCCGGAATGAAAGGCGGCTGGATCGACCGGTTGTTCACCCGCATTGGGGATTCGTTTCTGGCTTTTCCGGACTTTCTGCTGGCCCTGCTGCTAAGTGCCGTTCTCGGACCCGGACTTTTTAATGTAGTGATTGCTGTGGTACTTGTAAAATGGATTCAATACAGCTATCTCGTAAGAGGCATTACCAGGGAAGTTACACAGGGACAGGCTGTTCTTTTATCCATTATCAATGGAAGCTCAACGGCTGCTATTATTAAAGCGCATGTGTTTCCCGCAATCCGGAGCCATGTGTTAGTCATGTCGACGACCGATGTAGGAAAAGTAATGCTTCTTATCGCTTCACTTTCCTATATTGGTCTGGGAGCCCAGCCGCCTTCTGCGGAGTGGGGTGCCATGCTTAATGAATCGAGAGCTTATTTTACAGACTCTCCACGTCTGCTGCTTATTCCAGGAGCTGCGATTGCAGGCACAGCCCTGTTATTTCACAGTGCCGGTGATAAGTGGCGGGATAGTTTTTTAAAAGAGGAAACAGAAGCAAAGGAGGAAAAACAGTGTGCTGCAAATGGATAAATTGACCGTTGCATCAGCTTCCAATCAGCTGGTTAAACAGGTTTCCCTATCGGTTAATAAAGGAGAATGGCACGCTGTGGCGGGCCCGAGCGGAGCCGGCAAAAGCCTGACAGCCTTGTCCGTATATCCGGATCTGCTTCCTTCTGCTTTGAACATTTCTTCCGGCGCTGTCCTCTTTCAGGGGGAGGATTTGGTCCGTTCTCCCGAAAAACTGCGCCGGCATATAGTGAGCCGTCATATAGCGTATGTTTTTCAGGATGCCAGGTCTTCTTTTTTTCCGCTTCTTTCTATTTATAAGCAGTGGGAGGATATCTTGAAAGTGCAGCGCCCCGGCCTGAAAAAGAAAGAACGCCGTGAAAAAATGGAGGAAGCGCTGGACGTCGTACTGCTTCCAGCGTCGGTACTAAAGCAGTATCCGTCGGAATTGAGCGGAGGGCAGGTGCAGAGAGTGGCGTTAGCTGTTGCCTGGCTTACGAGCCCTGATTTGATTATTGCAGATGAGCCTACTTCTGCGCTTGATGTGTTAACATCGGCTCACATTATGGAGCTGTTTCAAACGCTGCAGAAAGAAAAAGGCTGTGCGATTTTAATGATTTCCCACGATTTAAGAGAAGTGCTTCGATTCGCAGACACGGTTTCGATTATGGCTGAGGGCCAAATCGTAGAAGCCGGCAGACCTGACAGCGTGTTGACAGCTCCAAAGCATGAAGTAACCCGCCGTCTCTGCCGGGCAGTACCCCTGCTCCGTTCTTCGGTTAAAAGGGAGGGGATACAGTGAACCCATTATTCGAAATGAAAGATGTTTCCTATCATTACCCGAAAACAGAAAGTGGAGTAAGGGGGATCAGCTTCAGGCTTTTTCCGGGAGAAACGATCGGTGTAGCGGGGGAAAGCGGATCCGGGAAAAGTACGCTCGTAAAATTAGCGCTGGGGCTGCTCCCGGCAGATGAAGGATCGATAACGTTAAAGGATATTTCTATTCTTGCGGCCGGCAGGAAAGAAAAGCTGCGATTCCGCAGGCAGACCCAGGCTGTCCTGCAGCATGATGTGCGCAGCTTTATCCCGGTAAAAAATATAATACACACGCTGCTGGAGCCGGTTCATAACTTACCGGAGCGGGGCAGAGCCTTGACAAACGGGAATGATAGTCAGTTTGCGGAGGAATGGATGACGCGTGTCGGCCTGGAACCGGATATGCTGAACCGCAGGCCGGAAGCATTGTCCGGAGGCCAGCAGCAGAGGGTTCATATCGCAAGAGCGCTCAGCATCAATCCTTCTTTTCTGCTTCTCGATGAGCCTACGTCCAATTTGGATACCGTCTCCCAGGCTGCTGTCCTGCATCTGCTGCAGCATGAAACCTCCGATCCGGAACGGGGAGTGATCTGTATCAGCCATGATTTAGCCGTGCTGCATCAGCTGGCAGACCGGATTCTCGTAATGAAAGACGGCAGGATCGTAGATGACTTCTATAAAAACGAGACATGGAACCAAAACCGGCACCCCTATACTAAATTGCTTGTTCAGGCAGGCGAATGGAATGGTTTGGAAGATCACGGGAAGACAGTATAGACTGTTTTCCTTATTTGTTTTGAAAAAACTAATGTAATCGAAAACCCCCGCTCCATTAGGAACGGGGGCTCTTTCTACTATTTCCAGATGTCGCTGGCGATGGCGACAACGTGCTCGAGCTTTTTCCACTGCTCGTCTTCCGTAAGGACATTGCCTTCTTCAGTAGAAGCAAATCCGCACTGAGGGCTGAGGCAGAGCTGATCGTGATTTACATACTGTGCTGCTTCTTCAACGCGCTTTTTAATATTTTCGGCTTCTTCAAGCTCTCCGCTTTTCGAAGTAATTAATCCTAATACAATTTTGACGTCATCACGGTTGATGTAGCGGAGCGGCTCAAAGCCTCCCGCCCGGTCGCTGTCGTATTCAAGAAAGAACCCGTCTACCATCACTTCTCCAAACAGGATGTCGGCTACCGGCTCATAGCCGCCGGAGGACACCCAGGTGGAGCGGAAATTACCCCGGCAGATATGCATCGTAATCGTCATGTCTTCTGGGCGTTTAGCAATCGCGTCGTTGACAGCTTTGGCATAAAGTTTCGTAAGCTCCCGGTGATCGACGCCTGCTTCTTTCATGTTTTTAATCTGCTCTTCTGAGCATAAGTAGGCCCATGATGTATCATCTAGCTGCAGGTAGCGGCAGCCTGCGTCATAAAAGGCCTGAATTGCTTTCTGATAAGCTTTTGCCAGATCTTTCATCAGCTCTTCTTTCGTGCTGTACACATCCTCATCTACTTCGGAGCGGAAATGAAGCATGTTGGGACTTGGAATCGTCATTTTAGCCATCGTATCCCCTGTAATGCTCTGCAGGTATTTCACATCATCAAGCATCGGATGGGTGGTGAAATCGAGCTTTCCCGTTACTTTAATGCCATGGGATTTCGTTTTCACTCCCTGAAACTGGATACCTTCTTTAGTTTCATATCCTTCAACACCGTCCAGCTGTTCAAGAAAATCAAAGTGCCACCAGGCCCGGCGGAACTCTCCGTCCGTGACGGCTTTGAGGCCGATTTCTTTCTGCTTCTGCACGATGCGCTTAATTTCTTTGTCTTCTACAGCATGAAGCTCTTCTGCCGACAGGGAACCGTTCTGGTGCTTCTCCCTGGCTTCTTTTACCGCTTCTGTGCGCAGAAGGCTTCCTACATGGTCATATCGAAAAGGGGCTGCTTGATTTGTCATGGTGTCTCTCCTTTTAATGGAAATTCAGATTATTCTATAAAGAATAGAATGAGCTTACCAAATAATAAATAGGAAGTAAATGGATAACAGAGGAAAGAGGTAAGAATTAAAGATATCTCATTTATATTAAAAAAATATTAAATAATATTCGAATGTTATCTTTTATTTATTTTATGTAGTAAAATAATAATGCTTAGAAATTGGAAAATATTTATAAAAGAGACCATTCCCACAGGTAAGGAGCTATTAAATGAAGTATATTGTAGATCACACGAAAAAAAACGTTCACCGGACGGCTTTCGCCAAAGATGAGTGCGGATTTCGGGAGACACCGATGGATGAGAGAGAAGGAACATACGACGAATCTTATTTAAAAAATCTGGAAAAGCAGGGCTATGTAAAGTGCGAACACTGTTTTAAGCCAAGCTTCCAGTATTTAAATTCCGTTCTGCTCGGAAAACTTTTCAAAAAATAATGAACGATTATTCATTCCCTTTAATTGTAAACGCTTTCTGATAAATAGTATAATGAAGGCATCATCAGAAAAACAATATGGAGGGAATATTATGACTACTGATCATAAAGCACAGATGCCTATTAATGCTTTTGCTGATAAAACCTTGAGCTGGGAACAAATTATGACCCCGGAAAAACTGTCAGAAGATCAAAGGGCCTGGAAAACAAAAACGGCCCGATTCGTAGAGGAGGAAGTGCGGCCTGTTCTTCCTCAAATTGAAAACCAGCAGTTCGACCCTGTATACGGACTAATGAAAAATCTTGGCTCAATGGGGCTGCTGGGGGCTTTTATTCCTGCCGAGCACGGGGGAACCGCTATAGATAAGGTAGCCTACACTGCTGTTATAGAAGAAATGGGAGGTGCACGCTCTTTTTCTGTATCCTATGGTGCGCAGGTAGGCATAGGCTCTCTTCCTATTGTTTACTATGGAACGGAAAAGCAGAAAGCGTCCTATCTTCCTAAAATTGCAGCCGGAGATATGATAGGCTCCTACGGCCTGACAGAGCCCGGTGCCGGAACGGATATTGCCGCTGTCCAGACGACGGCAGAGGCATCGGAAGACGAGTCCGTTTATACGATCTCCGGAGAAAAACAGTGGATTACCAACTCTTCTTTCGCTTCCTATTTTATTATATTTGCCAAAATCGACGGTAAAAAGCCGACCGCCTTTATCGTAGACCGGAACACAGAAGGCTTCACGGTTGGAAAAGAAGAGGACAAGATGGGAATCACCGGTTCTTCCACCTGCCCGCTGTATCTCGATAATGTAAAAGTCCCAAAAGAAGCGATTGTGGGAGAAATCGGCAAAGGTGCGCGGATCGCCCTGAGTATTTTAAATCTGGGCCGCCAGAAAATTGCAGCAAGCTGCGTCGGTGCTTCTAAACGGGCCCTGCTGCTTGCCGCGGAACATGCCCAGGAACGCCGCCAGTTCGGACATCCACTGTCTGAAAAAAAGATGATCCAGAAAAAGCTGGCAGCGATGGCGGTCTGGACATTTGCTTCCGAAAGCATGGTGTACCGCACCGCAGGAGTACTCCAGGCAGGAACAGAAGCGGCAGAGAAGGCAGGCATTCCCTTTGCCGATATACTGAAAGATTTTGCCATTGAGTGCTCGATCAATAAAATTTTCGCTTCTGAAGCATTAAGCGATATTGTTGATCACGGCGTGCAGGTGCACGGCGGCCAGGGATATATGAGAAAAAACGAAATAGAAACGCTGTATCGTGATTCACGCATTAACCGTATATTCGAAGGAACAAACGAAATTAACCGTGTGGTCGTAGCTTCGATGCTCTTTGAAATGGCAGAAAAGCTGGCGGCTGAAAAAGTAACAGAGTCCTATGAGAAAAACGGACTTGATAAAGAAAAATCCTATATGGAAAAACTGCGGGAGCTGCTGGCAGAATTAGTACAGGAAACTTCCGGCGTATTTGAAACACCGGAAGAAGAACAGGAACTGCTGGAGTGTGTGGCAGAGACAGCCAAAACCGTTTATGTGATGGAAAGCGTCTGGAGCAGGGTCCAGAAAGATCAGTCACCGGGTGAACTGATGATCAAAATGGCTGTCGTTTATATGAATGAAGCGGTAGACCGGATTCTGCCTATGCTGAAAGAGGCCGCCGACTTTTTGGAATCCGACAGCATGCTTCAAAAAGTTAAGCAGCTGGCCGCTGATAAAGCCGCTGAGACTGACCAGTCTATTGTTTATAGAAGGAAAATAGCGGAGGCTGTTATTGAGCAAAACGGCTATCCCCTCTCCTAGTAGGTAATACTGGAGAAAAAAGTTGCAGTATCGAGTAATTTTTTGTAAAATCTAGAAGAACGGAAGATAAAAAGCTAACGTTTATATAGTACTCTTATTCTAATTCTATACAACAATAAATACTGTTATACAGCTGTTTTAACCAAAGACGGAAATGAACTGGAAAATAAGCCAGGCATAAGTCGAAAAGGAGATTCTTCCTTTTCGGCTTTTTTTTGTTTAAGGAAGGCAGCGGACTATATTCGAAGAAAAGGACTGTCATCATGAATAGAAAAGAACAGGAAAAAACGATAGCCAGTTATACGGGCAGGGTGCTGCGGGAGCAGTTTGGCAAAGGGCCGGAAGCCGTTTATGTAACGGTAGCACCTCCTTATATAACTATTTATTTAAGAAATTTCCTTTCTCCATTGGAGAAAACCATTATGGAAGAAAAAAACGAACATAGTGTATATCAGCTTAGAGATAACGTCATGAAGCGTGTGCTGCCGGAGCTGCAGGCCTATATACATAAAATAACGGGAATTTACCTGAAAGATATTTATTATGACTGGGAACTGCCTAATCGATCCGGACTCATGGCAGGCACGAGCTTTACAGCTGAAGCGCTTAAAGAAAGACAGCCGGAAGGCGTGGAAGCAGATGTGCTCGAGCTTGTAGCTGCCCATACAGAAGTGAAGCCGCAGCGGACGGCCTACAAAAAGGTCAATCAGCGGACGTTTCTGGTTTACCGGGAGGAATGCCTTCTGCAGGCAGAAATGGAATTAATCCGGCTGGGATTCGGGGAAACACTGAAACAAGCCAAGAGAGAAGTAGAAAAAAAGCGCTTTTACGAATCAGAGCCTTTTCTTTCTTTATTTGATGGGAAGGTAGAAAACGTGTTTATAGACTGGAACTTTGAAAAAAATACAAGTATGATTGTAGTGGTTACAAATAATAACAGGTCCCTTTCTAGTATGGAATAAAAAGACCTGGTGCCGGACCGGTGCAGAAAAGATGAAAAACCTGTTATGATAACAGCACCATAAATAAAGGGGGAAGACCAATGACGGAACATCTTCCCGTTTTCGTTTACGGGACGCTTTGCAGCGGTCTTCATAACTATGAAAAGTATTTAAAGGGCCGGACAGAAAAAGAAGTGCCCGCCGTTACAGCCGGAAAACTTCATGCCGCAGCGCATAATCAATATCCCTGCCTGCTCAAAGAAGGAGAACTTCCTATTGCCGGGGAGCTCATGTATGTTCATTCTTCCCGGTACAAGGATGTTATGGCCCAGTTGGATCAGCTGGAAGGGTATAATGAACACGATAAAGAAAACAGCGACTATGTACGTGAAAGAATAGAAGTTGCCACGAGTGAAGGAGACTGGGTAACGGCCTATATTTATTACTGGAATCAGCCGGATGACCTGGGAGTATGGATAAAGGAAGGCAGCTGGCGGAAGTATATAGCCGCAGATGTGTAAAAAACAGATGGCCCGACGGTCGTTTTGTTTAAGGAAGCAGGGATAAAGTGGGACTAAAGCTTGCTATATTATCTATATCACTCATTACCGTTATGGCTGGAGCTGCAGTAGCTCCAGCTCTTGGTTCGATTTCAGAAGCTTTTCCAGAAGCAAATGCGACCACGATCAAATTAATTACAACACTCCATGCTTTTTTTATTATTCCTTTTTTGTTTGTCACCAGCTTTCTGGCAAAAAAATATGCAAAAAAAACGCTGTTAATCGTTGGTTTGGTTCTCTACCTGATTGCCGGAACGGCTGGAGGCTTTGCGGACAGCATTGGCTGGCTTTTAGCTACAAGAGCCCTTCTTGGGGTATCCGTAGGTCTTATTATGCCGCTCTCGACCTCCCTCGTTTCTGATTTTTTCGAGGGAGCGGAACGAACGGCTATGATGGGCAGGGTGGGTTCTTCGATTAACCTCGGGGGGATGATTTCTACTATTCTTGCCGGAGCACTCGCTGCGATAAGCTGGAGATATACATTCGGCGTCTACGGCCTGGCTCTGCTTATTTTATTATTTGTTATTCTGTTTCTGCCTTACGTTAAGCCGGAAAAACGAAATCAGGAAAAAAGAGAAGACAAACAGTCCAAACCTGCATCAATCCCTGCTTCGATATATGGGCTGGGCGGATTAATGTTTGGGCTGTTTGTTGTATTTTTCTCCATCCCCTCCAACATGGCTATTTATCTGCAGGAAAATAACATTGCCACAGCGGAAGTTGCCGGTCTTGTGATTGCGATGGGCACGCTGGGTGGATTTACTGCCGGTTTTCTTATTGGGAGAACCCAGACTTTGCTAAAAAATCTGTTTCTGCCTGTGATGCTCGGCTTAATGGGAACGGGATTTGGGCTGATTGCATTCGCTCCGTCTCTTGGGGCTATCGCTCCGGGCGTGATTATACTGGGATTTGGATTCGGCTCTATTCTGCCGACTTTGTTCGACCGGGTTTCCATCGTTGCATCCGGCCGCCAGATGGTACAGGCCATGGCAATCGTGCAGAGTTTTCTGTATCTCGGCCAGTTCGTCTCTCCGCTGGTGCTGGACGGATTAAGCACCGGCATCGGGGACGGCTCCACCCAATTTGTATACATGATGCTGTCTGTATTTCTATTAAGTCTCGGTTTTCTGCTGCTCATCAGCAGTATGGGCCGCCGTATGTTCCGAAAAAGCTGAAAGAGGGCTGTCCGGTGTTAAAACCGGATGGCGCTTTCTTTTATTTTTATACATCCCTGTATCGGCTGCTTTCAAAAGTTCCGATATGGTTCGGCCATCCCTGGGATAGCTGCTTATTCCGATGCTCACCCGGATAGAAATAGTCTCATCTTTTAAAGGAAACGGCTGGTTGAGTTCTTCGAGCAGGCGTTCCCTTGCAGAGTATGGATCGCCTGTTCTGGAAACAAAGATAAATTCATCACCGCTCAAACGGGCCATGATTTCATATTTTTTAACATATTCTGGCATCGTTCAGAAATGGCCAGCAGCAGCTCGTCGCCGGTATGGTGGCCTTTTGTATCATTGATCAGCTTAAATTGATCTAAATCAAAGAAGAAT
Source organism: Sinobaca sp. H24 (assembly GCF_023845525.1). Lineage (NCBI taxonomy): Bacteria > Bacillati > Bacillota > Bacilli > Caryophanales > Sporolactobacillaceae > Sinobaca > Sinobaca sp. H24. Next base: position 36,349 of record NZ_JALBWT010000040.1, read on the forward strand.
ACATGCAGCGGATGCCGGGGAAATTCCTCGAGCATGCTGGTAATGGTTTTTTCCATAAATCTTCGGTTTGGCAGTCCGGTCAAGCTGTCGTGATTAGCCTGGGTAATAAAGGATTTTAACTCGGCGATCGTATGATTAATAGACTGAAATACCTGCCCGATTTCATCCTGGCTGGTAACGGCAATACGCGTATTCAGATTGCCGCGTGCAATTTCCTCCATTGTTTTCAGCACAGGCAGGGTACAGCGTGTAATAAACCAGCGGAAGACTAAATAATTAACAAATCCCACGATAAAGCCGGCGAGAATGCAGGCGGCGCTGAATAATACCATTTGATCGATTCGGGCAATGTTTGTCATGTGAATAGTAATAGGAAACATAATTCCCATCAGCAGCCCCATGCCGCAGTATACAATAAGCATGGTTTGGGAATAGCTTTTTTTAAGACTCATGGTGTCCCTCCGTACACATTATTTATAGACAATATATGTAAATTTATAGGCCTATAGTCATATAAACTATATATTGTTGTTTATTAAAAAGCAATTAATATAGTATACAACGCTTTATATGTATATTTTCGGTAAAATATTGGAAATATCAATCATAATTAAAAAATATTCCCTCTGCCTGGTCCCACTATCCAGGAATATCGTTTTGACGGCTGGATTGGTATAATAATAAGAGACGAAATGGCAAAGAAAAGAGGCGGTCCCTTACGATGGCAGAAGGAAACAGACGACTAAAGGAAGAAAAGGTCTTTAAAGATCCGGTCCACCGCTATATTCATATTCGGGATGAGCTTCTCTGGGACTTAATAGGAACAAAGGAATTTCAGCGTCTGCGCCGGGTACGTCAGCTGGGAACAACCTTTTTGACCTTCCACGGGGCAGAACATACCCGTTTTAACCATTCACTTGGCGTATATGAAATCACCAGGCGTATTGTGGAAGTGTTCGAGGGGCGTCCTTTCTGGAAAGACGAAGAACGTCTGCTTACGTTAAGCGCAGCGCTTCTTCACGATGTAGGGCACGGCCCGTTTTCCCATTCCTTTGAAAAAGTTTTCCAGACCGATCACGAATATTGGACCCGGGAAATTGTAATGGGAGATACAGAAATAAACACCGTGTTAAGACGAATGGGCAGTGATTTTCCGCAGAAGGTAGCGGAAGTGATTGAAAAAACCTATTCCAACAAACTGGTAACAAGCTTAATTTCCAGCCAGATTGATGCCGACCGGATGGACTATCTGCAGCGTGATGCATTTTATACAGGCGTCAGCTACGGACATTTCGACATGGAACGCATTCTCCGCGTCATGAGGCCTACCGAGGACCAGGCTGTGATTAAATACTCGGGTATGCACGCAGTGGAAGACTACATTATGAGCCGCTACCAGATGTACTGGCAGGTATATTTTCATCCGGTAACAAGAAGTGCAGAAGTCATATTAAGCAAAATTCTGCAGCGTGTGAAAGTGCTGTATGAAACGGACTATGCGTTTTTGTATCCGCCGGAACCTTTCACGGGATTTTTCAACGGAAAACTTTCATTAGAGCAGTATCTGGAGCTGGATGAATCTGTTACGATGTATTATTTCCAAATGTGGCAGAAAGAAGAGGATGGTATCCTGCGGGATCTCTGCCAGCGTTTTATGAACCGCCGGCTGTTTAAATACGTGGAGTTCGACCAGCATGTGCATATTAATGACTGGCTCAAGCTTCTGGAGCTGTTCAAAAAAGCCGACATGGACCCGGACTACTATTTGGTGGTGGATTCCTCCTCCGACCTGCCTTATGATTTCTACCGTCCGGGCGAGGAAGAAGAGCGTATTCCCATTCATCTGCTGATGCCCAATGACAAGCTCCGGGAACTCTCTCGGGAATCTGATGTAGTAGAGGCTATTTCCGGCAAAAAGCGGACGGATCATAAACTGTATTATCCGGAAGAATGGCTGTATACCGAAGGATTTGAAGAGGAAAAAAAGGAAATACGCTCTATTTTGAAATCATCCAAAGAAGAGACGGCTTTTTCCGGTGAAATAGAGGAATAAAATCCTCTTACATATCAGCGGGTTTAGACTGTATGATAGAACAAGAACAAAAGGGGGATTTTTTACGTGCTGCCTGATCATGCAAAAGTGATGGCTCTTATTCATGGAGCCGAGGAAATCATTGGACGGAAAAAACTGCAGAAAATCGTTTATATAAGCAAAAAAGCCAACCTGCCGCTGAGCGAAAAATATACCTTCCGCATGTATGGTCCTTATTCCGAGGAATTAACGCTGCGGGTGGAGGAACTGTGCGATCTTGGACTGGTTTCAGAGATCAAAGAAGAAAAAGCCGGGTATTATCAGTACCGATATAGGGTAACAGACCATGGGGAAGACTTTTTAGCTAAATTTCCACAGGAATGGCCGTATAATGAAGCAGAGGACATTCTTCATTATTTGAATACATGCACCTCTAAATTTCTGGAACTGGTATCAACAATGCTCTACTTTGACCACTTACCTCCGGATCAGGTGGAAGAAAAAGTTTCCACTTTAAAGAAAAGCCAGAATTACACGAGTGAAGACACGGCGAAAGCCTGGAAATGTATTGAACAAATAAAAAATCACCAAGTGCCGCACTAATACTTGGGAAAAAAGGAGCGGATAGCGTTGGATTTATTCGAAGACTATAAAAAGAAAAATAATAAGCCGAAGTCGCCAAAAAAGAGCTCCGGATTTAATATATTAAGCGGAGATTCCACAAGCGGACACGGGGGGTACGGAGTTGGTACGTTAAGCCTGGATAATATTACACCTGTGTTTATTGATCCCGCAGAAGAGACCAGCTTTATTGATATGGGAGCTCTTCACGCCCGTTCGGCAGTGGAAAAGCGTATTAAATTTTTGAAAAATAAAGAAGAAGTTCCAAACGGCAAACTCTACTGGCTCGTATGGGTGACCACCGACCATAAAGACGGCCGTCCATATTACGCAGGTGTTACTGCCTGCGAAATGACAGTGGATACAGACATCCGCCGCGGCTATAAGAGCCTGCCCGAGCATGTTAATAACATGGACCGGTCCTTAAAGCGCCGCATTATTGTAGACAAAATGGATGATAAATCCAAACAGCTGCTGGCCGAGTTCCTAAAAGATTTTGATAACGACATGTGGCATGCGTCAGAGAAGGAACTGCATGACGGATTAACAGCGTCACAAGAAAACGAATAATGCCGCACGCATATGCATCCACCTCCGCAAAAGAACGGCTGCGGCAGGGGATGTTTTTTGCAGGTACAGGCTTAGAGATAAGGGAGAAACGATAACGATGGGACTTTGGTTTACAGAAAAGCAGACAAATCATTTTGGTATTACCTTTGATATAGAAAAAACGCTCCACTCTGAGAAAACGGAATTTCAGCAGCTTGATATGGTACAGACGAAAGAATTCGGCAGAATGCTTCTGTTGGATGATATGGTAATGACGACTGAAAGAGACGAATTTGTGTATCATGAAATGATCGTTCATGTGCCGTTGTTTACCCACCCGGACCCGAAGCATGTCCTTGTGGTCGGCGGCGGAGACGGTGGAGCCATCCGTGAGATTCTCAAGCATCCTAGTGTAGAAAAAGCAACGCTTGTAGAGATCGACGGCAAAGTAATTGAGTACTCAAAACAATATCTGCCAACTATTGCCGGGTCGCTTGACGATCCGCGGGTGGAAGTAAAAACAGCCGATGGTTTTCTGCACATCGCAGAAAGCGAGCAGGCATACGATATCATTATGGTAGATTCAACCGAACCGGTAGGTCCTGCCGTGAAGCTGTTTGAAAAAGGATTTTACGAAGGAATTTCCAGAGCGCTTAAAGAAGACGGCATCCTCGTTGCCCAGACAGACAATCCGTGGTTTCAGCATGATCTCTTGAAGACCGTGTACGGAGATGTAAGCAGTATCTTCCCGGTTTCACGCGTCTACACAGCGAACATCCCGACCTATCCAAGCGGTTTATGGACGTTTACGATGGGGTCGAAAAAACATGATCCGCTGTCTGTTCCGGAGGACCGCTTTCATGATATAGATACGAAATATTACACAAGAGAGCTGCACCAGGCTTCTTTCGCACTGCCGCGCTTCGTACTGGACGGCGAAAATCCAAACAAGCAGGGAGAAAAATAATGTCATTTGATGAAGCCTATTCCGGAAAAGTATTTATTGGAAGCCGTGCTTCCTACACCGATGCGGACGTCGTGTTATTTGGAATGCCGATGGACTGGACGGTCAGCTTCCGCCCGGGTTCAAGATTCGGCCCGGGCCGGATCCGCGAAGCTTCTGTAGGGCTTGAAGAATACAGCCCTTATTTGGATAAGCATTTGGAAGACGTCCGCTATCATGACGCGGGAGATCTTCTGCTTCCGTTTGGAAATCCGCAGAAAAGCCTGGATATAATCGAAGAAACGATGGATGGATTTCTCCGTGATAACAAGTTTCCGATCGGCATTGGCGGAGAGCACCTGGTCAGCTGGCCAATTATGAAAGCGATGGCCCGAAAATATGAGGATCTGGCTGTCATTCATATCGACGCCCATACCGATCTGCGTACGGACTACGAAGGGGAGGTTCTCTCCCATTCGACGCCTATTCGTAAAGCATGTGAATGGATCGGGCCGGAGAATGTATTTTCGTTCGGCGTTCGTTCAGGGGAAAAAGAGGAGTTTTTGTATGCACGGACGTCGGGCATGAATTTTCATCCTTTTGAAGTGCATGAGCCGCTGCAGCGTATTCTGCCGGAGCTGCATCAGCGTCCGGTCTATGTCACGATTGATATTGATGTACTGGATCCGGCGTACGCCCCTGGAACAGGAACCGCAGAGGCCGGGGGGATTTCCTCCAAAGAGCTTCTGCAGGCGATTCATTCAATCGGCCACTCCGGGGCTTTCATCGTAGGGGCTGATCTGGTTGAAGTGGCACCGGTTTACGATCACGCAGAAAAAACGGCCATCGCTGCATCAAAATTTATCCGGGAGATGATTCTTGGTTTTCCTAAAGCCAGATAGGTTGAGCTTCTCTTCTTTTCTCTCTACAATGAAGGCAGATATAAACACGTGAAGGGTGAGATGCTATGGTGATTCATCGCTCATGGTCATGTAAATGGAACGAATTGACGTGCCAGCGGCTGGTCCGCTGGGAGGCATTGGAGAAAGACTACAAAGGCTTTCACGCTTTTGAGCAGCGCCTGCCTTTTTATCAGGAAGCCCGCAGGCAGAAATTCTACATTCATGAAACCGTCCGCCATATTGAACACCGGCTTCTCACCTGGCAAGAGAGGGAGAAAAAACAAAAGAGCTGCTGCGGCGCCAGAAAACCTGGCATCGTCATGCAGCGGACAGGCTGTTAAATATAGACTATGAACTGCTTCTTTATAAGCGTCTTTATGAAGGAGACCTTCCGTATGTGCTTATGTCGCCGCGGCAGATGGAGGCGTGGATCCGTAAAGAAAAAGAGTATAACCTCCAGCTCGTTCATTTAATTGAAAGCGGGGGCGGTCCGCTGCAGAGTCTTTATTTTCTGGAACAGGTGCTCAAGCCAAAGCTGTTTAAAAAGTGGATCAAGCCGTATCAGCTGCCACAAAAAAAGAAAGCAGATAAACTGGACCTGCTTTCTGTGATTCCATATGGATTTGCAGATAAAAGAGACAGCCGGGAGCTATAGGTAAGGCGCCACCGTTTCATAATGAACCGCCGGATCGATACTGTTTCCAGTAATAACGATGACTGTCGGACCGTCCGGCCGGATGGTCTTTTCAAGCAGCGCCGAGACACCCACTGCAGCACCGCCTTCTACAATAAGGCGGTGTTTTTTGTATAAAAAAGCCATAGCCCGGGCGATCGCTTCCTCCGAAACCGCGCAGCGGATGTCGGTGTAGCGCTCGATCATAGCCATAGTGTATTGATTGTCGAGTCCGATACCGCCAAGAAGACTGTCTGCTAGCGTGGGTGTTTCCTCTACCTCAACAGGATGTCCTGCTTTCAGGCTTTCCTGCATGGCGGCGCCTTTGCTGATAGTTACCCCGTGAACCTGGATGGAGGGGTCGGCTTCTTTCATGGCCAGCCCCAGTCCGGACAAAAGACCGCCTCCAGAGAGCCCCGCAATTACGGCGGATATATCCGGCAGTTCTTCCAGCAGCTCCAGGCCTATCGTGCCCTGACCTGCAATAATGAAGGGATGATCAAATGGAGGAATCAGGGTCAGTCCTTCTTTTTGAACAAGTTCAGCACTGATTTTTCCGGCTTCATCCTGGCTTTTTCCTTCTATACGAAGCTCAGCGCCGCTTTGCTGCAGCGCTTCTATTTTCGCGTGTGTGACCGTTTCTGCTACGCAGATCACAGCGCGGATGCCGTGCGCGGCGGCGGCCCTTGCAACAGCAAATCCGTGATTGCCGGTGGAAAAGGTGACCACCCCTTTTGCTTTTTGGGCGTCCGTTAGAGAAGCAATCATATGGGTGGCGCCGCGAAGCTTAAACGACCCGGAAGGCTGGAGCTGTTCGAGCTTTAAATAGACGGGCACCCCTGTAAAAGCACTTAGTTCAGAGGAATGCATTAAAGGGGTCGGGGGAAGTTCCCTTTTTATAACAGCACGCGCTTTCCATATGTCACGAAGGTTCATCATACATCTTCCTTTCTTTTCAGGCTCCCGGCTTTTGTGAGGAGCTTTCTTCAGCCTGAATCGAGAGACTTTTTTTCATGGTAGCATACAGTGGGCAGAGGGAATATTTATTTTTCAGCGATATCCACGAGAACATCGAACGAAATATAAAGGATCTCTTCTTCATTTGTTAAATGAAGAAGCCTGCGCGTTGGATGAACAGATTGACAACGTCCGGAAAATAGTTTGTATTCCCCGTCCTCCCAGTAGGAAAAGCAGTACTCCTGCGGGGTGCCGATAATCTGTTCCAGCGTCCAGGCCAGCTCTTCCAGACGCTGCTCATCAAGCAGTGGTTTTGGCAGGCGCCTGCCGGAAGCCCGGCGTTCATTCCAGGCGTCCCGATGCTCGGGAAGAATCATTCTCGAAGATTCCCATCTCATATTTGATCCCGGCGTCAGTTTGTTTTCAGTCATAACAGCCACCTCTTTCTTTCTATCATATATAAGAACGTGTGTTCTAGTAAAGAGTTATTTTTTGACTTACGAAAAGTAATGGAATAAATTTGAAGTATCTCAAGAAAAAAAGGAGCCGATTATGTCCTATCAAATACATGAAAAAACGAAAATAGGCCATGTGGAACTACTGATCTCTGATTTGGACACGTCTCTGGAATTTTATCAGGACATGCTTGGATTTGAAGTGAAAAGCAGAAAAGGAAACCGGGCAGAATTAGGAGCTCAGGGGGAAAGCAGTATTCTTTTAATACTCGAGGAAAAGCAGGGGGTACGGCCGAAACAAAAAACGAGCGGCCTTTATCATTTTGCTGTGCTGGTCCCGGACCGGGTGAGCCTTGGCTTGTCGCTCCGGCATCTGCTGGATAATAACTATCCGCTGCAGGGCGCCTCGGACCATCAGTTCAGCGAAGCAGTATATCTGGCGGATCCAGACGGCAACGGCATCGAAATATACCGTGACCGTCCGGAGCAGGAGTGGAAAAGAAATGCACACGGCGAACTTGCAGTACAGACGCTGCCGATGGATGTGGAAGGCGTCCTTCAGGAAGCATCCGGATCGGAATGGAACGGTCTACCGGCAGGAACCGTCATTGGTCATATACATCTCCACATCTCCAATTTCGAAAAGTCCGCTCATTTTTATACAGAAGTGCTCGGATTTAACACGATGATTTCCATTCCGGGAAGCGCTCTGTTTGTTTCAGCGGGGGGATACCATCATCATATTGCCGTGAACCTCTGGGCTGGAAATAATGCTCCGGCGCCTGCAGAAAATGCGGTTGGACTGATGTATTACTCGATCGTTTTTCCGAATGAAGAAGAAAAACTAAAAGCAGCTGCCCGCTTAAAGGAAGAGGGAACGCCTTTAGAAGAAGATGGAAATGGGATCAGCTTTCAGGATCCGTCCGGAATCCGGGCTAAACTTACCGCCGCTGTGTAAGCTTTAGAAAAGCAGACGCTCTTAGCCGGGCGTCTGCTTTTAAACGTGTGCATCCTTCCTGCGGGCTTTGATTTTGTGGCATAATAGGGACATGAACAAATGACAAAATCAAACTACGACTACGATAAAAGGATGGATAGATACTATGAGTACTCCTGATTTAAAAGCACGTTCGCCCTGGTCGGCGTTAAATGATGTAGATAATGTAACGATACATCCGCTGAATGGAAAAGCTGTATCGGTGGATATGACTGTACCGGGTAGTAAAAGCTTTACGAACCGGGCGCTTATTCTGGCAGCACTTGCGGAAGGAACGTCTACGCTTTCCGGCCTGCTAAAAAGTGACGATTCCTACTGGTGCCTGGATGCGCTGGAAAAGCTGGGCGTATCTTCCCGGGTTACCGGGGACACGGTGGAAATAGACGGCTGCGGCGGCAGCTGGCCGGTCAAGGAAGCGGATCTTTATATCGGGGCAGCGGGGACGATCGCACGGTTTCTGCCAGGCGCGATTGCTGCAGCTGAGGGAGGATCATATCGGATCGAAGCCAGCAGGCGGATGAGCGAACGGCCGGTCAAACCTTTAATGGAGGCGCTCGAGCAGCTGGGGGCACAGATCGAATACGAAGACAAAAAAGGATTCTACCCTCTGGTAATCAAGCCTTCCGGCCTGCACGGCGGAAACGTAAGCATATCCGGCGCCGTATCAAGCCAGTTTATCAGCGGTCTGCTTATCTCAGGGGCAAACCAGCAGAATGATCTGACGGTAAACATACCCGATCACATCGTGCAGCATGCCTATGTAAAAATTACGCTGGATTTAATGAAGGAATTTGGAGTGAATTCTGTATATAACGATGAATTGACCAAAATGACTGTTCCGGCCTCAGGCTACAAAGCCCGGGATATGGCTCTGGAAGCAGATGCTTCTACGGCGAGCTATTTTATGGCGCTTGCAGCTATTTCAGGCGGACGGGTTCGTATTAATAATCTGCCTACCGAAACGAACCAGCCGGATATCGGCATGGTGGACTTGTATGAAAAAATGGGATGCACCGTAGAAAAAGGCGAAACCTATGTAGAGATTCAGGGGCCGGAGCAGCTCAAAGGCAGCCTGGATATAAGTATGAAAGAAATGTCGGACCAGACGCTGACGATCGCTGCAATTGCTCCGTTTGCGGACGGGCCGGTTACCCTGCGGGACGTAGAGCATATCCGCCATCACGAATCGGACCGCATTCATGCGATCTGCACTGAGCTTGGGAAACTGGGAATAAAGACAGATGAGTTCGCAGACGGACTGACTGTTTATCCGGGAACGCCGAAAGGAACCCCGTTATTATCCTATGATGACCACAGGGTGGCAATGGCGCTGTCTCTTGTAGGAGCAAAGGTGCCGGACGTTACGATTGCTGATCCGGGCTGCGTATCCAAAACGTGCCCGTCCTATTTTGAACTGTTGAAAGCTGCAGGGGTAGATATTACTTACAGCTAATAGAGCCTGTCCTGATAGAAATAATTCGGCTTGTTGATATGATTGTTATATTCTTTATGAAAAATGGACGTTGTGGCAGGAGAAACCGGCGGAATCAGCCAGGTCCAGTCCCCGGTTACTTCCCTGCCGGCCTGGGCTTCTTTCTTTTCAAAACGCTCGAATTGAGAAGCGGCGGTATGGTGATCAACCATGCTGACGCCCTGCTTTTTATAGGAGTGCAGAACGGCCCGGTTCAATTCCACAAGCGCACGGTCTTTCCAGAGAGTGGACGCGAATGAAGTATTCAGGCCCGCAATCTCAGCCATTTCGGGCAGAAGATTGTAGCGGCCGGTGTCCGCCAGGTTTCTGGCGCCGACTTCCGTTCCCATATACCAGCCGTTAAACGGAGCCGCCTGATAGGTGATGCCGCCGATTTCAAGCTTCATGTCCGATACGATAGGGACGGCGTACCATTTGTATTCTTTCTCTGCAAAAGCCTCGTATTCCGGATGCTCCAAAGGGACTTCAAGAACGAGGAGGGGGGAATTGAAAACCATTTAGGTTCATTCTCACCAATACTGATTAAGATAGGGAGAACATCGAAATCTGTCGTTCGTGATCCCTGCCAGCCCAGTTCGAGGCACTTATTAGTGAAATCAATAGAATCCGGATCGCCGATTACGCCATGTTCTGTCTGGTAGCCGGCGTAGCGGATCAGCTGATAATTCCAGATACGAATAGCCGGCTGCTCAGGGGAGGCCGGCGCAAATAAAGAAATGACCGGCAGAATCCTTCCTTCATTCGTTGCGTAGCGGATGTGCCGGAACAAAGACTGGGCGATTTCTTCTTCTGTACTGTCTTTTCTGCAGTCCAGCACATGAAGTGATTCCCAGAAAAACCGTCCGATACAGCGGTTGCTGTTGCGCCAGGCAAGCTTTGCTCCAATGCGCAGTTCTTCCAGCGTATGGGTGTAGTGCCCCGTGTCGGCAATCTCCCTCTCGATCTGTTTTAAGCGCGTCTGCTGCACGCTGCTATTTTTTCCTGCTTCCATATAGGCCAGTTCAATAAATGTTTTTGCTTCTTCTGCCAGCTGTTTTTTACCCTGCATAGAGACACCTCATCGCGTAGTTTCAATATATACAGTATATGACAGAAGACGGACATATTCTAATATTACAAGCCGTATAGTGAAGAAAGGAGAACGCTGTGCTGTTTTTAGCCGTTTTTTTTACTTTATTTTTACTGCTGCTTATGGGATTGGGTACGGCAAAACTGCTGTTGTTCCGGGAGAAATCTTTTTCTCTCGGGCATTGGCTCAGTTTTTCTGCAGGAGCCTCGCTTGCTTTGAGCGTTCTTTTTACCATGTGAAAAACCCCCGTCCCGCCTGGTGTGAAAGGCGGAACGGGGGTTTTAGCTGAACGCTTTTATTGATCGATAAGGGCGCTCATTTTTTCAGGGAGTTCAGTGTTATCCAATAGTCCGGTGAATTCCTCAGATCCGGCACCGTACGCATATAATGGAACATCTGTACCAGTATGCTGGGAAGTACTCCAGCCAACGTAGGCATATTCACTTACGATAGAATTAATTTCGGAAGCACGTGTTTCTTCATCTTCAGCATTTTGAATACGTTCTGCTTCTTCATCAGTAATATCAATACCAGTGAAGGTAGACAGTACTTCTGCTGCGTTGGAGGCATCATCATTGAGCTCAGACGCCATTTTGTTTCCTGTAGCCGTTACATCGCGGAGAACGTCCGGCTTAGCCATATATTCGTCATACCCGCCAACCGTCATACCGCCTGTTTCGTGGTCACCTGCGACAACAACAAGCGTATTGCCTTCTGCTTCAGCGTAATCCACGGCTTCCTGTACAGCCATTTCAAACGCTTCGGTGTCGGTCATGGCCCAGGCTGCATCATGAGCGTGGCCGGCCCAGTCAATCTGGCTTCCTTCTACCATGAGGAAAAATCCATCTTCATCTTTTTCCAGAGACTGGATCGCCGAAGTCGTCATTTCAGAAATGCTTGGCTGCTCTTCCGGGCGTTCTAGTTCCGGAGACATTGCTTCTTCATGGAAAAGGCCTAGAATTTTTTCCTCCTCGGAAGCTTGAATATCATTAAGGTTTTCTGTATAGGTAAATCCGTCCGCTTCTGCTTTTTCTATAAGATTATCCTGCTCCTGCTCGCCGCCTTCTGATTCAGGAAGAAACATATTGCGGCCTCCGCCCATAAGGACATCAACGTTTTCAAGCAGCTGCGGAGCAATCGCCGGCTTCGTTATCGCGATCTTCTACGCTCGATCCGAAAACAGCCGGCGTGGCATGGGTAATTGTAGATGTTGCAACCAGGCCGGTGGATTTGCCGGCATCTCCTGACTTTTCAAGTATGCTGTCCGGAGAATCGCCTTCCGGTGTCATACCGATCATGCCGTTTTCTGTTTTAACTCCGCGGGCCATCGCTGTTCCGGCTGCGGCAGAATCGGTTACGAGGTTGTCGGCTGAGTCGGTTTTCATCATGCCGGTTAAAAATTCGTCCCATACAGGGGCTTCTTCGCCCTTGAAGTGGCGGTAATTTGTAGCGTAAGCTGCGTCAAAACCATCAGGGATCATATAAATGATGTTTTCTACTTCTTCCGGCTTTTCTTTCTGGGAATGAGCCGGGGCGTTTCCATTGTCATCAGGCATGCTGGCGTAGGCTCCTGTTCCGGAGGAAAGAATAATCGACGTTCCAAGTCCAAGTGCGGCAACGCTTTTAAGTCTGTGAGGAATAGATTTCATGTTTTACTGACCCCTTTTCTGATTATGTTTTACATCCTTAACTATAGACGTCGGTTGTTAAGGAAGTATAAAGCATATTTAAAGAGAGTCAGAGGGGAGGGGGACTATACTACTTTTCCAATTTTTATAGCACAAAATAGTTATGTTTATAAAAAATAATATATAAATATACACCTGCATAAACGAAGATAAGTATAAAAGGCTCTATTTATAAGAATATTCTGAAATGAAAAACAAGTACTTTGGATTCACTGTGTATGTAAAATTTGTTAATCATAGGTAAAGAAAATATCATTTATATTATGGGAATATAGAAAAAAGCATGCCTGGTTCGGGCATGCTTTTAAAAATGAAGTTATATTTCATCAAGCAGCTTATAAATCTGCTGTTTATTTTCCGCCTGGATTAACTTCTCTCTGAATTCTTCATCCATCAGTTTTCTGGACAGCATCTGAAGAATTCGTAAATGATCATCGCCGGCCCGTTCTTCCGGTACCGCAATCATAAATATTAATTTCGCATTCGTGCCGTCCATGCTGTTCCAGTCCACGCCCTGCCGGTGAATGCCAAAAGCGACCGCGGGCTTTTTCACGACGTCGGCTTTTCCGTGGGGAATAGCTACATTCATACCGAGCCCGGTAGAGCCCTGCGCTTCCCGGTCCAGAATAACCTGTTTGAATGCCTTATTATCAGTAAGAACATCATTACCGGAAAGGGTGCGGATCATTTCATCCATTACGTCTTCCCGGGAATCGGCAGTCAATTCGGGGATAATCAGATCTCTTGAAACAAGGTCGGTCAGCTTATTGAATGTTGTTTCCTGCTGCTGACTGCTTTCCGGACGCGGTGAAGCATCGCCGCTGGTTACAAGCGGTTCTC
>NZ_JALBWT010000041.1:0-44410 GCF_023845525.1 Sinobaca sp. H24
GATGACGATATTTGGGCGAACCGGAAGCTGGAGCTGCAGCTTAAAGCGTTTCATGAGCACCCGGAAGTCGGCTTGGTGAGCGGCAACAATATCGTGATTAATGATAAGAATGACATTGTCAGAAAAAGCGACCGCGGTGACAACATAAAGTACGAAAATGAAAAAGCACTGGAGAAAATAATGCTGGGCAATTTTATCGGCGGCGCGTCATTTCCTCTTATTAAAAGAGAAGTATTCGAAGAAGTCGAAGGATTTCAGAAGAACCTCAAGAGTGCCCAGGAGACAAATCTTTATTTAAGGATTATCGAGAAGGGTCATTCTGTTTATATGTGCAAAGAGCCGCTGCTGTTGTATAGAGTGCATTCGCAAAACAGAATCACCGACAGCTATGAACCCAAGCTGCAGGGGCTGGATCAGCTCTATCACTATAAGAAGGAACATTTCTTTTCACAGTTAACCGATGACGTAATCGACCGGGTGACGTACGAGCATCTTAAAAAAATCAGCATGGTGTACATGCAGCATAAAAAGTACTCCGAATTTATTGATGTCAAAGAACGTATTATGCGCGAGAATTTAAAAAAGCAGGAAAAGAATCAGTATATAAAAATAAGAATGGCTGTATTAAGAAATAAACTAGTCCGCACGTATCCGGGCCGAGTACTGAAAACAAGCCGGCAGAAGATAGAAACAAAAAAGCTGAACAAACAGTGGAAGCAGTATATAGACAACGAATTTATTGCCTACCGTTAAAAGACAGAAAGGAGTGCAAGGATGAAAAAAATGCCTAATTTTATAGTAGTCGGTGCTGCGAAAAGCGGCACGACCTCTTTATATAAGTACATAACACAGCATGAAGATGTATTTGTTCCGAAAGGAAAGGAACTGCGGTTTTTCTCAAACATGACAGGGGATTATCAGGGGCCGGGAGACGAGAGGTCCTGTAACCGCCGGATTATCAACAATGTAGAAGACTATAAGCGGCTTTTTGAAGACAGGCAGGAAAAGGCCCTGGGGGATATGTCGACGGAATATTTGTATTATCATGAAGAGAGCATTAAAAATATCAAAAAGCATACAGATGAGGATGTAAAGATCTTCATTATTTTAAGAAATCCTGTAGAACGGGCCTATTCTCATTACCTGCATATGGTAAGAGATGGAAGAGAGGACCTTTCCTTTGAAGAGGCAGTGGAAAAAGAAGAGGAAAGAAAAATAAAAACTGGGCGTGGCACTGGGGCTATACAACAAATGGTTTTTATTATGAACAGGTAAAAGATTACCTCACTCATTTTCCGAACGCCACGGTTTATATTTATGATGATCTGAGAAAAGATCAGGAATCGATTATTAACGACATGTTCAACAAGCTCGACGTGGAGCCGATTCCGCTTAACACAAATCTGGAACACAACGTATCCGGTATTCCAAAGAACAGAAAGCTGCACACTTTGTTAAATAAACCAAACAGATTTCTAGGTCTTCTCAAACGAGGAGCCGGTTTGGTAAATAAAGAGGATGCCTTATTTGAGCGGCTGCAGAAAATAAGCAGAAACAACCTGGAAAAACCGAAGATGAAAGAAGAAACGCGAAAAGAGCTTGTGAAACGCTACGAACCGGATGTAGCAAAGCTGGAAAAACTGCTGGACAGAGATTTAAGCAGCTGGAAGCAGTAAAAGCCGGGCTGGTTCGAACAATATATAGGCGGATGTCACATGTCTCTATATGAAACATTTTTGATATGTTAAAATTTATAAAAGAAATGGAAAAAGACGAATAGTACTGCATCTTCTATTTTATGGATGCAGCTTATATATGTGATCGGCAGGGCATGGCGTGCCTGCTGAGAGAAACGGAAGATGTCAGGCTGCGGTTCTTAAAAAGCACCTGCAGGAAAGGGGATCTCGTGCATCGATGGGGGTAAAGAAATATATCATTAAAGTAGGAGGCCTGCCGTTAAAGCCAATTACTTCAAACATACTGAAAAAAGCGTATAAAGGAACAATGAGACCGAAAGTAGTTAAAAACAAAGAAAAAATTGTTGTACTTGCTCCTCATGTAGACGATGAAACCATCGGTGTGGGAGGAACTATTCTCCAGCATGTTAATAGAGGAGCCGAGGTTCATGTAGTGCTGATAACGGATGGAAGTAACAGTGCCAGTGACCTTCCGTCCCATGCTTTAGTGGAAGAGCGTACCAAAGAACTGGAAAAAGTAACGCATATCCTGGGAATAAAAGACGTAACCTTTCTGCAGTTGGAAGATGGCAATATTGATCCAACCGACAAGGCAATGAAATACTTAAGGCAGGTCATTGAGGGTTTTTCTCCCGACATTATATATACGCCGACGTTTGTAGATGCCCATCCCGATCATACGGATACGTCTTTAATGCTTGCTGATTTATTAAAACGCTATACACCGCTTAAGACGACGATACGGCTATATGAAATTAATTCCCCGATTCCGCCGAAGTTTGTCAACTGCATCATAGATATTACCGACACGTTTAAAGAGAAGAAAAGGGCGCTGAATGTATTTAAATCCCAGGCGGTCGCTTTTGATGGATTCAGGAAATTAAACCAGTATAAGAGTAATTTAATAGAAGAGAAAAGCGTGGCCTACGCTGAAGTGTTTCTGGAACTGGATGTAGATGCTTTTCTTCAGTTTGCAGCATATATAAAAAAACAATCCTATACTTTCCGTAACACGTTTAAACAGGCTAATCGAACGGAAACACTGCTCTGGGCATTTTACTGGAACAGTCCATTCAAATGTAAAGTGTATGAGCGGGCTTTGGCCGCTAAGGAAGAAACGCAAGTTTGATTTGGAGGTAACACACAATGAGTGCACATAAGCTAAAAAAGATTCATTATTTTCTGGGTGCTCTCCTAATCGGATATATTTTACTACAGCCCTTTTTGGATGTATCTGCCTTTTTAGGCCTTCCGGTATCTACAATCATCCGGGCCGTGATTATTCCAATTGGTGTTTTATTTATTTTGACCATGCCTCATACGAAGTGGAAGACAGCCTCTGTTTTCTACATAACATTTTTAGCGATAGTCATGGCAGGGCATCTACTAAATAATATCATTGTAAAAGATCCGATAAGTCTGGGTGCTGAAGTTAATCATATTGTCAAAACCATCTATTTTCCGATCATGCTTATCGTTTACGCCATGTTGTTTTATTCTATGACGGCTGTATGGGACTTTCGTACAAAACTGGTGAAATACATAGTGATTAATACAGCGGTTGTGGCTTTCATTATTTTAATAGCCCATATTACGGGTACTGCTAAAAGCAGCTATCATAATGTGTTAAGAGACGGGCACACAGGCTGGTTTTTCTCCGGTAACGAATTAAGCGTTATTTTGGCAGTTGGTTTTAGTTTTGTTATGCTGGCGTTTTTATTAATAAGCACGAAACGGCTTAAATGGCTGATGCTTCCGGGAATGCTTCTGATCATCTGGAGTATGCTGAATATCGGAACCAAAGTAGCTCTCGGGGCTGCCGTGCTCATTCTGCTTCTGGAATTGCTGCTGCTTTTCTGGAAAAACGAAGAACAGGTTATTCGTTTCATTTAACCGGTATCATTTTACTGACTGTTATTACAGCTGCTGTTACCCCATTTACGCCTGTTATTACAAATATGGGGTACCTCTTGTAGGAAACGAGCCCAGTGAAGAACAGCTGGAGCAGGAAGCAGCAGATAATGAAAGCGTTCCGGCAGAAGAAGGGGAGGAAGAGGCAGAACCCGAGGCCGGCGAGTCAGCTGAACCCGGCGCTTCCCAGTCTTTCCTGTTCAGCGGACGAGAAGCAGTGCTTGATCAAACGGTGGAACAGTATAAAGAGGCTCCAATTTCCCAGAAGGTTCTCGGTATGGGAAGAGGAGGAAACTATACGTCCTATTCACGATTTATTGAAATGGACTTTATGGTTCTTTACGTTTGGCATTGTAGGCTTTTCTATATTAGTTTTTCCGATTTTTCTATTCGGTGCAGGGGCTGTTATGTATATAGTGAAAAATCGCCTGCTGATGAAGCCTGAAGTGCTGCTTTCCGGGCTGGCCGTTGTATTGGGTCTGGGAGCTTCCTTTACAGCCGGACATGTATTATCTTCTCCGGGATCGGGTATTTATGTACTACTCGCATTAGCTTACGTATTTTGCTTTTCGGCGTTTTATTCTACTTCTCTGTATAAGTCACGTGTGAAATAAGAAAGGAAGACAACATGAAAAAAAAGAAAAAGCTGCTTCTTATTTCTTCCATCGGGGGACATTTGACTCAGCTTCTGCAGCTGGAGCCTCTGTTCAGCCAATATGATTATCACCTTGTTACGGAAAAGTCCGAAATTACGCTTGCAATGAAGAAAAAATATCCTATGTCCTACCTTGTTTACGGGGCGCGGAACTATCCGATCCGTTATATTTTTAAATTCTCCTATAACATTGTTAAATCAGTTGCTTTATTTCTGAAACACCGGCCGGACGTTGTTATCACAACGGGTACCCATACGGCGGTTCCGATGTGCTATATTGCTAAGCTTTTCAGAAAAAAAGTAATCTTCATAGAAAGCTTTTCCAAATCGTCCTCAGCTAATTTATCAGGACGCATGGTTTATCCTATTGCTGATTTATTTGTGGTGCAGTGGGAATCGATGCTGGAAGTGTATCCGAAAGCGGTATATGGAGGACAATCTATTGATATTCGTGATTCTGGGAACCCATGAGCTGCCTTTCACCCGCCTGCTCCGTGAAGTGGAGCGGTTAAAAAAAGAAGGCCTGATTGAAGACGATATTATTGTTCAAAGCGGGCATACAAAGTTTGAAACGCCCCACATGAAGATGATCCCCTTTTTCAATTTTGAAGAAATGGATAAACTATTCGACGAAGCCCGCCTGATTATTACTCATGCGGGTACGGGATCTGTTATAACAGGATTGAAAAAAGGAAAGAAAGTGATTGCTGCCCCAAGACTTGAAAAGTATGGAGAGCATAATGACGATCATCAGCTGCAGCTGACAGGCACTTTTGTAGAGCAGGAGCATATTCTCAGCTGGGGAGATAGGGAAGATCTGCTGGAGCTTATTCATCTGGCAGACGCTTTTAACCCAAAGCCTTTTGAATCAAAGCAGCAGCAGATGTTTTCTCTGCTCAAGCAGTTTATCGACGAATCTTAAGCTGCGACGGGAGGTTTGTATGACGATCCGAGACTGTAAGCAAAGTGATAACGAATCGGTCCGACAACTATTTAAGAAAGTGTTTAATAAAGAGCATGCTGATTCCTATTGGGAATGGAAGTACAGACAACCGCCGGTCCCGCCCATTGTCCTTGTCTGGGAAGAGAATGGTACTATAACAGGGCATATTGCTGTTTGGGTGCTGCCTGCCTACGTGAAAGGGCAGCCTGCTGAAATAGGGCTGAGAATCGACACAATGGTTGACCCTGACGCGAGAGGAAAAGGAATCTACCGGCAGCTGAATCAAGAAATGATGAAGCGTGCGGCAGAGGCTGACATTCAAATGCTTTATGGCTTTCCATCCCCTATGGCGCAGGCTCCTCTGCTGAAATATACAGCTGCTTCCCATAAAACGGATATTGCAAGATGGATGACGACATTTCCTATCCTTTCTTCAGCAGGGAAGAAGAAACACGAGGGAGTGGTTGAACGGATAACAGCATTTGACTCCCGTTTCGATAAGCTGGCCGAAGCTGTGAAAGATCAGGCGGAGGTTCATGTAATGAAAAGCGCAGCGTTTTTGAACTGGCGCTATCAAAGCCATCCGGTACACTCCTATATTACGCTTGGCTTGTTTAAAGAGGGAAAGCTTAAAGGATTTATTGTAGTAAAAAAAGAGAAAAAAACGATAAAAAAGATTCCGGTAAACATCGGAAGTATTGTAGATATTTCAGCGGTTGAACAAAAGGATACCGACGCACTTCTCGCGCGTGGCATAGGTGAACTGAAGAGCTGTGCGGCTGTTCAGCTCTGGACGCTTCCCGGCTCAAAGCTGGAAACCTCTTTGAGAAAGCTGCGCTTTCAAAAGAAAGACCATCCGCTTCCGTTTGTCACCCATAATTTAACTCATGACGCTTCTCTGGATGAACCGGAAAACTGGTTAATTGCCCAGGGAGATGTTGATTCTTTTTAACTTTTGAAAACAATCAACAGCTGCATATAAAAAAAGAGGCCCTGCTTTCCTTATAAAGGAAGCACGGCCTCTTTTTTTATGAGATGATGGTGACAATAAAGCAAAGCTTCTTTAAATTTTTCTACTTCTGTATGTTTCAAAAACCCTTCACATGCCATTTTTTTCCTGCCTTCCAAATAAATTCGGTTGAGGGCATAGGCAAAGATAACATCATGAAGCGTAAGCTGATGGCGGTCGAGTATTTTTTGGAAGTCAGGATGATCAAACACGTCCAGCTTGATCACTTCAGTCCAGCTGATCTTTCGTTTCATTCCTTCTTTACGGAGCAGCAGGTGAAAAAGATCCAGAATGTAGGAACTCTGTTCCTTGTAATGCTCCCAGTCAATTAATTTTCTTTCATTGCTTTTCGTGAACACGATATTATTCGTATGAAGATCGCCATGAGCATCGGAAACAGGTAAATGAATCCGGGATGCTTTATGTATAATATCTTCGCTGGTCTGGGAATCGATACGATCAAATAATAGATGATCAAACAAATGATCCAGGTCGATGAGTTCATCCATTGGTTTGCTGTCAGGAGCTTCCGGCTGCAGCAGAGAAGTAAATGTTCTAAAAGATGCTTCTTCTAAGCTGTTAATGGTCCGGCCTTTTTCTACGATAAGCAGAGAGCCCGGGGTATGAAACTTTGGAATCAAGGAAGCGAGCGGTCCACCTTGTCGTGAGGCCTGTTTTAAACCGGCTCTTTTGTTGGATACTTTCGTCTTTGTCACATGGTTAAAAGGAATCTCGCATACATAAGACGTACTTTTAATCATTAACGGCCGTTTAGATTTATTTTTCAGTGATTTTTTCAGTGCAGTAATAGATAACATTGTGATACCCCCTGCTGTCTAGTATATAGGAAAGAAAGACAGTAAAAAAGACCCGGAAGCCGATTCCGGGTCTTTTCTGCTATTCATTTGTAGAATAGTAAGGTACCTGCTGTTGAGAAGTACTCTCTTCCTGGGACGATTCTGGGGTATTCTCTTCCTCAAATTCGTAGGATTCTTCTTCAGGCAGCTCTTCTTCGGGAGTATTCTGGCT
Organism: Sinobaca sp. H24; assembly: GCF_023845525.1. Taxonomy (NCBI): domain Bacteria; kingdom Bacillati; phylum Bacillota; class Bacilli; order Caryophanales; family Sporolactobacillaceae; genus Sinobaca; species Sinobaca sp. H24. Next base: position 7,245 of record NZ_JALBWT010000041.1, read on the forward strand.
TTGGGAAGGCTGCTGCTCTTCAGCTGGAGCGCCGTATTCGTTGGACTGTTGTTCTTCTTCAGCTGGAGCGCCGTATTCATCAGGCTGCTGTTCTTCAGCCGGTGCGCCATATTCGTTGGAAGACTCAGATCCGGAAGTAGGCTGTTCAGGCATCGCAGCACTTGTTATTTCGATATCAAGATGAGATTTTAATTCTTCTGCGATCTCCTGGCGGGAGCCTTCATCAATCTGATAATAATAAATGCCATCTATCGTCGCATCTGTACCGCCAAGCTGAAGGCTCTCTATATCATTAAGAGAACGGGAATAGCCCTGCAGCGACACGATATTTCCAAAAGTAAAGTTCATCCGCATATTGGAACGAACGCTGTCAAATACATCATCAAACTTATTTATAGAGGAAAAAGAGGCTGACTTATTGATTAACGATTCAATTACCATCTGCTGACGCTCGCCGCGTCCAAGGTCACCGCGGGGATCGCTCGCTTTTTCTCATACGGACGAATGCCAGTGCTTCTTCTCCGTCTAGTGTCTGTTCGCCTTCCTCAATTTGAATAGCGTCAGGATTGCTCTCGCTGTCCTGCTCAGAGAAGGCAATTGGTGAATCTACTTCAATGCCGCCAAGAGCATCAATGATTTCAACGAAAGCGACAAAATCAAGCTTTACGTAATAATCGACCGGAATATCAAAGAGATTTTCCACACTGTCTATAGCTAGATCCGTACCGCCATAAGCATGGGCATGGGTGATCTTATCTTCACCCTGTCCGGGGATATTAACAAGGGAATCTCTTGGGATGCTTGTCGTTTTTACGGTGTTTTCTTCTTTATTAAATGTAGCAAGTACCATGGCGTCCGTTCGGCCTTCCAGATTGGTTCCTTCTCTGTCATCAACGCCCATAATCAATACGGAAAAGTTATCCTCCTGCAGATCGACCGCTTCTGTGCGGAGCTCTGACTTCTCTCCGCGGTCCAATTCTTCCTGCGTGTCAGCTGTAACACTGCTGAGCTGAATAAGAAAATAACCGACGGCTACTGCAACAGCGAGAATACCAAGTATTCCCAGAACCCCGAAAATTTTGATAACTCTCCGGCGGCGGCGTACTTTTTTATTTCGCCGCTGTAATCTTGTTTCTTCATTTATATCTGCCATGTAATTAATTGCTCCCTCATATATGAAGTTCTAATCGTGTCTGATGCATTTTAATAGATGTAGCTTTCTTATCGGTGTCTGTTCAAGGCCTGTACTCCTTTACGGCTTTGCTAAAAGCAAATAGCCAGTGCTTTTCATTCTACAGAAAGACCTTGCGTTAGTAAATATAGGATATTTATATTTTATCTCCTTTATGTAAGACGCTGTAATAAACATTTTGTTACAGAAAAAGAATAATCCTTTTCGGGACGAAAAGGATTATTCCAGTAATTTTTCAAGAAAAGCTGTTTTCCCCTCTGTTACCGCTGCCTGTCCATTGGAGAGTTCGGTGATCCAGGCAGTAAATGTTTTCGTTTCCTCAATCGATACATACGTGTCGATGAGTACATTTTCTTCGTAGCGTATCTCTTTGAGCTGATAAGCTGAGCGGCGTATATCATTTTCAAGCTTTCCGAGCAAGGTATAATCAGCAGCTGTCGTCATGATCCGGGTGCGGATTCTTTCGACGATACCGACTGCAGAGATGGCTTCCGTAACGGAGCTGCCGTAAGCGCGGATTAAACCGCCTGCACCAAGCTTGATCCCGCCGAAATATCTCGTAACGACCACGACTGTATTTTTCAATTCTCGTTTCTTTAGGACGTCCAGCATAGGAACACCGGCTGTACCACTCGGCTCTCCGTCGTCATTTGCTTTTTGGATGTGGTCCTGTTCGCCTATAAGATAGGCAGAACAGTTATGATTGGCATTTTTGTGCTCCTTTTTTATCTCTGTAATAAAAGACTGCGCCTCCTCTTCTGTATAGGCACGACCGACAAAAGTAATAAGCGGGACTTCTGGATAACGATTTCATGGCTCCGGTTCTTTAACGGTGTAATAAGATGTAAGCATATGGTAACTCCTTCTAGTTATGTCATCACACTATAATCATATTGTAAAACAACGTAAAAATAATAAATGTATGATTTATAAAGACATTTTACGAGAATGTTTAAAATAGGAACAAATTATTTTTTTAAAACCTGTAATAGGTAATTCAGAATGTGCTAAACTAATCATAGCAAAGCATTATCTAAGGCTGAGGCCATGGAAACGCGCTGCTAAAAAATCATTCTTTCCCCTTGGAATACATTAGGTAAAGGATGTAAAAAGGTGAGGGGTATCCTTGGTATGGAAACCTGCTTTAGATGAAGTAGTAAAGAAAATGCTCGGTACTGGACCTAAGCAAACGCCAGCTTTTTGATTCGGCGAGCAGTCGCGGTCCGAATTTGACGCATTGAATGATGAATTAAGAGAGATAAAGAAAAAAGTAGCAGCGACGATTGAAGCTTCAGACAAAATGGAAGTCCGCGCCGTATTGCAGAAACAGATTAGCGCAGATGAGCCGGGCTTTCAAGGAATACAGCGACAAAGATGTGCAAATGCCTATGAAAAAGCGAACGCTCTCAAGTAGAGCTGCGGTTATACGCCAGGAAGAAAAACAGCTGCGGGAGAGGCGAGATTACATTGAACGCCGGATCGTGATTCTGCAGGAGCAGATCGGGAAAGGAAACGCTTATTCACCAGGTATCGGTCGTGTATAATTTTTTGGATGGAGATTTAAAAGACGTTGGGGAACTGGTGGCAAACGCACAGGAAAGACAGCGTTTCAGCTTAAAGATTATTGAAGCTCAGGAAGAAGAGCGCAAGAAGGTCGCCCGTGAAATTCATGACGGGCCTGCACAGATGCTGGCCAATGTGATGCTGCGCTCTGAACTTGTCGAGCGTGTGTACAACGATAAAGGCATCGAACCGGCGCTTGAGGAAATAAGGGATGTCCGTTATTTGATCAAGGACAGCCTGGCAGAAGTAAGGCGCATTATTTATGATCTGCGCCCAATGGCGCTGGATGATCTCGGCTTGATTCCAGCGCTGCGGAAGTACCTGCAGACGATAGAAGAACGAACCGGAATGACGATTTATTTCCGGGAGCTCAGTACAGCAGTCCGCCTTCCGCCGCATTTGGAAATCGCGTTATTTCGTTTAATACAGGAAGCCGTCCAGAATACATCCAAGCATGCAGAAGCCAATATAGTACGTGTGAACCTGGAAGTGCGACATGATTTTGTGACCGCTTTAATTAAAGATAACGGCAAAGGATTTGAAACAGATAAGTCAAAGGAAAATTCATTTGGCATTGTCGGTATGAAAGAAAGAGTTCTGGCCCTGAACGGAGAAATACGTGTCCAGTCGGAGCCTGGAAAAGGAACGACGATTATCATCAAAGTACCGCTTGAATGAAAACCCGCTAAAAAGATGCGGCTGAAACATGCTGGACACATAGGTCTAATAGACTGGCCCGAGGTATGTATTCGAAAGGATGAATGTGATGATACAAGAGCATATTAAATTAGTATTAATTGATGACCACCAGCTTTTCCGCGAAGGTGTGAAGCGGATTTTGAACATGGAAGATAATTTCGAAGTAGTCGGTGAAGGCGATGATGGCGAACAGGCCATTACGCTCGTAGAAGAAAAGGAGCCGGACGTCGTACTAATGGACATTAACATGCCGAACATAAATGGCGTAGAAGCGACCAGACAGCTTCTTGAGCGTTTTCCAAAAGTAAAAGTGCTGATCCTTTCGATTCACGACGATGAAACGTATGTGACGCATGTTCTGAAATCAGGCGCTTCCGGTTATCTTCTTAAAGAAATGGATGCCGATGCGCTGATTGAAGCGGTAAAAGTAGTTGGATCAGGAGGCGCCTATATCCACCCGAAGGTTACCCAGAACCTGATTAAGGAATACCGCCGCCTGGCCCTTGGTACAGAAGGCGAAATGGAGCCGGAGGAAATCGGCTACCGTGAGGTGGAATACCGGAAGCCTCTTCATATTTTAACAAGACGCGAGTGCGAAGTACTTCAGCTGATGACAGACGGGTACAGCAACCGGATGATCGGGAAGCACTCTATATCAGTGAAAAAACGGTGAAAAACCACGTAAGTAATATTCTTCAGGAAATGAATGTGAACGACCGTACTCAGGCCGTTGTCGAAGCGATTAAAAAAGGCTGGGTTAAAGTCAGATAAGGCAGCTGTTATAATAAGAAAAGGAAGCCGGAGGTGTCATGCATCTTCGGCTTTTCTAATCCTGCCGGAGAGACTATTATTCTATAAAAAAAGCGAGGAACATGTATGACACAGATTGCAATCGTTACCGACAGCACCGCCTACCTGGCAGAGGACGTCAGAGAGGCCCATAATATATCTGTTATTCCATTAAGTGTCGTTTTTGGCGATGATGCCTATCGGGAAGAAATAGATATCACGAAAAACGAATTTCTGGATAAAATGAAACATGCCGAAGACCTGCCCACTACTTCACAGCCGCCGATTGGTGAGTTCATCGCGCTTTTTGAAGAACTGAGCAAAGACTATGAAGCAGTGATCACCATTCACCTATCAAGCGGTATCAGCGGAACCTACCAGACCGCCTGTGCTGCCGCAGAGCAGGTGAGCGATAAAGTAGAAGTCTACTGTTTTGACTCAGAAATAAGCTGTATGCCGCAGGGGTTTTACGCGATCCGGGCAGCGGAAATGAGCGAAGCCGGACACACCGTAGATGAAATTCTTGATGTGCTGAACGAAATGAAAAAGCGCACGAAAGCATACTTTGTTGTAGACAATCTAAATCATCTGCACCGCGGCGGCCGATTGAACGGCGCCCAGGCTATTGTCGGAAGTCTGCTGCAGATTAAGCCCGTGCTTCATTTTGAAGATACGAAGATTGTTCCGTTTGAAAAAGTACGAACGGCCAAAAAAGCCATTGCCCGTATTTATGATATTTTTGCAGAGGACATTAAAAACAGCACTTCCGTGCAGGCGACGGTGATTCATTCCAACCGCGCTGAAAAAGCAGAACAGATGAAAAAAGAACTTTCCCAGGCCCACCCTCAGGCCGATGTTGTTGTAAGCGAGTTTGGTCCGGTCATCGCAACCCACCTCGGCGAAGGTGCTTTAGCACTTGGCTGGTACAGCAGATAATCCAAAATGGCGTATTTTGTACAGAAATTTTTACAGGGGACGCTTCCCGCAGGCCATGCCTCAGCTGAAGAGGAAAGTGCTCTCTTCCTCTTCACCTATGGCTGTTCTATCGGAGTCGCTCCTGTCATTTTTTTGTGTATAAACGTACAAGAAGCAATGATTTTCAGATCATCCAATGGCAGGCGCCGGCCTGCCGTTTTCTTCATTATAATCCCCCTCAATTAAAGGAGTGACCCCTCATACATATCCATCCCTTTCTCTCCAAATCCGGAGAAACACGCTATCTTCCTGTAACAAATGATCCCACCGCTTTACGAAGTATCGATATCCTCCCCGCCATTTCAACTATTACAGCGGACGCTGATTTTACCGATCCTTTCTATCATTCGCTCTGCGCTCAGCTGGCCGGCAGGGAACTTATGCTCGAAGAAATCGATAAACCGTTGGATGTGCTGCTGCCTTTTTTGAAAGCCGGTCATATTGTGATGCATCCTGGTTTGTCGAAAGCTGGAAATGGTTACGAGTGCCGGCGCTGTCTGGAAAAAGATCCCGGTCTGTTTGCGGCATTTATGTGCGCGCGCTGTGGTCAGCGCTGCCACTACTGTAGAACCTGTCTGGAAATGGGTCGCATGGACACGTGCCGGATCCTGTTTTCCTGGAATGGAAGAATGGCACCAATGCAAAGGCATGCGACCCTGCAGTGGAAAGGGGAGCTCTCGCCGGGCCAGCAGACAGCATCCGATACGCTCTGTCAGGCGATTGCTGAACGGACGGAGCTTCTTATCTGGGCCGTGTGCGGGGCAGGAAAAACAGAGATTCTCTTCCGGGGCATAGAAAGCGCCTGTCAGGCGAAAAAACGAGTGCTGTTGACGACTCCGCGGGCCGATGTGGTGATGGAACTGCTTCCACGCATCCGTGCGGCTTTTCCTGGACTTATCGTGAAAGGCCTGTACGGAGGAAGTGAAGAACGGTTCGGGTATGCTGATATTCATGTAGCCACCACGCATCAGACGAGACGTTTCCGTGATGCTTTTGATGTCGTAATTATTGATGAGATCGATGCGTTTCCCTTCTCCTACGACCGTTCCCTTAAGCTGGCCGTCGATAAGGCGGCAGCACCTGATGCTGCACGCATCTACTTAACGGCCACTCCTTCCAGCGATTTAAAAAAACAGGCGCGCTCCGGTTCGCTTCCGTTTGTACAAATTCCGGTCCGCTATCACGGTTCTGCCCTTCCTGTTCCGACGATGCAGTGGATAGGGAATTGGAAGAAAGTACTGAAAAAAGACCGGCTTCCGTCGGCTCTGCTTGCCTGGTGCGGAAGAAAAGTAAAAGCAGAAATCCCGGTATTTGTATTCGTTTCTTCTGTCAATCAGGCAGAGACGGTTTCGCGGCTGCTTGCTGAAAAATGGGAAGGAACCATAGGTGTGCATGCGGCGGATTCCCTTCGTCATGAAAAAGTGCAGCAGTTCCGGGAGAAACAGATTCCTATCTTAGTCACGACGACGATTTTGGAGCGCGGCGTAACGATTAAAGGGGCAGAGGCGGCGGTGCTCGGTGCGGAGGAAGATATATTTGACGAAAAAGCGCTTGTTCAGATTGCCGGCCGTGTCGGCCGGAGCGCGGACCAGCCGGGCGGAGACGTAATGTACTTTCATTACGGAAAAACAGCGGCGATGCTGGATGCGGTCCGGCATATTGAGTCGATGAACAAACAGGGAGGAAGATAAATGACAGGGAAGCGGCGTTGTTTGTATTGTATGAAACAAATGGAAGAGCGGCTCTCCTGGCATGATCTGATCAGCCTCGATAATGATCCGGTCTGTGCGGACTGCCGGACGCTTTTTACTCTGATCCATTCCAGAGACTGCGGCATCTGCGGCCGCGGAAAAGATGAACAGAGTGCTCCGTTTTTTCAGGATTCGTGCTGCGGAGATTGTGCAGCCTGGACGCAGAAGGACATAGGAAAGGCGCTTGATCATAATATATCGCTGTATCATTATGATGAAGCGATGCAGAAGTGGATGGCGCGCTGGAAATACCGAGGCGACCCTGCGCTGACAGTCGTATTTCAAAAAGAGTGGATCCGGACCTGGGAGCGCTCCTTCTCCTCATGGAAGGTGATGGCGCTGCCTTCGGGAAGCGCAAGAATGCAGGAAAGAGGCTTTAATCAGGCACAGCTGCTGGCGGAGCTGCTTCCGGTTTCTAGGATAAAAGGGCTGGAAAAGAAAGATGAACCGAAAAAACAGAGCAAAAGTACTAAAAATCAACGAGAAAACCTGATGTATCAGCCTTTTTATCTGACGAATCAGCAAAAAGATATATTTCGTAGTGAAAAAATTCTACTCGTGGACGATATATATACTACAGGGACCACCGTCAGAAAAGCAGCGTCTGTTCTGCGCAGTGCAGGTGCTGAGCAGGTTGCTTCGCTCACGCTTGCCAGAAGTACGGGTGCCCTTTCCAGAAAAGAGGAGAAAGCCCAATGAGCCAGCTTGAAAACTGCAGCGTCTGCGAGCAGCTGTACGTACGAACCGTACGCAATATCTGCCCGTCCTGCCATAAAAAACGCGAAGACCGGTTTCAGGCCGTCTATACGTTTATTCGTAAAAAACAGAACCGCCAGGCAACAATGGCCGATATTTCAGAAGCCGTTGATGTAGAGGAAAAAGAAATTATTCAATTTATTAAAGAAGGCAGGCTGGAGCTGAAGTCCTTTCCGCAGCTGTTTTATCCATGTGCATCCTGCGGGGAAGGCATCCGGGAAGGCAAAATCTGCAGCAGCTGTCATATCCGCCTGAAAACGGATTTGGAACAGGAAACATACGAACAGGAGCGCTCCGAACGGCTCCGGGAAGAACATGCAAACATTTATCGGTCGAAACCGGCCCGGTAGTCATGTAATAATAGAAAAATCAGCCGATATAAGAAAGACAGCAGCATAGATCGGACTTATCAGAGGAGGCAGCAGTCATGAAAATCAATCCAAGTGGAGCTATTAACAACCCTTATCAAAAAACGGTTAAAGCGCAGGGGGCAGGACAGGCCGCTCCGCAGAAAACCGATAAACTGGAAATTTCAAAGGAAGCCAAGGATATGTTAAACAGCGATAAAATCGACCCGGCCCGCCAGGCAAAGGTGGACGCGTTAAAGCATAAAGTAGAAAGCGGCGATTATAAAGTGGATGCCGAGGAAACGGCAAGAAAGTTTTATGATTTCTGGACAAAGCAGTAACGAGGCATAGCGAAGGAGAGAAGACAGCATGGCAGGAAAAGAACTAGTTAAACAAATGAAAGAACTGGCTGTTCTGCATGAACAGCTGCACGAGCTGAGCCTGGTAAAAACAGAGCTGTTGAAAAATAATGAAGCTAAACAGCTTCAGGAGCTTGTCAAAAAAGAAGCGCTCTGTGTCCGTTCTATTGAAGCAGCGGAGGCCATGCGCGCCGAGCATGCAGCAGCAGCTGCAAAGGAATACCAGGCAGATGAGGTAACGATCCGCAGCCTGCTTGCCGTTCTTCCGGCAGCCATTCGGTCAGAGCTTCGGCTGTTGCAGGAACGGCTTGGAGGCACCATTCAAAAGCTTCAGCTCCAGCAGGAATTAAACCGCGTGCTGCTTGCTGATTCTCTCTATTTTCTACAGAAAAATATCGAATGGATGCGTCCGGCAGCAGATCAGTCCCGCTATACCCCGCCAGGACAGAGGAATCAGGCGCAGGCGTATTCATTTTTTGATTCAAAGGCGTAAACGCCATACTTAGAGGAGGTGTCATGTATGTATTCTACGTTCCACGGGCTGGAAACAGCCAAGCGGGCCATGACGGCCCAGCAGTCTGCACTTCAGACGACAGGCCATAACATAGCAAACGCGAACACCCCGGGCTATACCCGGCAGAGAGTGACCATGGAAGCCGCTCAGGCGTTTCCGAAAGCAGCCATGAATGCTCCAATGATTGCAGGACAGATGGGGACCGGCGTACACACGCCGTTTGTTGAACGAATCCGCGAGCAGTACCTCGACGTACAGTACCGGACCGAGACGAGCAAAACAGAGTATTGGAGCACCCATGCCAGTGCGATGGAACGGATGGAAGACATCATGAACGAGCCTTCTGAACACGGCCTGGCAAACTCCGTGACCCAGTTCTGGGAAGCGGCGCAGGATCTGTCGGTTCAGCCGGAAGATGCCGGGGCCCGCTCGGTGATGCGCCAGCGCGGAGAATCCCTTGCCGAAACGTTCCGCTACATAGGAGATTCACTGCAGGCCAATAAACTGGATGTGCGGACAGAGCTCGATATTACCGAAAAAAACGTTAACTCGCTTTTATCACGTATTAATGAAGTGAATACACAAATCGGTAAGGTGGAGCCGCACGGCCAAATACCTAATGATTTATACGATGTGCGTGACAACCTGGTCGATCAGCTGTCCGGCATGCTTTCGATAGAAGTAGTCCGCAACGAAGGCGGCGCCAATGCAATGGCTTCTGCAGAAGGCAAGATGAACATTTACGCCACAGACGGAGAAGGCGGCAGGCTCTTTACGCTCGTTGACGGTCAGGCTGGTGCCTTTAAACAAATGGCGATAACGACCAATCCGGACCAGCAGCACGAGCCGATTGACGGTCTTGCCTTTACGTGGGCCAATGATAAGACCGGTGCCGAACCGGAAAATGCAGCAGATCCAGGAGCGGTCTCTGTATTGAACAGTGACGGCAAGCTCAAAGCTTTAGTGGAAACTTACGGATACGTCGATCCGGCCACAAATACAGCCACAGGTACGTATCCGGATATGATGAACGATCTGGACACGATGGCACTTACATTTATGAACGCTTTTAATGAAGTGCATCAGGCGGGCTGGAACCTGCAGGACGTTAATAACAAAGAAAAAGGCGCCGATATTCCCTTTTTTACAATTCAGGAAAGCCGCGCTGAACTGGGAGCGGCACGTTCGATTAGTCTCAGCGCCGAAATCAAAGGCAACCTGGATTTGATTGCTGCTGCCTCACCGATCGCAAATGGTGATGGCGAGATTGCTTTCAGCGGAGACGGCTCCAATGCCCGGGCACTAGCAGCGTTAAAAGACGTGAAGCAGAACTTTGGCGACGGGCCGAATACAACGATTCAAAGCTTCTATCAGGGAGTGATTGGAGAAATGGCGGTTAAAATTTCCGAAGCCGGCCAGAAAGCAAGCACGTCCGACTCCCTGCGCACGAGCGCCGACAACCGGCGCATGCAGGTGAGCAGCGTTTCCCTTGATGAAGAAATGGTCAGCATGATTCAATTCCAGCACGCCTATAACGCGGCTGCGCGGAATATTACGGCCGTGGACGAAATGCTCGACCGGATTATTAATAATATGGGACTTGTCGGCAGATAATTGTAGAAAAGAGGAACGCGTATGAGAGTTACACAAGGGATGCTCGCCCAGCAGTCGCTGCGCCACGTCACCCAGAACTATAAAAACTTAAGCGAGATGCAGAACCAGCTTTCCACCGGCAAAAAAATCTCGCGTCCGTCCCAGGATCCGGTCGTTGCTGTAAACGGGATGCGCTACCGGGCCCAGGTGGCAGAGGTAGAACAGTTCCAGCGCAACGTGCAGGAAGCCCACACATGGATGGATGCAGGGGATACGGCCTTAGGTGAAACGACCCAGGTGCTGCAGCGGTTAAAGGAGTTAACAACACAGGCAGCAAACGATACATATGATGCCGGCCAGCGCGAGAATATCGCTAAAGAAGTGAAACAGCTGAAAGAGCATATGGCAACGATGGCAAACACATCGATTAATGGAAAATATATTTTCAACGGCACGGACACGAAAAACGCGCCGGTTGATGCCGCGAAGCTCGGTATGACAACGGACGCGCTGCTTGCTATGGATGCTGAGGCGCTGGAATCTGTTAACGTAAATATAGACGGAGCCGTTTACGGCAATGCCGTGCGAGTGGATGAGAACAAAGTACAGTTCACGAATGACGCAGACGAAACGGTTACATTCACGCAGACAGAAGACGGACTGGAGCTGAATGTGAACGGGGCGATAATGGATTCGCGTGCGGCGTTTGTGTATGATGAAATGGCATTGTCCAACAACGAGGCCCAGGTGAACATTGAGCTGCTTCATGATACAATGGTTCCAGTGAGCATTTCACCGGCCGGCGTCTTTAACCAGGAGCTGTTTGCCGACCTGGAGCGTCTGGAACGGACGTTAAGCAATCCGGATGCCGGTGCGAACGATATAGAGAAATTTTTGTCCAAGCTGGATACTCATTTGAACAACACAGTGAACGAGCGGGCGGAACTCGGCGCACGCTCAAACCGAATTGAAATGATGGAAAACCGCCTGGGAAGCCAGGAGTTAATTGCAGAGAAAGTCATGAGCAAAAACGAAGATGTGGATTTGGAGAAAGTGATTATTGAACTGATGCTGCTCGAGAATGTGCATCAGGCTTCTCTTGCCACCGGCGCAAGAATTATTCAGCCATCGCTTATGGATTTTCTTCGTTAAAAAAGAAAAGCGGGCGGAACAAAGCCTGTTTTTCTTTTTTTATTTTACAAAGGGGGATAAACATGGAGATACATACGAAATACAGCGGTACAGTAACGATTTCACCTGAGGATAAATTTATTTTTGAGCATGGCCTTCCCGGCTTTGAGGAAGAAAAAGAGTTTGCACTGCTGCCATTTGACGAATCAGGACTTTTATATGTGTTACAATCAATAACAAGCACGCAGACAGCACTGGTTATTACCGATCCATTTCCATTTTTTAAGGACTATGAGATTACGTTAAACGATTCGCACACGGCAGAGCTCGAGGTGGAAAACGAGAAAGATGCCGCCGTCTTTACAGTACTGACCGTTAAGGATCCGTTTCAGGAAACAACAGCTAATCTGCAGGCACCGGTTGTGCTGAACCCGGCGAAACAGAAAGGCAGACAGATCATTCTTTCGGACACGGCTTACCGTACCAAGCACAAGCTGTTTCCCAAGACCCCGCAGACGGTGTGTCTGCCGAGAGCGGAGGACGGTAAATGCTTATTTTAACAAGAAAAAAAGATCAGACGATTAAAATAGGGGACGACATTGAAATTACAATCACCGCTGTGGAAGGTGAGCAGGTAAAGGTAGGCATAAGTGCCCCTAAACATGTCGACATTCATCGAAAAGAAGTATATGAAACGATTCAAAAAGAGAACAGCCAGGCATCAAATGTTGATGTATCAATGCTTTCTCAAATCTCTGAATTAATGAAAAAAAACAAAAAATAAGCCAAACCTCCTTTTTTTCTATCAAAAGACTCAGAATTTTAGTAAGTTACTAAAAATTTCTTGATGCCTAAAAGTATATTGGGGTATAATGTACGTCAAAAGAACCATGACAAATAATGCTTTGGACGCTCTGGGCATGCAAACACAAGGTCTTTTGGGTCGTTGTAAGAAAGGACCTTTAAGGATAAAATTTGAAGGTATAGTGATATTTACAACACATAGGGGATAAAAAGAAGAAGAACCGCTTGCATAAACGGCTACATACAGATAGAAATAGAATAGGGCAGCAAGGGGCAGCTTGGTGGAAGTGTAATCATTTACTTGGAAAAGAAAAAAATCACACTTTCAGAGATAGTTCAGGAGGAATACATAATGCCAAAAATGCTTAGACGTAAAGGTCCAGTGCACCGCCGGGCGATATTGTTTATTGATACCTCCGGAGAAGCCATGGTGAGACGTGCAGTGGCGTACATGGGAAAGTCAGTCGAAGCGGAAACCCCGGAGTCTCTTTCACTCCTGCCGCAGGAAGGAATCAATAAAGACACGGTTTACTGCGCCGAGTGCACAAACGGAGATCTGCTGGAGCTGATGGAAAAAATAGCCGAAATCGGGCTTCCGGTCCGGATTGGAGTGAACGTTTCTTCGGAAGATTCTCATTTACTGGAGTATTTGATGAGTAAGGACGTGTCGATCATGATGGCAGCGGACCGTTCGATGAAGGAATGGTGCGAACAGTTTGAAAAGGCGGAAGCCTTTCAAACCTACATGGATCCGTACTTCCAGCCATACTTCATGGAGCGCTACCGTAGTCTGCACCGCCAGCAGGAGCAGCCAAAGGAGCAGCAGATGCAGTTGGAGATTGATAAAGCCCGCACGGTGCTCTCTGATGCGGAAATCCGCATTCTGGAGAAAATCATTGAAGGCAAAAGCAACCGCCGCATCGCAGAAGAATGCTACCTGGCAGTGGCAACTGTTAACAATCATGTAAGCCATTTAACGAAGAAAATGAAAGCAAATGACCGCACCCATACGATCAAACGGGCGATCGAGGAAGGCTGGATCAACATCACCCAGTCTACCGATTCAAGACGATACTAAAAAACACATAACGAAACCCCGGAGGCCTCGCCATGCCTCCGGGGTTTTTCGTTTCATCTAAGTACGATATACGTCAGCCGATATCGGTGAAGTGGGACATACAGTGGCTCGTACGAAGCAGCTGCTGCTGGATCGAATACGCACTTGCCTCGGTTGTCATCGTGGACTGGTCGCGGAATATAATGATGCCTTCCGTTTTTGCAGAACGCACGTGCGAATAGAACAGCCAGACATTATCGGGCGAACGCTGGGAGTGAATCGGAAAAGCAAAAATACGGCGTTTTTCGTCTATTGGAATAGGTTTGCGGCGAACAAAGCCGGTAAGATGCTTAACCGCGTCTCCACGTCCTTTCAAGGAAGAGCCGTTTTCGAGACAGGCGTGGCTGATAATCGCAGCCGGCGTCTGTTTCACATAATACTGGGCTCCGCCTTCTTCCCTTACTAGAGCCTTTGCATTCCCCTCGAAGCAGGGCTCAATCGCCTGAGTGCTCGTGTTAATCTGATACGTTTGTAAAATATCCATTGATAATGTTTTCAAGTGTTCTTTATCCCCTTTTAAAGTATTGCGGCTGCAAGACCCACCCCACGGCCACAAGACTAAATTACCACAATGGAAATAGGTCGTCCACCGATTTTAGGAGGATATACCTAATCGGCATAAATTTTCTTAAAAAAGTGTTAAACATCCCAAAACCTCTGCCGATATAAACAGTGTAAGCAGGAAAGACAACGGCAGGCGATCGCAGCCGGGTGTCCCACTGCCTTACATAAACGCTCCACAAGGACGTGGAGTAAAAAACAATATGGAGGTTTTATATTATGATTATCAACACAAACGTAAGTGCAATGAACGCTCACCGTCAACTCGGAGCTAACCAGGCTAACATGCAGAACTCAATGGAGAAATTGTCTTCCGGTTCAAGAATCAACCGTGCCGGCGACGATGCAGCAGGTCTTGCAATTTCCGAGAAAATGCGCGCTCAGGTTGCAGGTCTTGACCAGGCAAGCCGAAACGCACAAGATGGTATTTCTTTGATTCAAACAGCTGAAGGCGCTCTTGGAGAAACACATGACATTCTACAGCGTATGAGAGAGTTAGCTGTTCAAGCTTCCAACGATACTAATACAGAGTCCGATCGTAATGAAATTCAGAAAGAAGTTAACTCTTTAACTTCTGAAATTAATCGTATCGGTAATACTACAGAATTTAATACTCAAAAGTTAATTAATGGTGAAAAAGATGCATCAGCAGCTGTAACTGCGACTGCAGGCGTATTCACTAGTACAGCAGATGTTGGAACTAGTAATGTTACGATCGATGGAAAAAGTTTCTCGTATGTAGCAGCAGATGCAGATGCAGCTGCAGGTACATTTACTAACGCTACGGATCTAGTAGCAGCTGTAAATGCAGATACTGACCTTAATGGAAAATATACTGCTTCAGTGGAAGATGACAAATTAGTATTAACACAAAATGCTGGAGAAGAATCTGCAACAGGTCCTGTAGGTCTTAGTTTTGACACTACTACAGCTGGTGTTGAAGGAAGAGAAGCTGGAACAGGAGACTCTTTACAATTTCAAATTGGTGCTAATCAAAACCAAAGCTTGACTCTAGATATTTCTGATATGAGAGCTTCTGCTTTAGGGATTTCTACTACAGGAACAGATGCTAAACTTGGAGTTACTGATGGAACAAACAACACTGTAACTGAACAAGCTCTTGATGTATCTACTCATGCTTCCGCATCAGATGCTATTACTAAAATCCAGTCAGCGATTGACCAGGTGTCTGGAGAGCGTTCTAAGCTTGGGGCAAACCAAAACCGTTTGGATCACACAATTTCTAACCTAAACAACTCTTCTGAGAACCTTTCTGCCGCTGAATCTCGTGTTCGTGACGTAGACATGGCTAAAGAAATGATGGAAATGACAAAGAATAACATCCTTTCGCAGGCTTCTCAGTCTATGCTTGCGCAGGCAAACCAACAGCCACAAGCAGTACTTCAGCTTCTTGGTTAATGATTAGATATTCATTAAAGAGTCTCGACAGTAGTCGAGGCTCTATTTTTTAACAAGAGAAAGTAGTGAGATGATGGAAAAACAATTCGAAGTAATGAACCATACACTGCTTATATCAGAAACGCTTGTGGATAGTTTAGTGCACGTGCAATGGCAACTTAATCAGCAGAAGTATCAAGATGCGGTCTTTCTTATAGAAGATGCATTAAAAGGATTTGCTTCGCTTGAACGAGCACTGCTTCCTCTGATAAGTAATAGTTTGGAAATAAAAGAAACCGATATGAAGCTGCCGCAGATTCGTAAAAGTATAGATTATTTGGTTGCGTCGCTGGAGAAAAGTCAGTTCGGGAAAGTTCAGGAAGTCCTGCATTTCTCTCTTCTTCCGCAGGTAAAAGCGATGAAGACAGCGTGCGAGAAGTATTTTCATCCCTACGTATTGTCATAATGAAATAAAGAATGGATTAGAAAGAAGGAATGACCCATGAACGAGGGTATTTCAGGATTCAGCGATGCCGTACAGTTCTGGAAAAAAGCTGTGACGGAAGATCAGAAAATGATATCTATTGAGCAGTCTGGCAAAAAAGTCGTCCGACCCGGTATTGAGAAGGGGTATGATGCGGTTCAATTATCTAATACGGTGAGCGAGGGAAATAAGTTGATGAGGCATACAAGCCTGCAGTTTTCCCTGCATGAAGACCTGCATCGCCCGATTGTTAAAATAGTAGACCGCGATACAAAAGAACTGATTAGGGAGATTCCGCCGGAGAAGTTTATGGACATGGCGGCTGCCTTTATGAAACAAGCTGGTTTGATTGTGGATGAAACAAGATAGCTTGAAAAGTGCGTATTTAATTACGTACTTTTTTTATGATTATAAAGTGCAGGGAGTTGCTTTTAATGATGCCAATAAACCAAAACCTTAGTACTGATATTTCTATAGATAAAGAACTATATATTATACATAACATAAACGAAATATTCTCAGATGAGGGTATAGCCACGAACCAGTATAATTTAGTGTTATTTAAAATTATTGAATCAAAAAGTTCAAAAAATAATGAATATGATTATTTAGAAGAAATCATAGAAACAATTGTAGGTATAGTGGATGAAAAAGAAATTGAAGGATTTATAGAAGGGCAGTTCGTTTATGTGAATAAGCAAAATAAAGAAAGGTATGAGTTAATAAATGCTAATGGGGACACGCGAGCAATACAACATAGGCTGTTAAATAATAAAAGGCGAGCCGATTTAATTTTTAGATCAGAAACACCTGATCAGAATAGTATGGGTTATTCTCCTGAGGTTTTTTCTTATCATGTAAATGTTGGTCATGGAAATTGCAGTTTTTTTAGTGATTAAAAATAAAAATAACATCAAAATATGGTGCGTGGACTGCTCGATAAGAGACTTTTTAACAAAAACATTGTACAACAAAAATATTGATACATTGTTTGAATATATTAAAAATACTTTCAAAATAAAACTCATAAGAATTGAAAAATTCTTTCTTACTCATTCTCATTATGACCATTTTAATGGCTTTATTTATTTATTAAAAAATTATGCGGCTACTAAGGCCGAGTTTTGGTTTAATCCATATTATTCTTTTGCGAGTATAGAATATAATAAATTACTAAAAGTTTTAAATGAAAAAACGAAGCAACATGAAATTAAAATTATCAATTCCTATCCTTATAATAATACTGCAAATGTAACCATTTTAAATAAAAACGCACTTATCTTAAAGAATAAGCCTAAAAAAAATCAAAAATCCATAGAGTATCCAATTAACAACGGTTACCTTGCATTAGGCGAAGAAAAGTGGATCATTGAGAAAAAAATTAACGATTCATCAATTGTTTATCGATTTGCTTTTGGAGAGAAGTCAATATTGTTCCCTGGAGACATTGAAAAAAGTGGTTGGAAAAATATAAATAATTGTCATCCTTACCTAAATCATTCTACATATTATTGTCTGTCTCATCACGGCAGTATGAATGGTCACTTAAGAAACAAATGCCCGGTTAATTTAAATATCACTAATGTAACAACGTGTGCTCAGAATGCGCAAATATTATTTATTCAAGGAAGAGATGGGGCATTCAAAGGAATTATTGACCAAAAAGTTTTAGATGATTTTGGATATCCCGTTAGATTAATTCATCGCACAGATAAGAATCCTCATGAAGAAGATAAAGAAGTTATTTTCTTTGAAATTAACTGGCAAACTAATAAAGTTACTTATCATTAATAAAGCATAAGAGTTTAAATGAAACTAATTAATAAAACTTTATTAATTTAAAAATATACCGATAAAGAAAGTAGAGTACGAGAACGAGAGGATGAAAACAGATGGCGATGAACCGGGTTACCGGCTTTGGCTCCGGGATGGATATTAATCAAATGGTAAAGGATCTCATGCGCGCTGAGCGTATGCCGATGGATAAGCTCACACAGAAGAAAACAACGATTGGCTATCAAATGGAAGAATACCGCAGCGTAAACCGTATGTTCAACGACTTCCGGACGAGCACCTTTGATACGGTGATGAGGAGAGCACAGATGCAGGCCCGTACGGCAGGCTCCACCAATGATGCCCGAGTAACAGCAACGGCCAACTCAGAAGCCGGTAACTCCAGCTATCAGCTCAGTGAAGTGCGGGAGCTCGCAAAAGCAGCTTCATTAACTACTTCTTCGCGCGTGGGAGATACGACTTTTAAAAGCACTGCCAGTTTAGGTTCACAAAGCTATGCGGTCAATGCACCGGAATGGAAGTCCGGTGTTACACAGAAAGAGACACTGCGCGCTAATGGATCTCAGACCACATTTACGGTATCAAAAGATAATCTGAAAACAGACGTCGCCGGCGACATGATCATAAAAGGAAAAAACCAAAACTACGAAGTAGTAACCGGAGACGGTCCGCTTTCAGCTAATCAGGTCCGGGTTACTTTTGCCGGTGACGGCAGCAGTATGGATTTGGAATTTGGCAAAGCTCCGGCTAGTGGCGATGTGACAGTGGATTATTTTACGACTGGTGCTTCACAAACGTTTACTCCAACCGCAGCCCAATCTACTTTTTCTTTAGGTAAAGGTTCTATAGATCCAGCGACGCTTGATATACGTGTAGGTGGGGGAGGACCATTAACAATTGTGACTGATCCTGACCAGACACTACAGGCAGGAGAGGCATACTTAAACAGTGCGACCGGTCAGATTCGTCTGGCGGAAGCTACTACGGAAGCAGTAGAGGTGAACTATACCCAGCAGTATGAAACCGGGGCTATTTCAACCTTTAACGCCGAAGGCAAAGAAGTGAAAGAACAATTTATTATTCAGAGTGGACAGTCGCTGGATCAGGTGATGACGGCGGTCCGTAATTCCAAAGTTGGTGTGCAGGGCTTTTATGACCAGTTTACCGGCAATATTTCTATGAACCGTTCCGAAACCGGGAAATTTAATCCGGATGGCCCGGAAATGACATTTGAGGGGAATTTTTTTCAAAATACGCTTGGGCTCGGAAGTGCCAACTATAATGATGGATCAAATGCAAAATTTACGCTGAACGGACTGGAAACAGAACGTACATCCAACACGTTTACCGTTAACGGCATGACGATGACATTAAAGGATACATTTACCGCGTCAGAGGGAGCGGTGACACTTTCTTCCACCGTTAATACAGACAGCGTGTTTGATACGGTCAAAGGCTTTGTGGATGAATACAATAAAATGCTGGAGACGATCAACGGCAAGCTGAAGGAAACCGTAAACCGCGATTATCCGCCACTTACTGATGAGCAGCGAGCAGAGCTGAGCGAGTCGGAAATCGAGAAGTGGGATAAATTGGCCCAAAGCGGCATGATCCGGAACGACCGTATCATTAGCAATGCGATGACGACGATCCGAAACGATCTTTACGGTTCGGTCAGCGGCTCTTCCTTCGGTAACCTAACGGCACTAGGCATTACAACAACAAGCAATTACATGGATGGCGGTAAACTGGAGATCGATGAAACAAAGCTCCGTGCTGCGATTGAATCGGATCCTGAAGGTGTATTCAACGTATTTGCTGCTAACGGTGAGACGAAGAACGAGCAGGGCGTCGCCCGTCGCATGCGTGACAGCCTCGATACCGCAATCACACAGATTGCCGAGCGTGCCGGCGGCTTAAAGGGAAAGGTCCAGAATAACCAGTTCACGCTCGGTCGGGAGCTGACGAATACGGACAGTCGCATCAGTGACTTTGAGCGTAAGCTGACAATGATTGAAGACCGCTACTGGAGGCAGTTCAGCGCGATGGAAAAAGCAATGTCTGCGGCAAACAGCCAATCCGATATGATCTATTCGATGTTCTTTAACAACCAATAATAAAACAGTACTTCGTCTGGGAGGACAGCACATATGGCATTTAATCAAGCGCAGGACCTTTATAAAAAAAATATGCAAGCTGCGGGAACGGCTCGGCCGCTTGCATCTTTAAGTACGATGCCAAGGGAAGCAAAGCCAACGACACCACCATTAAATGCACCCTCGCAGGCATATAAAAGCCAGTCGGTGCAGACGGCATCCAAAGGCGATTTAACGCTGCTGCTGTATAATGGCTGCCTGAAATTTATCAGCCGGGCAGAGACCGCTATCGAAGCGAAAGATCCTGAAGAACGTCATACATTTATTATGAAAGCTCAGGACATTATCCGAGAGCTCATGATTACACTCAGAACAGACAGCGATGTGGGCAAAAATATGATGCAGCTGTATGATTTTATTTTATCCCGTCTGAAGGATGCTAACGTCAATAATGATCCGCAGGCGCTTCAGGAAGCAGCCGGGCTTGTAACCGACTTCCGTGATACGTGGAAGGAAGTTATGAAGCTCGACCGCCAGCAGCGTTTCGGCAGCGGTGGCCAGGCATGATTAAGGCTTTATATGAAGAAACAAAGCAGCTCCACGACTTAGTTACCGGTGAGGCTCCTAAAGGAGAAGCTGACCGCGAAGCTTACTTAGAGCGCGTGAACGAACATTTGTCCAAACGCGATGCCCTTCTTGCCGAAGCCTCTACAGCTGGAACGTTTACAGCAGAAGAGCAAAAGCTCGGTGAAGAGATGACCAAAATGAATCAGGTCATTGATGCCCGGATGGAACGAGTACTGGCAAGCTGGAAGAAAGATGTACAGCAGCTTAAAGCGAAAAAGCAGTCCAACAAGCTGTACCAGAATCCATACGCCGAACCTGCATCCGATGGTGTATTCTTTGACCAGAAGAATTAACAAAAGCATAAAAAAACAAACAGGCGGCGACTCAGGCAGAACAGTCATCGGTGAAGATAAAGAGGGCTCTTTCCTCTTTAGCTGAGGCATGACCTGCCGAAAGCGCCCGCCTATATTTTAAACACACGAAAAACCTGTCCCGGTTCCGGAGCAGGTTTTTTGCGTTTTTTTCAGGCAGAAAGCGTGGTAGTGTTAAGAAAAAGGGGGTATTAGAGGTGGCGAAATCATTAGAACAGGCGGAGCTGGATTTTCTGGCCCGCTACTCCGATCTGCTTGATACATTAGAGGATGGGTTCAGTTCGGTCGCGTATTTCTACCGGGAAGGATTCGAAGAAAGCGGGGACCGCCTTCTGCTGCAGATGCTCGACAGCGTGCTGCCCTATTCACCGGAGAATATGACGATGGCGCATATTGTCTCGGAGCGTGAAGAACATCAGCAGGTATTAAAGCAGTTCTACGATGCGGCAGCAAAAGCGGGGAACGCGCTGGAAGAAAAGAACCGCAGCGAAAAGATGGTGTATCTGAGCACGGTGCTGCTTCCGGTTTTTCAGCGCTGGAAGCTGTTAGTGGACGGTTTGTTAAACCAGAAAGAGGAATAATCTATGTAACCGGAGGGATATAGAGGAGCTGCTGGTTTTTAGTATAGCGGGCAGCCGGTCCTACGTATTTTTCTTTTCTTAAAAGAATCGCCTGACAGCGTGCTGTTCCGATGTCCGTACGTCAAGTACGGCATTCATTGCATGAAATTGAAGCTTTTTCGGAATAAACTTCCATCAATTTGGGTATAGAATACATGTGATAAAGAATGAAAAAACGTGATTCAAAAAGGAGTGTCCGTATTGGATAGTAAACTTTACATCAACGGTGAATGGAAAGACGGCTCCAAAGAACGTATTGACGTGCTTGACCCCGGTACAGGTGAGAAGATCGGAACGGCGGCGAACGGCGGCAGCAAAGAAACAAATGAAGCCATTGAAGCAGCGAATGAAGCTTTTAAAACCTGGTCGAAAACGACGGCAGGCGAACGGGCTAAATATATGAAGAAAATCCACCAGCTCATGCTTGAAAAGAAAGACGAGCTTGGTGAACTGATTACAAAGGAAATGGGAAAGCCCCTGCATGAAGCAAAAGGAGAAATTGAATATGCGGCTTCCTTCATTGAATGGTTTGCTGAAGAAGCGAAACGCGTATACGGCGAAACGATCCCGGCCAGCTCCACGGAAAAACGCATTATGGTCATCCATCAGCCGGTTGGCGTTGTAGGCGCGATTACGCCCTGGAACTTTCCGCAGGCGATGGTGACCCGTAAAGTAGCACCGGCGCTCGCTGCTGGCTGCACGGTCGTCTTGAAGCCTGCCGAAGATACACCTTTATCGGCATTTAAGTTCGCAGAAATCTGCGAAGAAGCGGGACTTCCAAAAGGCGTGTTTAATTTAATCAGCGCTTCGAGCGGCTCGGAAATCGGCGAAACGATGATGAGCCACAAAGCGGTCCGCAAAGTGACCTTCACCGGCTCCACTGAAGTCGGCAAGATTCTCATGAAGCAGGGCGCAGATCAGATGAAGAAGCTTTCGCTTGAGCTTGGCGGCCATGCTCCGATTATCGTACTCGATGATGCAGATATTGATAAAGCGGTCACCGGAACGATTGCGTCAAAATTCCGCAATGCCGGACAGACGTGCGTATGCGGGAACCGTGTTTACGTACAGGAAGGCATCTATGACGAATTCATAGAGAAATTCCAGAAAAAAGTAGCGGAGATGAAAGTCGGCAACGGCTTTGATAAAGTAGACATCGGTCCGCTTATTAACAAAGAAGGCTATGAAAAGGTAGACCGCCACGTAAAAGACGCCGTAGAACAGGGTGCTTCGGTTGTACAGGGCGGCGACGGCTTTGAGAAGGACGGCGCTTATTTCTTCAATCCGACCATTCTCAAGGACATTAGCCACGATATGGTTATTATGAACGAAGAAACATTCGGTCCGGTCGCGCCGATTCAGAAAATCACAAGCGATGAAGAAGGCGTGCGCCTTGCCAACGATTCTCCATTCGGCCTTGCTTCCTACTTCTTTACCGAAAGCATGAGCCGCGGCATGAAAGTCGCCGAAGGTTTGGAATTTGGTATAGTCGGCTGGAATGACGGCGCACCATCCGCTGCTCAGGCACCGTTTGGCGGCTGGAAGGAAAGCGGCACCGAACGGGAAGGCGGCCACCAGGGTATTGAAGCTTTTCTTGAAACAAAATATATTTCCATGGGATTGTAAAAAAACCGGGCGCTTCGACCAGAAGCGCCTTTTTTCTATGTAAAAGGTCCTGAGCCCTTGTTCCAAAGCAGATTATTGTAAAAATAAACGCACTTTTTTTAAAATTTCTTTTACGTTTAAGAAGGTATATAAGAGTGGAATAGAGAAGTGTAGTAACAACCGAGAGGAGGAGTTTACTAGTGAATTATAACATTCGTGGTGAAAACTTAGAGGTGACTCCCGCATTGAAAACATATGTGGAGAAAAAGGTCAGCAAACTAGAAAGGTATTTTGACACCACCCCCGTAGCAGATGTTCACGTAAAGCTTCAAAAACAGAACAGTGACAGCATCATTGAGGTGACGATTCCGATGCCGCAGCTTCTACTGCGTGCCGAAGAAAATCATGCTGATATGTATGCAGCTGTAGATCTCGTAGTGGAAAAGCTTGAAAGACAGATCCGAAAATACAAAACAAAAGTAAACAGAAAATTCAGACAAAATGGAAGTGTGAAACAGCTTTTTAACAACAATATAGAATCCCTGCAGGAGCAGGTGGCCCAGAATGGAGATCCATCCAACGCAGAATTTCCTGAAGATACGGTGGATGAACTCGATGTCGTCCGCACGAAGCGCTTTAATTTGAAGCCGATGGATGCCGAAGAAGCTATTCTTCAGATGGATATGCTCGGCCACAATTTCTTCGTTTTCTCCAATGCGGTCAACGGAGACACAAGCGTTGTCTACAAACGTAAAGATGGAAAATACGGGCTGATTGAGCCTGAATAAATAAACAGCCGGACAGCAGGTATGCGTCCGCATAAGCAGGAGTCCTTTCGGGGGCTCCTTTTTGCATCCCATTTTTAATTGTAAGCTTCTAGTGAAACTGATAGAATAATATAAGGTATGAAGAAAAATAAACAATCGATACGAGTACTCGATTTTCCGCTGCCAGCAGTGGCAGGAAGCATATAGGAACAATCGATTCTATTTCCCAGAAGGGGAAGAGAGGACGATGATGAAGTAATGATGGGCATGCTTAAAAAAGTAATAGGAGACACTGACCAGCGCCACGTAAAGAAAATGCAGAAAACAGTGGAAGCGGTCGAATCCTTTGCTGACGATATGAAAAAACTTAGTGATGACGGACTGCGCTCAAAGACAGAGCAGTTCAAAAAAGATTATGAAGATGGAAAGTCGCTTGACGACCTTCTGCCGGAAGCCTATGCCGTCGTTCGGGAAGCGGCTACCCGTGTATTAAAGATGACGCCGTTCCCCGTACAGATTATGGGTGCGATTGTTATGCACCGCGGCAATATTGCTGAAATGAAAACCGGTGAAGGTAAAACCCTGGTGTCTACTATGCCGGTATATCTTAATTCCATTGCCGGTAAAGGCGTACACGTTGTTACCGTGAACGATTACCTTGCACGCCGTGACAGTGAAACAATGGCGCCGCTGTATGAATTTCTCGGCCTGAGCGTCGGCCTGAACCAAAAAGGAATGACAAAAGAAGAGAAGCGCGAAGCCTATAATAACGATATTACCTACAGCACGAACAACGAGCTTGGCTTTGACTATCTGCGGGACAACATGGTTCTGTACAAAGAGCAGATGGTGCAGCGTCCGCTTCACTTTGCCGTTGTCGATGAAGTCGACTCCATTTTAATTGATGAAGCGAGAACGCCGCTGATTATTTCCGGAACCGCGGAGCAGTCTACGAAAATGTATGCGACGGCGGATACGTTCGTGCGCCGCCTTGTACTTGACACCGACTATACGTACGATGAAAAAACAAAAAACGTTCAGCTTACAGAGGAAGGCGTAAACAAAGCAGAGTCTGCTTTTCAAATTGAAAACCTGTATGATCAGCGCCATGTGCAGCTGATTCATCATATCAACCAGGCACTTTAAAGCGCGCGTCGCAATGCACCGCGATTCCGACTACGTGATCGAAGACGGCAATGTCGTTATCGTTGACCAGTTTACCGGCCGTTTGATGAAAGGCCGCCGCTACAGCGATGGCCTGCATCAGGCGATTGAGGCAAAAGAAGGAATGGAAGTACAGAAAGAGAGCATGACGCTCGCCTCGATTACGTTCCAGAACTACTTCCGGATGTACCAGAAGCTTGCCGGGATGACCGGTACAGCCAAAACGGAAGAAGAAGAGCTCAAAAACATTTATGGTATGAGCGTTACGTCGATCCCAACAAATAAACCGATCGACCGGACGGACAGCCCGGACCTTATTTTCAAATCCAAGGCCGGCAAGTTCAAAGCGGTCGTGAATAAAATTGAAGAACTGTACAAGACCGGTCAGCCGGTGCTTGTTGGTACGGTAAGCGTGGAAACATCCGAGCTTGTCGCCAACCACCTGCAGAAGCGCCGCGTCCCGCATCACGTGCTGAACGCAAAGAACCACGAAAACGAAGCAAAAATTATTGAGAATGCCGGTCAGCGTTCTGCGGTAACGATTGCCACGAACATGGCCGGACGCGGAACCGACATTAAGCTCGGTGACGGCGTACGCGAGCTCGGCGGCCTGTTTGTGCTTGGTACCGAGCGTCACGAAAGCCGCCGGATTGACAATCAGCTGCGCGGACGTGCCGGACGCCAGGGGGATCCGGGTGCATCCCAGTTCTTCCTGTCTATGGACGATGAGCTGATGCGCCGGTTTGGATCCGATAACATGCGAAGCATGATGGACCGCCTCGGTATGGAAGAAGATCAGCCGATTGAAAGCAAGCTTGTCAGCCGTGCAGTGGAACAGGCCCAGAAGCGGGTGGAAGGCTCCAACTTTGATGCCCGTAAACAGGTACTGCAGTATGATGACGTTATGCGCGAACAGCGTGACGTGATCTATAAGCAGAGAATGGATGTACTCGAATCTGATAACCTTAGCGCGATCGTGAAAACGATGATCGGTACGGTTATTGAACGGACCGTTCATCTGTATACGCCGGAAAATGAAGTGCATGAAGACTGGGATCTGGAAGGCTTGACGCATTATTTGAGCGGTACGGTGCTTTCCATGGATGATCTGAAAGTCGAAGACATCAAAGGACTGGACTCTGAAGAAATTATTGATAAAGTCAAAAGCATTGTTATGACGAAGTATGATCAAAAAGAAGAAGAACTCTCCGCTCCAACGATGCGCGAGTTTGAAAAAGTTATTATGCTGCGCGCAGTGGACCGTAAATGGATGAACCACATTGACCAGATGGACCAGCTCCGCCAGGGGATTCACCTGCGGGCATACGGCCAGAACGATCCGCTCCGTGAGTACAAGTTTGAAGGCTTCAATATGTTTGAAGATATGATTGCTTCTATTGAAGAAGAAGTAGCCACCTATGTAATGAAAGCTCAGGTAAACAACAACCTCGAGCGTAAAGAAGTGGTTTCCCAGAATCAGGCAGTGCACGGTGAAACAGACCGCTCGGACGCTGCGAAAAAGCGTCCGGCCCGGAACACGGATGATGTGGGAAGAAATGATCCTTGCCCATGCGGCAGCGGTAAAAAATACAAAAACTGCCACGGCCAGGAAGACACGAAAGCCCAATAAAGAATGCAGAGGAGGAAAGGCGGACGAGTCTCCTCCTCTTTTTTCAGGCTTTTCCAGAAACAACGATGAAGAAAAGGGGAATTACAATGGAAATCGCAGACATTCGCAATGAATTATCAAAAATGAGCAAGGTACTCGACGGCTTTAGGGGGTCTCTTTGACCTCGCTGCCAAAGAAGAGCGCATAGCAGAACTGGAAGAAAAAATGACCTACCCGGGCTTCTGGGATGATCAAAATGCTTCCAAAAAAGTGATCGATGAAGTGAATAATTTAAAAGAAACGGTGAACGGGTTTAAAGAGATCGAAGAGGAGCTCGAAAACCTGGAAGTATCCTATGAGCTTGTGAAAGAAGAGCCGGAAGAAGAATTAAAAAAAGATCTCGACGACGGCATGAATGCCGTGCGCCGGGCGATTAATGATTATGAGCTGCAGATGCTTTTAAACGAACCATATGACAAAAACAACGCGATCCTGGAGCTGCATCCCGGAGCCGGCGGCACCGAGTCCCAGGACTGGGCCTCCATGCTGCTTCGGATGTACAAGCGCTGGGCGGATCTGCGCGGCTTTTCCGTCGATATGCTCGACTACCAGCCTGGTGATGAAGCCGGCGTGAAGAGCGTGACGCTTCTTATCAAAGGACGTAACGCCTACGGCTATCTGAAAGCAGAAAAGGGCGTGCACCGTCTCGTACGGATTTCACCGTTCGATTCCTCCGGACGCCGCCATACATCATTTGTGTCCTGTGAAGTGATGCCGGAAATGGATGATGACGTAGAAATTGAAATTAACACTGAAGATTTAAAAATAGATACGTACCGGGCAAGCGGAGCAGGCGGCCAGCACGTCAACACGACCGATTCTGCCGTCCGTATTACCCATCTGCCGACGAACGCAGTCGTCACCTGCCAGAACGAGCGCTCGCAGATTAAAAACCGCGAGCAGGCGATGAAAATGCTCAAAGCCAAGCTGTATCAGCTGAAGCTGAACGAACAGCAGGAGGAAATCGATGAAATCCGCGGCGAACAGATGGAAATCGGCTGGGGCAGCCAGATCCGTTCGTATGTGTTCCACCCGTATAATATGGTTAAAGACCACCGCACCAATTTTGAAGTCGGCAACACCGGCGGCGTGATGGACGGAAAAATAGATCCCTTTATTGATGAATACCTGCGTTACAGCATGAAAGCATAAAGGAGGACGAAGCTTATGGATTTAGGACTGAAAGGAAAAGCCGTAGTCGTACTGGCTTCAAGCAAAGGTCTTGGATTTGCAACGGCATCTTTGTATGCGGAAGAAGGCGCAAACGTCATGCTTGCCGGGCGCACCGAAGACAGCCTGGATGAAGCAGCCAACGCAATAAAAGGTGAAGGGTCCGTATACTGGCAGGTGTGTGATGTAACCAGGCCGGATGACATCAAGCAGCTGATGATAGAAGCGGAGAATAAGCTCGGCGGTATTGACGTGCTGGTTAATAATACCGGCGGACCGCCTGCAGGCGACTTCGAAGATATGGAAGACGAAGACTGGCAGTACGCGTTTGAATTAACACTGTTCAGCTATATCCGTGCGATACGGGCTGCCCTTCCGCTGTTGAAGAAAAGCAGGGGACGGATTGTGAATGTCGCTTCTTCCTCTATTAAACAGCCGGTGGACCATTTGCTTTTGTCCAATACGTTCCGCTCCGGCATTGCCGGCTTTTCCAAAAGTCTGGCTATCGAATTTGCCCCGCACGGCAAATTAACACCGTCGGTCCGGGGAAAATAGAAACGGGCCGGATGACAAGCCTGCTTGAAAAAAATGCTGAACGACAGGGTGTTCCTTTTGAAGAAGTAAAGGAAAAGAGCGAAGCGGCGATTCCACTCGGACGTTTCGGCCTGCCGGACGAATTCGCGAGACAGGTTGTCTTTCTCGGCTCTCCGGCAAACTCTTATACAACCGGCCAAATCCTTCTCGTCGAAGGCGGAGCGGTCAGCGCTTATTAATTCATGAAGGTGCCCTGCGTTTTTATTATAATAAAGCAGGGTATAAAGAAAGCATTAGAACAATTGAATAGAGAGGGGTATTAAGATGAAAAAAGCATTTCTAGCAGTGGCAGGAGGCTCGATGTTTATGCTTGCCGCCTGTGGCGGAGGCGGCGGGGAAGAAGAAGACACGACAGCGGCTCCGGAACAGCTTTATCAGCAAAGCTGTGCGACCTGTCACGGGGAAAACCTGGAAGGCAATAATGGTCCATCTCTCGAGGGTGACCTTGATGAAGGTCACGTGCTTACGATGATCGAAAACGGCGGCGACGGCATGCCGGCTAATTTATTAGAAGGCGCAGAAGCAGAAAGTGTTGCAACCTGGGTCGCTGAACAGTAGTATATAAGTAACAAGTGAAGGATGGAGAGACCGCTCTCCTTCTTTTTTTGTTTGTATACAGGGTATTTATACCTGATCTTTTCCTCCTCTTTCTCCCCCCTGCTTTACCACGCGTATTCTTTTCCGTATGAAACCCAATGCTGCATGTATAAAAAAAGAGGTGAGGCGCTATGTAAGACGAGCGGCGTATTTAGTATGGCCATCGTTCCTTCGTCCAGAAAAAAATAGGAAGTGACTGCATGGAAAAACGAAATCTATGCTTTAAAACGAGTGCTCTGTTAAAAAACACAGCATCACATAAGAGACGGATCTGTCTTGCTGCCGCAGTGGTCTGTCTATTTGTCAGCGCAGAGCCGGCCGAAGGGAAAAAGGTTATCGTTCTTCCGCCGGTGCCGGCAGAGCATGTGAAAACAGAAGCGGCACTATTTTCGGCCTCGGCCGTTTCGATCCCAACACTGGCTGCGCCTGTACCAGCAACAGTGTCCTCCGGATTTATCCGCCCGGCAACCGGCCGGATCACCTCAGAATATGGACCGCGAAACGGTCGTATGCATCACGGGATTGATATCGGCCGGGGCGGGCGTATGAATGTTCCTGTTACAGCGGCCGCAGCCGGCACGGTAGTAGAAGCCAAATACCGCAACGGATACGGCAACACCGTGATGGTATCTCACAAAATGAACGGCCGTGAGATGATGACGCTCTATGCCCACCTTGCGTCTATCGATGTTGCAGGCGGACAGACCGTAGCCCAGCGGGAGAAGCTCGGTCTGATGGGAAATACGGGAGCTTCGAGAGGACCTCACCTTCATTTTGAAATTCATGAAGGCTCCTGGGATACCAAAAAGTCACGATCCGTAAATCCACGTAAATATGTTGATTTTTAAACAGAAAGCTCCGGCAGCCTGGATGGCCTGCCGGAGCTTTTTTATTAGGTGAGAATCGTCTTGAGTGCTTCGATAACGGCGAACACATCTTCATCCGTACTGTAGGAACCAAGGCTGAACCTTACGGATCCTGCCCCTTCCTGCTCTGTCAGCCCAAGCGCCTGGAGCGTCGCGGATAATTCCACCGAGCCGCTGTGGCAGGCAGCGCCGGTAGAAGCAGCGAGAAATGGCATCTGCTTTAGCAGGTCCTCTCCGGTAATACCAGTAAAGCGGACGTGCAGCGTATTGGGAAGCGTGTGAACTGGATGCCCGTTGCGGTGGACCCGGAGCGGGAAATTCTGCTGGAGCAGCTCCCAGAATAAATCGCGCCGTCTTTTTACAGCAGTCATATCAATGGACGCTGCATCCATGCAGGCTTCACCGAGTGCAGCGGTAAACAGAACATTTTCCGTACCTGCCCTGCGTCCCGATTCATGGGAGGCGCCGTGCAGAAGCGGAGGAAGTGCATCCGTTTTTCGCATATAGAGCGCTCCTATTCCTTTTGGGGCATACACTTTATGACCGGCAATCGTCAAAAAATCGACGCCCAGCTCATCCACATTTACTGGTACTTTGCCAAGAGACTGGGAGGCATCGGTGTGAAACGGTATGCTGAAACGGCGTGTCACTTCGCTGATTTCTTCGATCGGCTGAAGTGTTCCCGTCTCATTGTTTGCGTGCATAACAGATATGAGTGCTGTGTCCCTGGTAATGGCAGCTTCAATATCAAGCGGATTAACACGGCCGTAGGAATCTGTGCCAATATAAGTAACGGAGGCTCCCATTTTCTCCAGATAGCGGCACGGCTCCAGTACCGCGGGGTGCTCGATCGTTGTTGTAATGATGTGGCACGGCTTATTTCCGCAGTTCTCATACACCCCTTTTAACACATAATTATTGGATTCTGTTCCTCCGCTCGTAAATATAACTTCCTCAGGTTCGGCTCCAATAAAGGCAGCCAACCGGGTCCGCGCGGTCTCTACTGCCTGTTTAGCTTCTTTTCCGGCCCAGTGGGAGGCGGAAGGGTTGCCGTAGGAACGATCCATCCAGTAGGAGAGAACATTTTTTACATTGGGGGAAAGCGGTGTGCTGGCATTATAATCCATATAAACGTGATGCATGATAGATACCGCCTTTCGATAATAATAGATAGTATGCCTATTTTAGCATATGCCCCGCAGGCAGATATCTGGAAAATAGGGAGATTTTCATTTGTTACGTGCTTCTTTCATGCTAGAATAAAAGAAGTATATTTATCGTAATGGAGGATACATAGGCCGACCGGAACGAATACTGCACAACCAGTACCCACAGCACATAATGGAGTGGATTATATATGGCATGGAATAAAAAAGCAGCCGCGGCGCTTACAAGCGCTGCGCTGATCGCGGGAACAGGGGGCGTCGTCATAGGCGCCAACCTGTCAGGTTTTGATTCTCCATTTGATTCCGGCACGTCCGGCAGTGCCGATCAGGCTTCTACCGGAAATGAACATATGGAAGATATGGAGCGGTTTGAGCAGGTGTATAACACGATCAGTGAAGATTATATGGATGAAGTAAACTCCGGCCAGCTGATGGAAGGAGCGATGGAGGGGATGATCGAAGAGCTCGGCGATCCCCATTCCTCTTACATGAATCAGGAAATGGCGGACGAATTCACGCAGTCACTGGAATCCTCATTTGAAGGAATCGGTGCAGAGGTCAGCCTTGTAGATAATACGGTCACGATTGTGGCCCCATTCAGGGACTCCCCGGCGGAGCAGGCTGGACTTCAGCCAAATGACCAGGTACTGGAAGTAGACGGTGAGTCAACGGAAGGGGAAACTCTTAACGAAACGGTGCTCCGCATCCGCGGCGAACAGGGAACCGAAGTAACGCTTACCGTGCAGCGTTCAGGCAGCAGCGAACCTTTTGATGTTGTCGTGGAACGTGATGAGATTCCTGTAGAAACCGTTCAGTCTGAAATCATAGAAGAAGACGGCGTGCAGGTTGGTCATTTAACTTTAACCTCTTTTGGAGAAAGCACGGCTTCTGAATTTGAAGAACAGCTCGCTTCGCTGGAAGACGAAGGCATGGAAGCGCTCATTATTGACGTGCGCGGCAACCCGGGCGGCTTTCTCAATGCCGTTGAAGAAATCGGAGAGCTTGTTATTGCTAGTGATAAACCGCTCGTACAGATAGAAGACCGTAATGAACAGGTAGAGGAATTTACGAGCAGTCTTTCCGAGCCGAAAGATTATCCTATTGTCGGCGTCATTGATGAAGGAAGCGTTTCTGCTTCTGAAATTCTGGCCGGAGCCTTAAAAGAAGCCGGCGGCTATGATCTGGTCGGCCAGACAACGTACGGAAAAGGAACCGTCCAGCAGTCGATGGAGCTCGGAGACGGCAGTCAGCTGAAGCTGTCTATGTTTAAATGGCTCACTCCTGACGGCAACTGGATTGACGGGGAAGGCGTAGAGCCAACGATCGAAGTCGAGCAGCCTGCTTACTTTACGTCTGCTGCGCTTGATCCGGAAAATCCGCTCGAACTAGATCAGGTAGGCGAAGAAATCGAAACCGCCCAGTCTATGCTTGAGGGACTTGGCTACGAGCCGGGACGCTCGGACGGATATTTTAATGAAGAAACCGAGTCGGCCGTACAGGCCTTCCAGGAAGAACAGGATCTGGAAGCGAGCGGCATTATTGATGAAGATACAGCAGAAGTGCTGAATCAGGCTCTGCTCGAAAATATCCGCGATCCGGAAAACGACGGCCAGCTCGAACGAGCCCTCGAGGTAGCGGCTGAACAGTCATCTGAATAAGAGAACCGCAGGCAGGAGGTGTCCTGCCTGTGCTTTTCATCATGAATAAACAAACGAAATTATTATCGACTAAGGCAAAAGATAGGAAAGGAAGGTGCTTCATTGGACTGGACAATGTGGTTATGGGAAATAGCGAGGGCGATTGGCTGGTTTTTCGCCAACCCTCTTACATATGTAATTATCGGAACGGCGCTTTTAATCGGCTCCAAAAGAGTGAAACAGGAGCGGAAGGATTTTAAAACGAGGCTGTACCCGCCGCTTTACGATGTGCTTGTTTCTGTCGGGCCGGGGATCCTTTACGGTTTGATTGTATCAGTGCTTATTATCGTATCGGGCCTTTTTGTACCGCTGGAAGTACTCATTTTGGCAGGTCTGTTGTGGATTCTATTTATCGTAACGGGTCTCCTGCGCTTTGCCACACCGGCTCATGTGCTTGGACTGAGTCTTATAGCCGCATACGTGGTTCCTCTTCTCTGGAATCCGGCGGGCGGCTTCTGGGGCGGCGTGATATCATCGTTGGAAGCAGCGGACCTTCGTCCGGTGCTGGTACTGACAGCGCTGCTCGTTCTGGGAGAGGGACTGCTTCTGCTTCGAACGAAGCGGCATCATACATCTCCCTATTTATTCAAAACACCACGTGGGAAGTGGCAGGGAGCCCACCGTTTAAAGCGTGTATGGCTGCTGCCTGCATTTATTCTTGTGCCGGGAGACGCGCTGCAGGCTGCAGGCTGGTGGCCGCTGTTTCCAATAGAAGGAACCAGTCTCTCCCTGCTGCTGTTCCCGTTTGCTGCCGCTCTTAAGCTGAATATTACCGGCAGCGTTCCACAGGAGGCCGTCCGCCGCACCGGCGGGAAGGTACTTCTATGGGGCCTGATACTCGCCGTTGCTGCAGGCGCAGGCTACTTTGTTGACTATCCGGTATACCTTGCTTCAGCCGCAGCCGCAGCTCTTCTCGGAAGAGAATGGATTACGTGGTCTCAGAAACGCCGGGAAACATCAAGTCGTCCGATTTATACCGTGCCGGACCGAGGCCTCCGTGTTGCCGGTATCCTTCCTTACTCACCGGCTGAGAAGATGGATATTAAACCGGGGGAAATTATTACGAGAGTAAACGGACGTACTGTAACGAACGAGAATGAACTGTACCAGGCGATTCAGCTCAATTCTGCCTACAGTAAAATCGGCGTCGTCGACCTGAATCAGGAGCTCCGCTATACGCAGATTGCGGTTTATGCAAATGAACATTACCTGCTTGGCTTATTGCTTGTCAAACAAGAGTAGGATGCTTATACTTTATAGAACGAGACGAAAGACCATCTGCCGAAGATGGTCTTTTACGTCTTTAAAAAACGAACGTGCATTCGATTAGCACGTTTGAAAACAGCACATATGTGGTATAATAGAGCAGACTAATAGACGTGAGATATAGAATAATTTAGGAATATGGAGGCGGAGCGCATCATGAGTCAAGCATTTGAATTAGTATCGGGATACAAGCCGGAAGGCGATCAGCCGAATGCCATAAAAGCATTAAGTGAAGGGCTCCGTGAAGGCAGAAAGTATCAGACACTGCTTGGAGCTACGGGAACAGGAAAGACGTTTACCGTATCTAATGTCGTACAGGATATTAAGAAGCCGACTCTTGTTATTGCCCATAATAAAACGCTGGCGGGCCAGCTCTACAGCGAATTTAAAGAACTCTTCCCGAATAACGCGGTGGAGTATTTTGTCAGTTACTATGATTATTACCAGCCGGAAGCCTATATTCCGCAGACTGATATGTTTATCGAAAAAGATGCCAGCATTAATGATGAAATCGATAAGCTGCGTCATTCCGCTACGAGCTCTTTGTTTGAGCGTGAAGATGTCATTGTTGTAGCGAGTGTGTCATGTATTTACGGACTTGGGTCCCCGGAAGACTACCGTGAACTTGTGCTCTCGCTCCGCAAAGATATGGAAATGGAGCGCAACGAACTGCTGCGCAGGCTTGTGGATATTCAGTACGATCGTAACGATATTAATTTTGTACGGGGAACATTCCGCGTGCGCGGCGATGTTGTAGAGATATTTCCTGCTTCGCGCGACGAACAGTGTATCCGTGTGGAGTTTTTCGGGGATGAAATTGACCGTATTACAGAAGTGAATGCGTTAACGGGTGAAATCAACGGCGAACGCAGCCACGTAGCGATTTTCCCGGCTTCCCACTTCGTAACAAGAGAGGATAAGCTCAATAAAGCGATTGTCAATATAGAAAAAGAGCTGGAACAGCAGCTGGCTGTTTTCCGTTCCGAAGATAAACTGCTGGAAGCTCAGCGGCTCGAACAGCGTACAAGATACGACATCGAAATGATGCAGGAGATGGGCTTCTGCTCCGGGATCGAGAACTACTCCCGCCACCTGACGTTCCGAAATCCGGGAGACTCTCCGTACACGCTGATTGATTTCTTTCCAGAAGATTTTCTGATGGTTGTGGATGAATCCCACGTCACCCTGCCCCAGGTAAGGGGCATGTATAACGGAGACCGGGCGAGAAAAGAAGTGCTTGTTAATCACGGTTTCCGACTGCCATCGGCTATGGACAACCGGCCGCTGAAGTTTGACGAATTTAAGGAGCGCGTGAATCAGGCGCTGTTTATTTCCGCGACTCCTGGTGCGTTTGAAGAAGAGCATACGCCGGAAATGATCGAACAGATTATCCGTCCGACCGGTTTAATTGATCCAACGATCGATATTCGCCCGATTGAAGGACAGATTGATGACCTGATCGGCGAAATTAATGAACGGGCCGCCAGAAATGAGCGCGTGCTGGTTACGACGCTTACGAAAAAAATGTCGGAAGACCTGACGGACTATTTAAAAGAAGTAGGCATCCGCGTGAAATATCTGCACTCCGATATTAAGACGCTGGACCGGATCGATATTGTCCGGCAGCTGCGCATGGGCCATTTTGATGCGCTTATCGGCATTAACCTATTAAGAGAAGGTCTTGATATTCCGGAGGTGTCCCTCGTGACGATCCTCGATGCGGACAAAGAAGGGTTTCTGCGTGCCGAACGCTCACTGATTCAGACGATGGGACGGGCTGCACGGAATGCGAACGGACATGTCATTATGTATGCCGACCGTATAACGAAATCCATGGATATCGCAATTTCGGAAACAAACAGACGCCGCGAAATACAGCTCGCTTATAATGAAGAGCACGGTATTACGCCGAAAACGATCCAGAAATCGATCCCGGCATTAATTAAGGCGACTATAGTGACCGAAGATGGGGAAGAAGTGGAAGAGGTACCTATGCTTTCGAAAATGAACAAAACCGAACGAAGAAAATATGCAGATGAGCTTGAGGCAGAAATGAAGCAGGCAGCAAGAGACCTGCAGTTTGAACGGGCCGCAGAGCTTCGTGACCTCGTTCTTGAATTAAAAGCGGAAGGATAGATAGAATGGCACTGGAAAATTTACAAATAAAAGGCGCACGCTCCCATAATCTAAAGAACGTGGACATTACGATCCCAAGAGATAAATTGATTGTGTTTACAGGATTGTCAGGCTCAGGGAAATCCTCCCTGGCCTTTGATACTATTTACGCGGAAGGACAAAGACGTTACGTGGAGTCCCTTTCCGCCTATGCCCGCCAGTTTCTCGGGCAGATGGATAAGCCGGACGTGGACTCTATAGAAGGGCTCTCTCCGGCCATTTCCATTGACCAGAAAACAACGAGCAAAAACCCACGCTCAACAGTAGGTACAGTAACGGAGATCTATGATTACCTGCGGCTGCTTTTCGCCCGCATCGGACGTCCGGTCTGTCCCAATCACGGCATTGAAATTGCCTCGCAGACGATCCAGCAGATGGTAGACCGAATGATGGCCTACCCGGAGCGGACAAAAATGCAGATTCTGTCCCCGCTTATTTCAGGACGCAAGGGTGAGCACGTCAAAGTACTGGAGGACCTTAAGAAAGAAGGATATGTACGCGTCCGCGTGGACGGTGAAATGCGTGAAGTAAGTGATGAAATCAAGCTTGAAAAAAATAAAAAGCACAGCATCGAAGCTGTGATAGACCGTATCGTTATTAAACCGGACGTAGAAACAAGACTTGCCGATTCGCTGGAAACGGCTCTTCGTCTCGGCGACGGTCAGGCGAAAATTGACGTAATTGGAGAAGAGGAGCTTCTTTTCAGCCAGCATCACGCCTGCCCGCACTGCGGATTTTCCATCGGTGAACTGGAGCCGCGTCTGTTTTCCTTTAACAGTCCATTCGGCGCCTGCCCATCATGTGACGGTCTTGGAAGCAAGCTGGAAGTGGACAAAGAACTTGTTATTCCGGATCCGGATCTAACGCTCAAAGAACATGCGATAGCGGCATGGAAGCCGACAAGCTCGCAGTACTATCCACAGCTGCTTGAATCAGTGTGCCGTCATTT
>NZ_JALBWT010000042.1:0-40163 GCF_023845525.1 Sinobaca sp. H24
CATTTGAAATGTCCCTCCTTTTTAAACCATTAGTTTATCCACTAGACAAAGATTGATTTTTTTGGTATTCTCAAACAATAATGTAAACGCTATCTCGACTCTGCCTAACGTTTGCATTATACTTTTTACGCACCCGCAGCGTTTAGGGCTATTCATTTTATAAGATGGAGTTGAAATCAATGAATAAAGTCATGTCTAACAAATGGATTATTGCTATGTACGTGCTTCCCGCCTTTTTATTAATTGCCGTTCTCATATTTGTGCCGCTGATCTTAATCGGCTATTACGGCCTGATGGACTGGAACGGTATCGGCCCTATGACCTTTATCGGATTGGAGAACTACATTAACGCCATTCAGGATTCATCCTTTTGGCAGAGCGCGTATCACTCATTCCTGCTTGCCCTGTTTTCCACTTTAAGTCTGGCTCTTTACCTGGCTGTTTCTTTAATTCTTGCCTCAAAGATCAAAGGTGCCGATTTATTAAGAAAGATTTACCTTATTCCTATGCTTTTGTCTTCTGTGGCTATTGCCCAGCTTTGGATTAAAGTCTACAACCCGTCGAATGGAATGCTCAATACGATTCTCGGCTGGTTTGGAGTAACCAATCCGCCCAACTGGCTCGCTGACCCTTCCGTTGTGTTGTTTGCTATCTTTATTCCTATTCTGTGGCAGTATGCAGGTTTTTACATATTAATCTATTATGCTGCCTTGAAGAACATACCGGAATCGTTAATTGAAGCAGCCAGAATAGATGGTGCCACTCCCCTGCAGATTGCGATGCGCATTAAGCTTCCGCTGATCATGGGAGTCGTAAAAGTGACCATCGTTCTTGCGGTTGTCGGCTCATTGAAATACTTCGACCTGATTTACATTATGACAGGCGGCGGACCAAACGGCGCCAGTGAAGTAATGGCTTCTTATATGTACACCCTGGCCTTCAGCACAAATAACTTCGGCTACGGTAGTGCGATCGGATTTCTGCTTCTTATTATTACTCTTATCGTTACAGTTATCGTACGTAAACTCACTGCAGATAAAGAACAACTTCAATACTAGAAAGGAGCTTTCCTATGCGCCAATGGCTTGGGTATGCCTTACTCTATTTATGTCTTGCTTTCGTAGCCCTTTTTCAAATTTTTCCTTTGATCTGGCTGTTCCTTTTTTCTTTAAAAGACAATGCGGAAATTTTCTCCGGTTCTCCTTTTGCGCTTCCTTCCGATCCGCAGTTCAGCAACTACTTAACAGTGTGGGAAGGAGGAATCGGCCTCTACTTCTTTAACAGCGTATGGATTACCGCCCTTGCGATCATACTGACTGTATTGTTTGCAAGCATGGCAACATTTGCAATCACCCGCATGAACTGGCGGTTGAATAAGCTTGTTCTGGGCCTCTTTATGGTTGGGCTGATGATTCCCATCCACTCGGCTCTGATTCCGCTGTTCAGTATGTTTCTAAGCGTTAACCTGATTGATAATCCGATGTCTATCGTTATTACGTATACGGCATATAACCTGCCGATTACGATGATGATCCTGCTCGGCTTTTACTACACCCTTCCCCGTGAAATCGAGGAAGCGGCGATTATTGACGGCTGCTCGATCCACCGGTTATTTTTCCGGATTATCCTGCCGATCACCACACCGATTATGTCGACGACTGTTATTATTAACATGATTTATAACTGGAATGAATTTGTATTCGTTAACACTTTCATCAGCTCCGATCAGTACAAGACGCTCACAGTCGGTATTCAGAACTTTATCGGCCAGTACATGACGGACTGGGGAGCGATTGGAGCGACGCTCATCATCAGCGTGCTTCCGGTTATGATCGCTTTCTTTTTCTTCAGCAATAAAGTCGTGGAAGGTATTTCTTCAAGCGCTGTAAAAGGATAAAGACATAATAAAAAGCCGGGAGCATCAGCTCCCGGCTTTTTCTGTGTCCCGGATTTCATTAGGACAGCTGTTCTAATGTATATACAGTGTCCGCGGAGTAGATGTCGCCGGCTTTCAGCAGACAGGTTCGTCCCTTGGAGGCAAAGGCTGCGGGAAGCCGCTGTGTTTCAATACAAATCCCGCGGTACGGTGCGGTTTCCCCGTCATGGAGCGGTGAAGCACTTTTCAGCTTCTGGGATGTATAACTACTGCCCCAGGCTCGGTTGTCTCTATTTTCAGACGGCGTTCTGTGCCGGGATCGGTTAATTCTATCTTTTTTACCTGCGATGGATCGAGAATAAAGAAATGATCCACTCCCTGACTCGCGAAAATAATTTGTTCATTATCCGATCCGATCATATCACGGAGCGGCTTTTGTGTTGTGATATCAAAAAGTGTATCGGACGCCGATATGACCTCTCCGGTAGGAATAAGTAATTCATCCAGCTCCAGTACGGAGAGCGCCGGCGCTTTTAATTCATGATCAAGTATATGGGTGTCTTCCCCTGCTCCAAGATTAAAATAAGCATGGTTTGCCAGGCTGCACCACGTGTCTTTATCCGATACAGCTCTGACAGAGAACGTCACGGCATCGCTGTGTTTATCAAGGGCATAGGTTACTCGTACGGTGAGATTGCCGGGGTACCCCATCTCGCCGTCTTCCGATAGATAGGTCAGGTGAAGCTCGAGCGCCTGCGGTGTTTCCTTATAGGCATAATCCCACAGTACCTGGCTGAATCCGCCGGCTCCACCGTGCAGCTGGTGCTCCCCTTCGTTCAGACTTAAGGCATACACATCATCCCCGATGTCCATTTCCCCGCGCTCCACTCTTCCGGCGGTTCTTCCTACTACAGCTCCTAAGTAATGTTCATCCTGCAGATAATCCGCCACGTTCTGATATCCGAGTATAATACTTTTTTCCGGATCGACAGCCGGATACCAGCCTGTGATTCTGGCTCCATAATTCAACACACGCAGGACGGCGCCATGTTCGTTTTCCAGTTCTAATTCTTTGAGAGCGGCTGTTTCACTATGCGGGAGAAGCGTTTCTTTAAACATTTGATCTTCCTTTCTATTAACAATTCATAAGTTATTTTCTTATTTAACAAGTAAAGATAACGCTTACTTATTATACCACCTTTGTTTAAGCGGTATTCATAGTTTACAAGAAGGAACGTATATTTATGGATAAAATATTTTTAAAATACATAGTTTAATGACTATACAAACAAACAATAGGCTGATACAATAATTAAAGCGTTTACAAATTGGGAGGAGGCTGGAAAGAGAGATGTTTTCTCTTTATATATAATGATAAAAAATAAAACGACTTATATTGTCATGATTACGCTTGTCGCTACATTGGGCGGACTGCTGTTTGGATATGATACCGCCGTTATCTCAGGGGCGGAGGGCTCGCTGCAGACCTATTTTGCCGATAACCTCGGGCTCAGCCCCCTTATTCACGGACTTACTGTATCCAGTGCGCTGATCGGTTGTATTATCGGCGGCCTATTATCCGGTTACTTTGCCTCACGGATGGGACGGAAATATACATTAATTCTGGCAGCCTTGTTATTTTTATTTTCCGCCCTCGGCTCTGCTTATCCGGAGTTTTTGTTTTTCACAGCAGGAAAGCCTTCGATGGCTTTGCTTGCCACCTTTAACATTTACCGCATTATCGGAGGAATCGGGGTCGGCCTTGCTTCTGCCGTAGCTCCAATGTACATCGGTGAAATTGCGCCGCCTCACCTGCGGGGAAGACTGGTATCTCTTAACCAGTTTGCGATTATCTTCGGTATGCTTGTTGTGTATTTCGTTAACTGGGGCATTGCCCGCGGTGAAACTACAGCATGGGTAAATGAGCTTGGCTGGAGATATATGTTTGCTTCTGAAGCAATTCCAGCTCTCTTATTCCTGCTTCTGCTGTTCACGGTACCGGAGAGTCCGCGCTATCTCGTATCCCGAAATCAGGATGACAAGGCAATGAGTATTCTTCTAAAAACATACAGCACCAATATGGCGAAAGCGACGATGTTTGAAATCAAGCAGTCTTTTGACCAGCGGAAAGAAAAACTGTTTGCCTACGGAAAAATGATTATTGTAATCGGCGTGCTGTTGTCGATCTTCCAGCAGTTTGTCGGCATTAACGTTGCTTTATACTACGCTCCCCGGATCTTCGAAAGCATGGGAGCTGCAAGGGATGCTTCATTATTCCAGACTATTGTGATGGGACTCGTAAACGTTATTTTTACGATCATTGCGATTATCACCGTTGATAAATTCGGCCGGAAGCCGCTTTTAATTATCGGATCACTCGGTATGACGGTAGGAATGTTCGGCGTAGCCGGTCTCGCATTTTTCGAACAGATCGGCATCGCAACGCTTGTGTTTATTATTATTTACACGGCTTCCTTTATGATGTCGTGGGGACCGGTCGTCTGGGTACTGCTCTCTGAGATCTTCCCGAATAAAATCCGGGGGCAGGCACTCGCGATCGCTGTCGCTGCGCAGTGGGCCGCCAACTACTTTATTTCCTCCTCCTACCCGATGATGATGGAAGTAAGCGGCGGCATGACCTATACGTTCTACGGTGTGATGAGTATTCTCTCCGCTGTCTTTGTCTGGAAGCTGATTCCGGAAACGAAAGGAAAATCACTCGAAGAACTGGAAACGCTTCTAAAGAAATCAAGCTCAGTCAGAGAAGTTGTTAAACGAGCACAATAAGATAAAAAAGGCTTTCTGCTGCGGCAGGAGGCCTTTTTGGTTGAAAAAAACAGCTCTTCTCCAAGAGAAAAGCTGCCTGTATCTACTGCTATTTGTTAATCGACTGCTGCTCGTAGGCGACATAGCTGCGCCAGTCGTGCTTTGGCTTCCATCCAAGCAGTTCTTTCGCTTTGCTGCTGTCCAGCAGTGTGTCATAGCCTTTTACGCTTTCTTTGATCGGAACGTTTGGATACCGTATTTTCATCAGTTCCCGGCTTTCCACGTTCATGCTTGTGTCATCAGCTGCCAGATTAAGCGCCACCGCGTCGAGTCCCTCTTTTTCAATCGCCAGGATACAGGCGGAGGCTATGTCTCTTGTATCAATATAGCTCCATAAAATCCGGTCGCGCTGGGAAGGATCATGAATGAATGACGGGAAGTTCTCATACATCTCCGGCGAAATAACGTTGCCCAGGCGGAACGATACTACCTGCATACCGGTTCGTCTGTTTATCGCCTCTGCGGTTTGTTCGTTGACTATTTTCGATAAGCCGTAGCTGTCTTCCGGCAGCTGCGGATGCTCTTCATCTATCGGAACATAAGCCGGCTCCAATGGCTGCCTGGCAAAACAGATACCGTAGGACGATTCACTTGATGCAAGAACAGCTTTTTGGATGCCAAGACCGGCTGCCGCTTCGAGAATATTATACGTCGACATTACATTATTCTGAAACGTTACTTCATTTGGAAAATCATAGGCTCTCGGAATTGCAGCCAGATGAACGACCGCGTCGACCCCTTCGAGTACACCATATACTTCACCTAGATTGGTCAAATCAGCGATTACCGTATGACAAAGCGGTTTTTCCGGCAGACGCAGATCACAGTTTACGACGTTATATCCGTAATCGAGCATTTCCTGAATGACCGTCCGGCCGACAAGACCGTTTCCTCCTGTTACTACTACCTTCATGTTTATGCCTCCTGATTTTTTGTATTCGCTTACAATTTATGTTGTTATAAACTTTGTTTCATTAATAAATTAAGTGTATTTTGATTGAGGTCATTTGTCAATTGCAGATAAAGCAAACACCGGCAGTCCTCGGAGGCTGCCGGCGTTTACTCCCTATTCGTCTTCTAATTTCCGGATGCCGAAATAATTTGTATAAGGTGCCAGGAAAGCTAATAAAGCGGAGAAAACGATCCCTCCCCAGTTAAATACAGCCCAGGGCAGAAATTCAAAGTTACCAACACCGAGTGTTGTAGCAATAAACACACCGGATACCGTCCATGGCAGAAGTGCCTCCGTTATCGTTACAGAGTCTTCCATACTTCTTGATAAGTTTACCGGATGAAGCTTATGTTTTTTAAAAGAATCTCCATAAATATCTTTAATTAAAAAGTAGGTTACTAGCGCGTTGGAGGTTCCATTTATAATAACAAAGCCGGAAAGCAGCGTCGTAAATATTAAACTTCCTGTTGATTTCAAGCGGCTGATAATTCCCTCGAGCAGCACGTGGAGCACCTGCGATGCTTCCATGGCAGAAGCAAAAAAGAAAGCGCAGAATACAAAGAACGTAGCGTTGTACATCGAATATAGACCGCCGCGCGTAAGAAGCGACTCAATGTCCTCTGTAACCTCTATGTTCTGGGGCAGCATGTCTACTGTAAATCCGGACACAACGGCCGCAAATATATCTGCGACTGCAGCTCCCTGAAAAATAAGGGCCAGCAGAAGCGCTGTAATCGAAGAGGCAAATAGTACAATTAAAGGCGGCTTTTTCCGAATAGATCCTATTAATACAATAAGAGCAGGCAGCAGCAGAATAATATTCAAGGAAAATAGACTTTCTAAAGCAGCCGTCATCTCAGTAACAGCTCCAAGCTGCTCTGATGACGTATCAATCGAGGTTCCCGCAATCCAGAAAACAATGACAGCCAGTATCGAAGACGGCACAGCCGTATAAAGCATATGTTGAATGTGCTCGTACAGGTTGGCTCCTGCTGCAATAGCGCTCATGTTAGTTGTATCTGATAACGGAGACAGCTTATCTCCAAAATAGGCACCGGACACGACTGCGCCTGCAGTGATAGCAAGGGACACGTCCATCGTCTGAGCAATACTGATCAGCGCCACCCCTATCGTACCCGCTGAGCCCCAGCTCGTACCAGTGAATGTGGATACGATCGCCGTCACGAGAAAAGCCAGCAGAAATAAGTAAGCCGGATCAATAATATTCAGACCATAATAGACCATTAATGGAATGGTGCCGGCAATCATCCAGGAGCCGATAATAATTCCGATGCTGAACAAAATGAGAATCGCCGGCAGCGCCCTTTTGATTTTCTCGCCCATTTCTTCGAGGATCCGCTCCCAGCTTACTCTGTAGAACCCTGCAAACACAGTAAACACCACGCCGGCAAATATGAGCATCAGCTCTGCCGGGTACTGCATAATTCCAATTCCTCCAACAAAAATAGCGATTGTTATCAATACTGGAATGAAAGCCATTCCTATACTTGGTCTAGGCTTCTCATATACTGTCTGCTGCTCTGACATACCATAACACCCCTTTTTTAATATGCGGTGATAGCTTGAAATCCTTTTTCCAGGTCTTTGATCTGCATGTCTGCGTCTTCGAGTCCTACAGAGAGCCTAATCATACCCAGGTCAAAACCCTGTGCTTTAAGCTGCTCCTGGTTGTTTCTTTTCAAGGGGGAGTTAACCAGGCTTTCATAGCCCCCCCAGCTGGTACCGATTCGAAACAGGGATAGATGATTCATAAAGGCGGCTACCTTTTCAAAGCCGGCTTCTTTCAGTTCAAAACTCAGCAGTCCGGAATAGCCGAGAAGCTGTTGTTCGATAAGAGGCAGATTGCTTTTATCTGCCGCAGGATGGTGAACAGCCTTTACTT
This sequence comes from Sinobaca sp. H24, assembly GCF_023845525.1. NCBI lineage: Bacteria > Bacillati > Bacillota > Bacilli > Caryophanales > Sporolactobacillaceae > Sinobaca > Sinobaca sp. H24. Next base: position 7,558 of record NZ_JALBWT010000042.1, read on the forward strand.
CCGGGTGATTCTCCAGATAGGAAATAATCTGCAGGGCGTTGGCCTGATGCTGCTTCATTCGAAGCGGCAGTGTCCGCAGTCCTCTCATTACCATTGCGGCACTGTCAGCCTGCAGCACAGACCCAAACAGCTGATAGCCTGAAAAAAACAGCTGCTTAATAAATGCATGACTGCTGATGACCGCTCCTCCAACTACATCACTGTGACCGCCGATATATTTCGTTAAAGAATGAACAACAATATCTACACCAAGAGTAACGGGCTTTTGGAATAAGGGCGTCGCCCACGTGTTGTCCATCATCGTGAGGATTCCATGCTCTTTTGCCGATTCCGTAATGCTTCTAACATCCACTATTTTCATTTTCATCGTGCCCGGACTTTCTATATAAATAAGCTTCGTGTTTTCTTGAATGCCTTCCTCTACTGCCCTCCACTGCTCATGATCAAAAACCGTATATTCAATGCCAAACCGCTCCATATGGGCCGCCAGCTGCAGCGTCGGCCCATAAATGTTGTTCATAAACAGAATGTGGTCTCCTGCCTGCAGCAGCGTCATCCAGACTGCACTGATCGCTCCCATGCCGGAGCCAAAGCACTTGCACGCTTCCGCCCGTTCGAGCATCGCGAGCTTTTTTTCTACTATCTGTACGGTAGGATTTGTTCCGCGGCTGTACACGAAATATTGATCTTCCTCGCTTTGTTCTTTGGTAAACGACTCAAACGAGCTTTTTGTAAATATCGTGCTTTGGTAGATAGGCGGTGCCACTTCGCCGTATGTATTTCCTTCGCCTGGGAGCGATCCCATACATATTTCTTCATCTGAATAGTTCAACTCATCACCCGCTGTCTTTTTTATTTATACTATCATACTATCAACCTGTATGATAGGTCAAAATTTTCTAATAATTATTTATTTTTCTTTTGTGCAGGACAACCACTCTCTGCCTAGGTTCCTCAACAAAAGCATGCTAAAATAGAAGAACGATTATGTCCCCCGGAAGGAGCGCATCCGCTTGAAAGCACTAAAAAAACAACGGTTATCTGAACAGGCCGGTGAAGAAATATTAGGATTTATTAAATCGGAAGAACTACAGGAAGGCGAACGTCTCCCGAGCGTGGCAGCTTTGTCCGAGCGTCTGCAGATCGGCCGTTCCACGCTGCGGGAAGCCCTGCAGGGACTTGAATCCCGCGGCATCGTCTCCATCATTAATGGAAAAGGCACCTATGTTAGAGAAATAAATCCTTTCTATATTCAAACGACTTTTGATATTGAAAACGAACAGCATTTCCTGCTCGAAGTGCTCGACGTTCGGGAAGCTTTGGAGCAGCAGGCCATTAAGTTAGCTATCCGGCACGTGCAGCCGGAAGATATAACGATGCTTTCCAGTCATTTAAACGACTATGAGCAGGCGCTGAAAAACAATGACCGCAAAACCGCCAACCAGGCAGACGCGGCTTTCCATCAGGGAATCTACCAGCTTGCCGGCAACGATTTTCTGAACAGCATCATTGAATCTGTAGCCGACCAGTTTAACCAATTTTGGGAGGAGCCTTTCGGCAAAGAAGATATTTTCGATGAAAGCTATCCGTACCATCGTACCCTGCTTGAAGGACTTCAGGAAAAAGACACAGCTAAAGCAATAGAAGCCTTCCGCCAGCTGATTGAATCTGTTCGAACCTCGCTTCGGCGTATTAAATAAGAAAAAGAGAGCTGATCCATAAAAGGACAGCTCTCTTTCGTTTTATACACTTTGTCAAGATAAAATCAGTGGTATTTATGTACTATCATTCAAATACATTACTAATCATCCATCTGCAAAATCGTTTTTATTAGGTCTGAGCACTCCATCAGAGTAACAGCCGGGGCTTTTCCTTTCACACGTAAATCCCGGCTTTTCCAATCCAGTGATTTCATTTGATCGGTTAAGATAACACCCGAAACACCGCTTCCTTCTGGTATATCTACTTCAAAAGGATAGTTCTTTTTTTGATTTGTAATGGGACATACAAACACAAAACCTGTTTTCTCATTAAAGGGCGCAGGAGACATAACGAGCGCGGGACGTCTTCCCGCCTGTTCATGCCCTGCCTGCGGATTAAAGTTCATATAAATAAAATCTCCCTGCTCCGGCACCTGCGTCATCAAATAAGCTCCTTTCCAACCGGAGGTGCTTCTATTGCTTCATGTTTATTTTCATCCGTCACCCGGGAGAGAAGTTCGTCGAGCGTAGGCTTCTTTCTTAGAGGTTCAATCACGATTGCCCCTCCCACTTCCTTTATTTCTACTTTGGTTCCGTCCGTAAATTTAAAGTTTTTCGCTATATTAGAGGGTATACGAACACCCAGGCTGTTTCCCCATTTCTGAACAGTTGCCATCTCAAGAACCTCCTTCATTATACTTTTTTCTTTTTTTATTATACTATAAAAGATATACATATGTATATCTTTTAAGAAATAAAATAGTATGTTTTCTGCAAGACAGTAGCTTACACTATAAAAAAAGCAAACCGCATGTTTAACGGTCTGCTTTTCTCATATTTACCGAATCAACGAGTCATTCAGCGATTTTTTAATTAAAGTCGTCAGCACAAGCGACACAAACACGGCTCCCTTTTTGGTCACGGCTTCTGTTTCGGCCTGGGAGGTGGCAATGGTTCCAATAGGAACGTTCATTTCTTTTGCCTGCTCGTAAAGGCTGTCGAGCGTCTCCTGGACTTCCGGGCCGCCGATGTTCTTCTTATATCCCATGTTAACGGACAGATCCGTGGGTCCGAGAAAGGCCATATCCACACCAGGTACGCTCATTATTTCTTTAAAATGTTCCACCGCTTCCATTGTTTCGATCTGTACGGTAACTAAAATATTGTCATCGGAGTCGTCCATAAACTGTCCGTTATTCAAAAAACCGAAACCGGCGGCACGCATGGAAAATGCTGTTCCTCTTGATCCGCGGGGAGGATATTTTGCCAGACTGACCGCCTTTTCGGCATCCTCCACCGTGTTTACCATCGGAACCTGGATGCCGAATGCACCGCGGTCCAGCGCTTTTTGGATGCTGGAGGCATCGTAGCTCACCCTTACAATAGGAACGATACCGGCGAGCTGGGAGGTGCGGATCATATCTTCCATTTCCGATCCGCTGTAGGCCCCGTGCTCGTCGTCTATGACGATAAATTCATAGCCGGCATAGCCAAGCATCTCCACTAGAGCAGGTGAATATAAACTGGTAATCGCTCCCTGGGTTAATTCCTGCTTCTGAATTTTTTCTTTTACTTTATTGGTAAACATAATGACCTCCGATCCTGCTCTCTTCCTGAAGCCAGCAGGCCAGCGCAGCGGTTACCGCCTGCGGCTGTTCCAACGGGCTCAAATGACCGCACTCTTCAATAAACACAAGCTTGGCTCCAAACACATGAGCGGCCATCAATTGATGGATCTGATTATTACATAAGGCATCATGCCGGCCTGCCATCACCAGCGTCGGGCATTCAATGGCCATTAGATCTTCCAGAAATCCCGGTCTTCCTTTATTTGCTTCCAGCTGCTGAAAAAAACCGGTTTCCCCGATTTCTGACGCCATTTTTCTAGTAATCTGCAGCGCTCGTTGATTTTGTTCCTTTTCATATAAAACCGCAGGAATAAACTGTTCCTCCACGATATGATCAAATTGACGGTCCTGTACCCCCTGCTGCTGGTCGTTCCATCCTTTTATCTGCCCCGGTGTAGGCGGATTCGGGTTCGTATCAAGCAGTGCCAGCCTGTCCACACGGTCCGGCTGCTGTTTCATAATTTCCATCGCTATAATTCCGCCAAGCGACAGCCCGGCTAATGAAAAGGGACCGGTTACACTGTCCAAAATATGCTCTGCTGTTTTTTCAACACTATCATATTCGGTTATCGACGGAACAAAAACCTCACGGCCTGCCGACAAATGTTTGGCCTGGTGCTCCCAAAGTTCCTCCGTACATAATGATCCTGGTATTAGAACAAGAGGTTTCATTCTTTTCCTCCTTTTGAAAACATCAGCTTTTCAACCGCCGTTCTGCAGACGTACGATGTCCTTCCAATCCTTCAATACTGGATTGAGCAGCAGCATGTGCGGCTAAATACTGTGTTCCTTCCCCCGTAATGGTCTGATGGGTAACTACTTTTACATAATTCCCGACCCAGAGTCCGCCGGTGTAGCGGCCGCCGCGCTGGGTAGGCAGGGTATGGTTGGGTCCGGATACTTTATCCGAAAAAACGACGGAACTGTCTTCCCCTAAAAACAGGGATCCATAGTTTTGGAACTGGTCTTTAAATGTGTCGTGCTCCGGAATATGAACATGTAAATGCTCAATCGCATAGTCGTTGCAGCAGGCAATGCCTTCTTCGAGACTGGCTGCCACAAGCACTTCACCTGATTGGGACCAGGCGTCATGAGCCGGCGATGTTTCTTCAAATGTCTGCAGCAGCTGCTCGACCTCGGTTATTGTCTCTTCCGCCTGTTTTTTGGAAAGAGACACAAGAATTGCTCTGGAATTCGGATCATGTTCTGCCTGAGCCAGCAGGTCTGCTGCACATAACTTCGGATTGGACGTTTCATCAGCAAAGACGAGAATTTCACTTGGTCCGGCTATGAGGTCAATACCGACTCTGCCGAACACCTGACGTTTGGCTTCTGCTACGAACCGATTGCCGGGTCCTGCTATCACGTCGACTTCCGGTACGGTCTCTGTACCAAGTGCCATCGCTGCTATCGCCTGGGCTCCGCCAATAGCGAATATATCGGTTACGCCGGAGCACTGTAATCCGTATAAAACGGCGGGGTGAATCCCGCCTTTGTAATTAGCCGGACTGCAGGCAATGATTTTCTCAGCACCGGCCACTTTCGCCGGAACGGTTACCATCGGGCCGGAGGAGAGCAGCGGAAACCGTCCGCCCGGCACATACGCGCCTATTTTTTCCACCGGTATCACCCGGTGTCCCATTCGTATACCGTCGCCGAAATCCTTGTCGAGCGGAACCAGGCACTCCATCTGCGCCTCGGCAAATTTTGTCACCCTCTCCACAATGCGCTCGATCAGGACTTTTGTTTCGTCTGGAAGCGTAGCTATGCTCGCTTCCATTTCTTCTGCGGTTACACGGAGCGCCCTCGAGGACTGACCGAATTTCTCTTCATATTGTTTCACCGCTGTATCACCGTTTGTTTTCACATCTTTAATAATCTGTTTCACGGTAGATTCGGTTTCCTCCGTGATTTCCATCGAGATATCGTTTGCTTTCTTTATATATTCCATAGGTCCTTCCTTTCAAAATGTCTGTTTTATTTCACGGCTCCGGCGCTCATTCCTTTAACGAACTGCTTGCGGACAAGCAGCATAAAGACGATCGTCGGCAGTACATAGATCATGCCGGCTGCAGCCATTTCGTTCCAAATGACCCCGTTTTCCCCGACAAAATAAGAGAGGGCAACTGGCAGGGTTACGGCATCCTGATTGGTTAAAATCAAGGCAAACATGTACTCATTCCAGGTAATAACAAAGCAGAACACCGTTGCTGTAATGATACCCGGACGTGCCATCGGCAGCAGAATATGCCAGATCACTTTCATTCGCCCGGCCCCGTCAATTAAGCCCGCTTCTTCTACATCTTTAGGAATGCTGTCGATAAATCCTTTAATGAGCCAGATCGCATAAGGAATCGTATGGCCGAGATTTACAATAATCAATGCCAGCGTCGTATCAAGAATCCCCCAGTTGCGGAACATAATAAAAAATGGAATGACGTTAACAATTAAAGGGATAAACTGCGTGGCAAGAATCGCAAACATAAACACCTGTTTGCCGCGCATTTGAAAACGGGAAATGCTGTAGGCTGCCAGTACGCTTACCGGCAGCGTAATAAGCAGGGTGAAAAATACAACGATGGAACTGTTAAAGTAGAAGTTTTCAAAATTATAGGCAGAGCTGAATATCCGACTGAAATTCTCCAGCGTCGGCTGAAAAAATATGCTGAGCGAGTAAACTTCCGAAGCCGGCTTAAATGCGGTTAACGCGATCCAGAAAATCGGAAGAAATAAGAAGGTGACGACAAGCAGCACGCCCACTTTTTCAACGACCTGAGCCGCTATTTTCCTTGTGCTCACCGCTTTTGCTGCCTGCTTTTCTTTTTTAGCTGCCGCTGCACTATTCATTAGTTCCATTCGCCTCCTTTTACCAACCGCCTCATGTAAATAAGGACGAAACCGATCGTCATGATGGCTAGAATATAACCAAGAGCTGCTCCGTATCCCATATCAAAGTAGCGGAATGACGTACTGTAGATTAGAAAATTCAATACTTCCGTCGAATTGCCGGGACCGCCGCTGGTCATCGTTACGATCGGGTCAAACTGCTTTAACGAAAACATCGTCATGAGAATCGAAGCAATCAGAATGATCGGCTGAAGCATCGGAAGGGTCACCCGGAACAAAATCTGCATGTTCGATGCCCCGTCCATTTTGGCGGCTTCATATACTTCGTTTGGAAGCCCCATCAATCCGCTGATAAACATCAGGCTGATAAAAGGAAGCCAGATCCACACGGCAACAGAAACCAGTGCTGCCAGTGCTGTCGTAGGCGTTCCAAGAATAACCACATCAGATAAGGGTGGAATTAAAAACCCGATGATTCTATCAAATAATCCGTAGTCGGGATTCAGCATAAATCTCCACGAATACCCGACGAGTGCCGGACTCAAGGCGAATGGAATAATCAGTACCGCCCGGAGGAAGGAAATATAGGGCTTTTCTTTACTTAAAAGAAGGCCTACAGCAATAGCGCTGGCGATTGTAATAAACACGGTAGCCACAGTGAATGTCAGCGTCACCGTCACACTGTTCCAAAAACCGCTGGAGCTCATGGCCTGCAGGTAATTATCGATACCGACAAACTCCCCCATCTCCAGAGAGTCGGTCAAGTTCCACTCATGCAGGCTGATCCAGAAGGACCGGATTAACGGAAACATCGTAATCGTTCCAAGTATTAAAAGGGCCGGTGCAAGCAGCAGGTACTTGAAATATTTATTAGTCACCCCTTTACCTCCTTTATATTATTCGCATTCATCCGTTATTCGTCGTAGTAGCCTTCTTCTTCAAGCAGGCGTTCCACATCGTCTGCTGCCTGATTGAGGTTGTCTTCGACTGATTCACCGGTCGCCATGTTAGAAATAGCATTACTGATAATGTCTGACACCTCCGGCCAGTTTTCGAATTTAGGAAGGGTTTGGGCGTTTTCAAATGATTCGCCGCCTGTCGTAAACAAGTCGTCGCCTGCTTCGTTAAGCTCTTCGTCATTTAAGTTGGCTGTCTGGGAAATGTCGGTGGAAAACTGGTTGGATGGCGAATCGCCGTTCAACGCATCGAGAACGACATCTTTTTCAAATTCAGGGTCGCTCAGCCACTTCATGAATTCCCAGGCCGCTTCCTTGTTCTGCGAGTCCTGCATCATCGCCAGCGGGAACGTGGAAATGTTCGATACGCTTTCTTTGCCTTCCCATCCGGGAACCGTTGTGAATCCTACATTGCCGAGAACTTCTTCGTCGGAAGAATCGCTGAAGTTAAAGTCGGAGTAGACCCACCACCAGCCGATCCACATGGCTGAATTGCTCTGTTTAAAATTGGTTCTTGCTTCCTGCTCTCCAAAGGATACAGAGCCCGATGTCGCGATCTCGTCCTCGACCAGCAGATCAATATAACGCTGTGTCGCTTCGATGCCTTCTTCTGAGTTAAAGACCGGTCTCATATCTTCATCAAGAATATCCGCGCCGTTGCTCCATAAATAGGAGGTCCACATGTATAAATTCTGGCCGTTGTTCCCTGCCTGATAGTAAGGGGCAATGCCTGCCATGTCTGTTTCTTCCGTAATCGTTGCTCCGGCCTGTTCCAGTTCTTCCCATGTTTCAGGAGGATCGATGCCTAAGTCCTCGAACACATCTTTCCGGTAAAACATCAGCTGGGCATTGGCACGTACCGGCAGACTGTATATTTCTCCTTCGTAGGTCGATAGATCGAGCGTTGATTCTGGAAAACGGTCAAAATTATAGTCGTCTGCTTCGGCGTACTCATCAAGCGGCTCAAAGAATTGTCTGCTCGAAGGTCCCATCACATCTAAATGAGTAACAAGGTCAAATGTTCCCTGCCCTGAAATGCCTTCTGTGGTAATCCGGTCCAGCAGGTTGTTGTACGGTATTTCCGTAAACTCTACTTCAATGCCGGTTTCTTCCGTGAACTCTTCGCTTCTTGCCTGCCAGGCGTTAAACTGGCCGATATCCCCTTCTGACAGAGCCACCGTGATGCTCTCGCCCTCTAAATCCTCTGAACTTGTATCATTGCCGCATGCACTCAGGACTAATGAAGAAACGACTGCTCCAGTAAAGAATACTGCTGAAGATTTTTTCAACATATTTCCTCCTCGAATATTATTTTTTAAACATTCGTACTATTTAGAGCGCAGCCGCCTACCTGCTGCAAAGGCGGCTTCTTTCCTGATAAAAGAAATCCAGATGCCGTGCTTCATAATGCATAGCTGTGTCCAGCAGCAAGTCTTCACGAAGCCATCCGGCAACCATCTGGATTCCTATTGGCATGTTGTTTTTCGTAAGACCGGCCGGCATGGTAAGAGCCGGATGTCCAGTCAGGTTAAAGGGGCACGTGTAGCGGATCATCGCATCATCCACACTTTCTCCACTGCCAAGCGTCTGATCATGCAGTAAAGGCGGTGTAACAGGAAGCGTTGGCGTAATCAGTACATCCACTTTCGTAAATAACCGGGAAAGCTTTTCTTTCATTATGTTTCTGTCCTGCAGCGCCGTGACATAGTCCAGTGAGGATACATTCCGGCTTTTTTCAAATACCGGTGCAATATCTTCTCCGTAGTCTTTCAGGTCAGCTCGATGTTCGTGAATGTAGGTTACTTCCGGAGCCGCCAGGATTCTGGAAACCACCGTTGCTTCTTTCAGGAAATTCACGTCCACTTCGACCAGCTCTACGTTTTCTGTCTCCAGATTGCGGAGAACCCTTTTGTAGATGAGGCTCACTTCTTCATCTATCTTTTCGTTAAAAAAGCTGCGCGGCACGCCTATTTTTATTTTCCGGCCTGCAGGAACAGCTGCCAGTGTTTTTTCTTTCCCTCTCATATGTTCATATAGAAAAGCAGTATCCTTTACCGTAGCGCCCATCGGACCGACGTGATCGAGAGACCACGATAAGGGAAATACACCCTCTGTACTGATAGATCCGTATGTTGGCTTCAATCCTGTAATACCGCTGCAGGAGGCGGGCATTCGAATAGATCCGGCCGTATCGGTTGCAATCGAACCGTAGCAAAAGCCCGCGGCAATCGCAGCGGCTGATCCTCCGCTCGATCCTCCTGCCATATACGCTGGATTCCATGGATTTTTCACATAGCCATAAAAAGGATTGCGTGAGGTGACCCCAAATGCATACTCATGCAGGTTGGCTTTTCCGAGCGTAATGGCTCCATTCCGGCAAAGATCTCTCACGACTGCCGCATCCTCTTCCGGCACATAATGCCGGTCGATCCAGGCGCCGTTTGTTGTGCGGATTCCTTTTGTATCAATAATATCTTTATAGGTAATCGGGACACCCTCCAACGGCCTGTCGCGCCCCGTATGGAACTGTTCTTTAGCACTCTCGGCCTGCCGCCTGGCCTCTTCCTCGGCTGCTGTAATTAAGGAGCAGAGAGATTCGTCTTTCTGGTGAATCTTCTGGAGGCACTCTTCGATAATTTCAGCAGGGGTAAACTGCTTTGCAGCATAGCCTTCTTTCAGCTCTGCGATGGACAGCATACCTGGTCACCTCGATTTCTATTAAGAAACACCTGTAAAATTTCCGTCTTCAAAGGAGAAATCTCCGTCGTTATCATCTTCATGATCGGTATATACCTGGCGCAGCACTTCCAGCCCGTCAAACAGGAACCATTCTTCCTGGATTTTCTGGTTACGGACTTTATAATGGTTAATGCCGTGAATTTCTATCCCTTTTCCGCTCGGATAGCCGAAATAGCCGATGCCGCTGTGCACGCCCTGAATTCTCCAGCGTACTGCTACATCCCAATCGTCATCGGACCCCTTTTTATTGCACGTGACCCGGTCAAGCAGTACTTTGCCGTTTGGAATAGAGGCAAACAAATGCAGCAGGGTGCCCTGAATTTCGCTGTGTCCGGCCATGTCTGTGTTGCAAACGTAATGCATGACCGCATTTTTTTCGTAAAACGTTTTGACTTGATTAAAGGAGCGGCGCTCCCAGACTTTATTAATCATCTCCAGCATAAAGTCACCGATTTCAAACGAGGAGGAGGCTGGAATATACTCTTTAGGAGGAAGACCTTCTTCTGCGGTCTGTGTGAGATTAAACGACATGGCCGGCGCCAGCTTACTCGTTTGTTTAGCCGTGCGCTTTGCCACTTCAATTGGATCAAAACCGAGCTGCTGTACAAGGTGGTATGTGTCCATGACGAGCCACTCTTCATAGATTTTATTTTCATGTATCAGGCAGTCTGCCACCGTTCGAAAGACAACCCGTTTGCCGGTAGCCGGTCCATACAGTGTGTCTCCCATGTTAGTCGCAATCGATCTGCCCCGGTGGGAAGTGAAAAAACCGTCTTCATCATTGCCGGACCAGAGAATGCTGTAGCCCACGCCTGATCTGTCTGGAAACGCCTGAAGCGTCTGCATCGTTCCGGAAATGACTTCATTTACTCCGTGGCTGTTTACGCCGCCCCGGTGAATCTGCACCCCGTAGCTGTAAGTATCATAGATCATGCCGATATCTTTTTCGTTCCATATCTGCCATGTGATTTTCACGATATAGTCGATGATGTTATTGTAATCACCGAACCCTTTCATCGACTGCTTTTTTACGTCTGCTTTCTGAATGTTATTCATGTAATCATCATCGTCGCGGCTGTCCATAGCATTCACTTCACTGCTGTCTGCGTAGTGCACCAGGTTGGCGGGAAATGTGTTTTTCACTGCCCATCTTGGTTCTTCTGAAGAAGTTGGAGCGGAAGGACCATTCGTTTTCTGCACCTCTGTATTTTCCTGCTGTTTGCCGGCTTTTTCTGTACTTTTATTTTCCACCTTGTCTTCCTCCTTATTATTTCTGTTCAACATTTTTCAAATATACCCGGTTTTTCCTGTTCGGTCACTCACCCATTTTTAATTTCTCTGCCATTTCCTTTTCCAGCTGTTTAAAATTGTCAGGCGGCACCATCTTTCCTTTATCATCTGCATCGAATCCATATTCCGCTGCTTTTTTCACCACTTCCGGCGCCCAGTACGGGTCTTTTCCTTCAAACACTTCGTGCTGCTCGAGCACAGCGAAAAGCCATGCTTCTTCTTCGCCTACGTTCTCCAGTCCACGGTACAGGCCGGGCGGAAGCGTAATAAGATCCCATTCTTCAAGAATTTCTTCGCCGTCAATTTGATCCGGACCTTCTCCCCAATAGAATCTCCATTTTCCGCTTAACGGAACGAATGATTCAATATAGTCATGTGTATGAAATGCCGGCCCATTACCAGGAAGCGCTTTCACCATTCCTATCTGGAAACCGTGCGGCTCTGTAATCATTGGCTTGTAATCAGGATTTTCACTTGCTGTATCCCCGATAAGAGCGTAATTAATACGCTGGTGGCCCGGAATAATGCTGTCAATAAACATCAACGGAATTCCTTTTGCTTTCAGATCCTTGAAGCGGATAATTCTATCCTGCATTTGTTCATTTAATGTTTTTACTGATTTTTCACTCATCGTATTCCTCCTGGTTGGTTGGGTTTAGTTGGGGTTCTACCATACGGTCCATCCGCCGTCGACGCGCAGTGTATGGCCGGTGATCATGTCGGATGCCGAGGAAGCTAATAACAATACGGCACCGAATATGTCTTCTTCACGAGCAAGTCTTCCTAATGGAATGTTTCCGAGAACGTCCCGCCGGAACTCCGGGTCTTCAAACATCTTTGCAGTCATCGGTGTTTCAATAAAAGTAGGAGCAACGGCATTGACGTTAATATGATAAGATGCCCACTCCACCGCCAGCGACTTCGTCAGCTGGGTGATGCCGCCTTTGCTTGAACTGTAAGCAGCTCTTTTGTAATATCCGACAAATGCCATCTGCGAGGACATGTTGATAATTTTCCCTTGCTTCTGCTCCATCATGTATTTCCCGGCTGCCTGTGAAGCGAAAAAAACGCTCTTTAAATTAATATCATGTATTTGATCCCACTGTTCTTCTGTCACTTCTTCTGCTTTCACAGGAATATTGGTTCCTGCATTGTTAATTAATACATCGATTTTTCCGAATGCCTGATGAATTCTCTGAAATAAATCCGGCATGTCTCTGGTATTGGTTAAATCAAAGGCAAAGTGCTCAGCGGTATGTCCGTCCGCTCTCAATTTTTCTGCGATCTGCTGCAGGGATTCCTCATGACGGGCGACCAGCGCTACGTTCGCTTTGGCTTCTGCCAGCATTTCAGCTACGGCCAGCCCCAGTCCTTTATTCGCTCCGGTGATCACTATCGTTTTTCCTTCTACTGAAAAAAAATCTCTGCCGATACGCCTGCCCCCTCTTTTTGAATACGCATTCAAAACTATTAAAAAAAATAGAAATTACTCTATTTCTTTCCTATTTGGTTGAATACGCACTCTTCTTGAATACGTATTCAAAGGTTATCAAGTTTTTTGAATTTTGTAAACTGTTTTTAAATATTTTTTTACGTTGTGCCTCTTTCTACTAGTTCCGGTTCCATAATTTCCTGAACATGCTGCGGGGCTTTTTCTTTTGTCTTAATGAGCTCTATCAGTCTTTCTACGGCTGAAAGGGACATCATTTTATGTTTTTGGGAAATGGTGGTTAAATCAATAAAAGGATTGGAGGATAAATGAATATCATCAAAGCCAATAACTGCCAGGTCTTCCGGAACCCTGATATTCATTCGTTTACATTGTTCCAGCACCGTAACCGCAATTTGATCCGATGCGGCAAATACAGCCGTTGCGGGATGGGGCGGGGATAGAATGTTTTTTAAATACTTTTTTATTTCTTCTGGTTCTATCGTGTCGTTGTACAGCAGGCCGGGATCATATTCTATTCCCTGCTCTGTAAGCGCCTGTTTGTATCCTTCCATTCTTTCATAAAGCGTGGAGTATTTAGCAGGCGGCGAAATAAAGCCGATGCGCTGATGATTCTTCCGGAATAAATAATCCATCGCCATTTTTGCGCCTCTGTTATTATCAAGCACAAAATAATCGCAGAGACTGTCTTCCATTCTCGTATTGAACAGTACTACAGGCGTTTCGGATTCGTACAGCCTGTCCACTTCTTCTTCGGTTCTTTCCACCGAGCCGATAATAATGCCCTCCACCCGCTTTCCTACAAGCATATCGATGGATTTTTTTAAGTTTTCTTTTTCGTGATCTGTGTCCGATAAAATGACATCAAATCCTCTTTTCCGTGCTTCACTGATAATAATTTTTGCTGTTTCGGCAAAAAAGGAGTTGGAAATATCACCGACGATCAGCCCTATCGTTGCTGTTTTGCGCTTAGTCAGGCTTCTGGCTACTTCGTCGGGTGTAAAACCCATCTCTTCAATAGCCTGCAGTACTTTTTGTTTTGTATCCGAGCGGATGTAGGGATAATTATTGATGACTCTGGAAACAGTAGATTGGGATACTCCTGCTTTTTTTGCAACGTCGTTCGACGTAACTGTTATTTTCATATGTAATGGCACCTTTTTTATTTTTGTCGTCAGTACATTCACTGCTTTTCTTATTAAGCATATTTTCTTCTATACCCTTTTTCAATCTTTTTGAAAAATCCGGACCCTGATATAGAGAGCAAGGTCCTATTTTTACTCGAATCGATGCAATAATTAGCCTGTACTTCAGGCTTCTGCTAAAATTAAGACATGACTCATTTTTACAATAAAGGAGAGGTCATCCTTCTTTATTTATAAATTCCAAGGAGCTGTGACGATGAACGCTGTGCAAATTGCCTCTTTAGGAGAGGGCATTTTTCAACATAGAGAACAAATGGCAATAGAAATAGGTGAATTTCTTCGTTTTTCCCGTCACGGTCTGGAAAGTGAAGAAGTGATGAAAATACGCGCCAATTTTATCGGATTGATTGGACAGGCGTTGTCCAGACATGAGCGGGAAGAAGCGCTGGAAGAAATCAGCCGCTGGGGAGTGGAGTTTGGAACATTTGCTGCAGAGCAGGAGCTGCCGTTGGATGATGCACTGCAGTTTCTGCCCCACTACCGGGAAGCCATCTTCCGTTTTATTCAGCAGGAAATCGGAGACGATCTCCTTTCGTTCAACGCATACCACGCGATTGAATCAAAGGTGAATACAGCTATTGATGAGGCAGTGTATACCTTTTCCAAAGCCTATGTAGACCACAACCGGAAAGCGGCTGAGCTGACGCGCCAGGAAATTCTTGAGCTGTCTGTTCCCATTGTGCCGCTCACCGATGATGTCGCCGTGCTGACATTGATCGGCTCGCTGGATGCCTGCCGGGCAAAGCAGCTGCTTGAAAAAACATTGGAGAAAGGCAGTGAGCTTGAGCTTTCTTACCTCATTGTCGATTTATCCGGTGTCCATCAGATGGATAACGTGGTTTCCAGTAGTATTCTACAGCTGCATCAGGCTCTGAAACTGCTCGGAATTACGGTGATTCTCTCCGGCATGCGCCCGGAGCTGTCCCAGCAGATTGTAACCCAGGGTATTTCGTTAAAGCAGCTTCGCATCACACGAAGCCTGCCGGAAGCTATGATTTCGATTGGACTTTATATAAATAATAACTAATGATTATTTTATGACTAAAATGAGGCTTTTTCAAAGAATGATTGGTACCATGGTCGATTCCAGGCGGACGCGTTCGGCAGGCCATGCCTCAGCTAAAGAGTAAGAAACGTCCTCTTTATCTTCACCGATGGCTGGTCTGCTCGAGTCGCCGCCTGGTTCACCTTTACTTCCGTTCAACCTATTAAAATCAACAATCAAATTATCTAAAAAAACCTCAGATTCCTTTAAAAAGGAATCTGAGGTTTTCCGCTTATTTTCTCTTTTATTGTGTTGCTGCTAAAATCAAGAATACATTGCTCCTATTTTATACACTTATCGATTCATCGCAGTCTCTTCCATTTTTATAATCTCCCGTTTTTCATTGGATTGAAGTGCACCTAGAACTATTTGTAACGATTTCATGCCTTCTGTTCCATCTATTGGAGGTTTCACATTTTCCAAAATACATTCTACAAAATGATCTACGATGTGAGTTGTTGTCTGCCCTCCTTCTTCATTTGATTGAATTGCTTTTAGTTTATGTTTTATTATTTCTCCATCAAGCTTTTGTATGACTAATGAGTGTGCCGGATCATCTTCCATTCTAACTATACCATTCTCACAATACAAAATAGTGGAGTTATCATGAGAAGCCCCATATGCCCAACTTGAAGTGATCGTTCCAATAATACCTGTTTCCGTTCTGACGATACATACAGCATTATCATCTACATCACTGTTTTGTTTTGCGTTTTTTTCTACAAAAGCTGCTACATCAATAAATTCTTCTCCCAGTAAATATCTCATTAGGTCCGCCTTATGCACGCCCAAATCTCCTAATGAACCTATGTGAGCTTTGTCTTTTTCAAAAAACCAGCTGTCTGCTCCATCTATGCTCCAGTTTTCAGGACCACCATGTCCAAAAGTCGTTCGGAAGCTAAGCACTCTGCCAAGTTCTTGATTTTCTACAATAGCTCTGGCTCTTATATGAGAATCAACAAACCTCTGATTATGGGCAATCATTAATTTTTTGTTATATTCTTCTGAGACTGCTATCATTTCCTGAGCTTCTTCTATTGAGGTAGCCATTGGTTTTTCACATAAGACATGAAGATTATTTTCCAAAGCGTAAATAGTCACTTCTGCATGCAGGTAATTAGGAAGACAAACAGAAACTGCATCTAATTGTTCTTGTTGAATCATCTGCTTATAGTCTGTATAAGCCCTGGTTCCATATTCTTTACTTGCAGCGTCCACCCTTTGTTTGTTTAAATCACATAAAGCTACAAGCGAAGCATTATTATTATCTTTATATTCCGGAAGGTGTCTTTTTTTGGCTACACTTCCACAGCCAATTATTCCGACTTTTATCATATTGAGCGCTCCTCTGTTAATAGATAATTTGTTTGCAGATTGTAGTACTTTCTTGATTTTATAGCTAGATGAAACCCCTCAAGTACTTCGAGAACATGCAAGCCTAAATTTCCGTTTGCTTCATGATATTTATTACTTTCAATTGCCTCTGCCATATTAGCCAAACCCATGCCCCTGCCATTAAATCGATCCTTTTTGTATATTCTGTTTTCCCAGCCATTGGATTTATCTTTAATAAGAAGAACTTCACCGCTGAACGTATTGGGATCAGGTATAATGATTGTCCCTCCAGTTCCATAAATTTCGATATTTAGGTAAGGCAGTGTTCATCACATCAAAACTAGTTACTAATGTTCCGACTACCCCATTTGAGAATTCCAGACTGCCTGAGATATGAGTTGGTGTTTCTACATTGATTTTCGTTCCTTTTTTATATCCTTCAGCTATTTCGCGATCAATTGGAACCATACCGGCGGTTGCTGAAACCGACCTCACCGGGCCTAATAAATGGACGAGTGCTGTTACATAATACGGTCCCATATCATACATCGGCCCGCTTCCATGTTGATAAAAAAATTCAGGATCAGGGTGCCACTTCTCAGGACCTGACTTCAGCATAAAAGCATTTACTCCTATAGGCCTTCCTATCTCGCCATCATCAATTATTGCTTTGGCTGTTTGTATAGGGTCTCCCATAAATGTATCAGGAGCAACACCAACCCTCACACCACTTTTATCCGCAAAGTTTAATAGTTCCTTAGCTTGGCAACTGCTTATGCTTAATGGCTTCTCTACATATACATGCTTTCCGGCTGCTACAACTGCCATACAACTATTAAAATGAGCCTTAGGCGGGGTAAGATTGAGAATTAAGTCAACTTTTGCACTGTTTATTAATTCAGAAACACTGTAACAGGAAATCCCATGCCTAACTGACGTTTCTAAAGCTCTACTGTTATTTAAATCTGCACATCCAACTATATTGATATTATTTAAATAAGAAGTATTTTCTATATACACGTTACTAATATATCCACAACCTAATATACCTATATTCAATAGCTTCCACCTCGTTTTTTACCCTTTTACTGCCCCGCCTGTGAGTCCTTTTACTACTTTTTCCTGAGCTAATAAAAAGACAACAATAACAGGAATACTGGCAAGGGTCAGTGCCGCCATTAATCCCGGTACATTGACCGAAAATTCCCCGTAAAAGTTCTGAAGACCAAGCGGGAGCGTCATATTGCCAGGACTGCTGATTAGAATTAAAGCAAAAATGAATTCAGTCCATAAAAAGACGAAATTATAAATAACAATTGTTGCAATGGCGGGTGCTAAATTGGGGAACATTATTTTCCAAAATAATTTCCAGTGATTCGCCCCATCCATTTGAGCAGCTTCTTCCAATTCTTTCGGAATTTCCTGCATGAATTGAGTCAAAATAAAAATTGATATAGGCAGACTAAATGCGATATAAGGTCCTAAAAGCGCAAATAACGTGTCATAAAGCCCCATATTTTGCGTCAATACAAAAATTGGTATTAACGTCGCGTGAATGGGAAGCATCATCCCTGCTACGAATAGTAGAAATAACGGTCTATTTAATTTAAAGCGCATCCGGCTTAGTGGATAACTTGCCAACGATGCTACAAAGACAACCAATATTACCGCTGACACTGTTATCAACAAACTGTTTACAAAATAAGTGGTAAGACCCATATCGAATACCGCTACATAGTTCTGAAAAGTAAACGATTCCGGGATTACTTGAAAGGGATTTACGAAAAACTCATTCATGCTTTTTAAAGACGTAGACACCATGTATAAAAAGGGATAGCCTGTGAAAATGAGCAAAATAACAACCATTACATATAAACTCGTCCGCTTTATTAAACTAGTAATCATGAGAGGATCCCTCTTTTCTTACGCTTATGGTCCATGAATTGAATAACAAGCACACAGACAAAAGCTATTAAGAACATGACTGCAGCTATAGTACTCGCATAACCCATGTTGAAATTAACAAATCCCTGATTATACATATATGTTCCTAATATCTCTGTAGCATTACCAGGTCCTCCGCCAGTCATGATATAGAATATATCGAAAGCTTTTAAGGAGCCGACAATAGCTAATATCGAAGAAGTTACGATTGTCGGCATAAGCGAAGGAAACGTAATATAAAGAAATTGTTTCCAGCCATTCGCGCCGTCGATCTGTGCCGATTCATACAATTCGGATACCCACCATGGCTGCCTTAAATAAAATCATGTAAAAGGGAGAGAACTGCCAGATAACTACGATAAGAATTGCTACCATAGCTAAATTTGGATCTCCCAGCCAGTTAAATTGGCCGAGCCCTAATGCGGAAGTAAATTGATTAATGGGGCCATTGCTGGGATCATATAAAAAGATCCACAGCAAACCAATGGCAACAGTCGACATTAAATAGGGGAGAAGAATATGACATTTAACAATCTTTTTCCAATGATTGGTGAAAATAAAATCAACGCCATGATTAAACCCAGTGGTATTTGAAAGAATATAGACACCACAACTAACAAAAGGTTATTTTGCAGCGCCTGCCAAAAGCTGGCATCATTGAGAAGCGTTACATAATTCTGAACTCCAATAAATTCACTTTCTCCGCTGACTCCACTCCAGTCCAAAAGACTGTAGTTAAATGTTGCCAATATGGGATAAAGAGTATAGACCGCATAAACCAAAAGTGCTGGGAGCATAAAACCCACTATAACCCACGTATTTTTCTTTATGCGCTTTTTTTTATTAGATGTTTTTGCAGCTTCTGACTGTTTGTATGCCACATCATTCATTAGGAACACTCCCTTTACGTTTCAGAAATAAAATGGACGAATACATACGCATTTACTCCCGGGTACTTTCAGCTTCTGATTCCATTCGTTCAGCGGCTTCTTCCGGTGTTATGCTTAGTCCAAAAACTTCCTGTACAGAATTTAGGTGTGTTTCAGCTAAAGAAGGAGGCAGGGTCTGATCATAGGGCATTTGAATAAAATCTGCTTCTTCCACTAATTCATTAAACTGTTGTACGAATGGA
Source organism: Sinobaca sp. H24 (assembly GCF_023845525.1). NCBI lineage: Bacteria > Bacillati > Bacillota > Bacilli > Caryophanales > Sporolactobacillaceae > Sinobaca > Sinobaca sp. H24. Next base: position 26,829 of record NZ_JALBWT010000042.1, read on the forward strand.
TCATCAGATACAATTCCTTCTAATCCGGAAAGACTGGACGTTTTTTCCACAAAATCCTGTGCTGTCTCTTCACTGGTCAAGTATTCGATTAATTCAATTGATTCTTCTTTATGTTCTGTATTTTCAAATACAGAAAGTACCGGCGAAACAGAACCATTTAAATTAGTTGGATTCCCTTCACCTTCTTCTACATCAGGAAAAGTGAAAGCACCAAGATTTTCTTCAAATTCTGGAAATTCATCTCTTACGTTGTTCACAAATGTGGTTGTCATCAGCATCATGGCCGCTTGTTCTGAATACATTAACTGTCTTCCCTGGCCTGCATCATAAGGAATACCATTGAATCCTTCGTTAAAGCCTCCCATTTCCACCAACTCTTGTATCTTTGCTCCAGCTTCAATAAAATCTTCATCAGCAAAGCTTCCTTCTCCCTCTAGTGCTTCGGCGAATAAATCAGAACCTCCCAGTCGATCTGCAAAATACATGTAAAAGTAGCTGCCTGGCCACTGAGTTTGATTTGTTAATGCATAAGGATCATATTCACTTTCTTTTAATACTTCAATAACTTCTTTTAATTCTTCATATGTTTCTGGCTCTTCTAAGCCGAGTTCATCAAATATTTTTGTGTTATAAAAATTCATCGTCAGCGAAAGTCCAAGGGGAAGACCATATACTTCATCTTCGTAAGTGGAATTATCCATCGCCAGATCTAAAAAACGATCCGTATTTACATCTTCTTCACTTAGATTCAGTACTTGATCACTGTTAACAAACTCTCCAAGCCAGCCCCCTCCCCATGAATGAAACACATCAGGGGGATTTCCTCCAGACATAGCAACTACCATTCTCTGCTTATAATCGTCATTAGGGATTCTCAGTGCTTCTACTGTCACCCCTGGATTATCGTTTTCATATCTCTCAATAGCATTTAAGTACACTTCTTCTTTGGCTCCTGTTTCTATGTGCCAGAATTGAATGGTGGTGTCTCCGCCTTCAGTTCCTGCCTGGTTTTCTTCTTCCCCTGTCTCTACGTCTCCTCCCCCGCAGCCCGACACAACGATCATGCTTCCCATAAGTACACCGTATAAAGCATTTCTCTTTTTCAACATAACTCCCCCTTATATTTGACTGCTATGTTTTTCAAATACTCCATGCTGATTGCTGCACTCTCAAAAGCGGTTTTCTTTGTTTTATCCTGCTCTACAATAAACCACTCTGCACTCGACTGTTCCCCATGTTTAATAATATTTTCTACATCTAATCCTCCTGTACCGAGTTCCGCAAAAAATTGTTCACCATCCATCGTCATATCTTTTATATGAATTCTTTTCATTCTGTTTTTATAGCGATCAAGCCATTCCACCGGGTCATGCCCCGCTTTTTTGAGCCAATATACATCCAGCTCTGCCTGTACCCATTCAGCATTCGTTTGCTGCAAGATATATTCTAAAGGGATTATTCCATCTGTTTCAGTTAGTTCAAATGCATGGTTATGATAACTAAAGTAGATATCGTGTTTTTTGCATAATTTACCGGTATTATTCAATACCTCTACTACTTCTTCGTATCCTTTTATACTTGTCCGTTTCTCCTCTGGAATAATTGGACATACAATGCTATTACTCCCAGCTTCTTTTTGATATGCAATAACTGCTTCTAAATCATTCTTTAAGATTTCGTAAGGAATATGGCTTCCTGCATTTTCCAAACCTAGAGTTTCCATTTTAGTTCTAAGCTCTTTTGCTTTATAGTCACCGAAATACCCTGCAAATTCTACACCCTCATATCCTAAGTCTGCTATTTTTTTTAATGTGTTATCGAAGTTCTGTTTTGCTTCGTCTCTCAATGTGAATAATTGAATTCCTATTTTTTTATTCAACGTTAGTCCTCCTATTGTTGGTAGCGCTTACATAACTATTAAAAAAAATTTAATCTCTTCTACTCCTTTCTTTAAAGGGTTTTATTGCGTTTTGATTCTATTTTTATGTTATAGCAACTATTCTGAAAATTATATAGATGATATTATCAAAACATGCATTATTTTACTTTTGATTTAAAAAAAGGGAGAGTGATATATATGACGGACATCTATTGTGATTACTCTTATCATCATAAAAGCTTCTCTAACAGCCACATTTATGGATTGAAAAACTACTTACTTAGATTACAAACGGAAGGAAAAAGCAAAATATTTTTAAATGGAACCTGGCATTCTGTTAAAAAAGGAGATCTTCTGTTAGCTAAGCCTGGGATTATTATGAGTTAACAGTAGACTCTAAAACGCCTAGTGGGGATTATTATATGTATTGTAATAATATATGGATGGATCAATGGTGGGAGAGGACTAAATGCTCTTCTTTTACTCGAATTGGGTTAGATTCAAAATTAATTTCTTTATGGAATCACCTCATTATAGAAATTCGGCGTCCTGTCCTCCAAAAAATGGATAAGGATTTGATCCGGCAGCTGTTTCAAACGCTTTGTTTGTATTTGGAAAGAACGATTCAGGAAGCATCCCTCACTTCACACAGGCCTTATGTTGTTACTCAAATGATGCATTATATTGAAGAATACGCGATTTACAATTTCACTATTCAACAAGTTGCATCGCACGTAGGACTGAGTGTCTCAAGAGCCAGCTACTTATTTAAAAGCACCCTTGGCCAGTCTATGATCGATTACGCCATGGATATCCGATTGTCAGCATCGGTTAATCAAATGATGTACACTTCAATGACACTATCTAAAATAGCAGAAAACTGCGGTTTCGGTACCTATCCATATTTCCATCGTGTATTTAAAAGAAAATACGGAATTTCACCGGGAGCATATAGAAAACGCGATTAAATTATAAGATGAATAATCTCACATATACAAAAAATCAGCGGGTTATTATACCGCTGATTTTTTAGTTATCTTGTCTGGATTTTTTCTGGTTACAACTTAATCCGCACCATATTCCATGACATGCGAGGCAGTTCAGCCTTCATCATGGTCTCTTCCATTACGGCATTCTTTGTTATGAGGGGCCACTTCTTTTTATCTTTCGTGTTAACAGCTTTTGGATAGTCATGTTCCAAAACGATGTGCTCGATAATTTCTGCTTTTTCAAAGAACGAAGGTCATAGGTAACCGATTAATTTTTCCTCCAGATGCCTGTTTGTCATAAACAGCACCAATTCCTTTTTTTTCATTTAATACGACGGCACTATCTAAATAAGGCACCTCCGTAAACTCTTTGGAATCATATTTGTCGGAATGAATAATCGGCTGGAGCGCTTTGCCGCGGCCGTATACGGACAAAATAATAGTAGGGATAATAGATCGTCTGCTTCCAGGCTTTGCCCTGGTTTCCGTCATAATTGGTGCAATAACGTTAACGAGCTGTGCCATGCAGGCAATTTTTTACGCGGTCCGCATGGTTAATCAGAGTATGAAGCATGTTCGCACTAACAGGGCATCTTCAAACGTATACACATCCTCCAGTTGAGGAGGCGCAATCTGCCAAGGCTCCAGCTGTTGATCGGCTTCACTGGAGTGGAACCAGACGTTCCATTCATCAAAGCTAAGGTTAACGGTTTTTTTGCTGCGCTTTTTTCGCCTTAATGTAATCACACGTGGAAACGACCGTTCGTATGAACTGATCCATATCCAATGATTTGGCTAAAAAGTTCGCCGTATCATTTTCGTGGTTGCCGTAGTATTGATGAAGCGAAATATGATCAGCAAATTCATACGTATGCGACAGCGTCGCTGCTTCCCATTCCGGGAATGTCGGCATATCAGCACCTGAGCTTCCGCAGCTCACCAATTCAATTGAAGGATCCACTTGTTTCATGGCTTTTGCTGTTTCATACGCCAGACGTCCGTATTCCTCCGCCGTTTTTCCGCCAAGCTGCCACGAGCCATCCATTTCGTTTCCGAGACACCATGTTTTAATATCATGAGGCTTATCATAGCCGTGTTTTTTCCTTAAATCGCTGTAGTAGGTTCCTCCGGAGTGATTGCAGTACTCCAGCAGATTTCTTGCCACATCTATTCCTCTTGTGCCGAGGTTAACCGCCATCATTACGTCACTGCCGGCCCTTGCCGCCCAGTCTACGAATTCATTGGTTCCTACGTGATTCGTTTCGATCGTTCTCCAGGCCAGCTCCAATCGTCTCGGCCTTTCTTCTCTCGGCCCCACTCCGTCTTCCCAGTTATAGGCTGACACCATGTTGCCGCCCGGATAGCGGATAATCGGCACCTGCAGGTCTTTCACCAGTTCCATTACGTCCCGGCGGAAGCCCTGGTCATCGGCCTCCGGATGATCTGGTTCGTAAATGCCCCCATAGACCGCCCTTCCCAGCTGTTCAATAAAGGACCCGTATATTCGTTTATCTATCGTGGAAATCACAAAATCTTTATCAATCGTGACAGAAGCTTTGGGCTGCCTGGTAACCATCGTTCATGCTCCCCCTTTTATTGATACCGTTTACATTTCATTTCACTTAATTCATTCACCAAACTAAGTATACTGTACTAAAATTTACTTAGAATGACAAGATAACCTTCCATATATCAAAAAAGCCATCCCTCTTTCCCAGGAATGGCTGTTTCTAGATCATAAAGTCATTCGGACCTTTTGCACGTCTCTTTTCGCCGGGAGACGGCAGACGCACATTCATCTGTTCGAGAATATGCTCGACGCTCTGGTAGCTGACCCGCTGCCGGAGATCTTTTCTCCATTCTGCTTTCGCGATGGTGTCCCGGACGGAGCCTTTTACATTAGCAAGATAAAAGGACATGCCGGTTTCCTGCTGGAGCTGCAGCAGGAATTCCTCCAGCTGTTCGACGGAAGAGGTGTCCATGTCGTTCACCCCGGACATATCGATGACCATCCAATAAATATCCGGCCGCTTCTCAGCGAGCTCCCGGACGTGTTCTTCTACGTAGGAGTAATTCGCAAAGTGAATGTTGGAATCAATCCGCAGGAGCATTCCATTTCGAAAGGTCAGCGCCTCTGGAAACCGGCGCCGGTCCCGAAACTCGCCTTCTTCACTTAAGTAGCCGAGTTCCGCAATATTGGGCTGCATGCTTTGCCGGATAATAAACAGCAGCGTAAACACTGCTCCAATAATAATGCCCCACTGAATACCGACAACCAGCGTTGCAAAAAACGTCAGCACCCAGACCCAGCCTTCCAGCGGCCGAACGTCAAACAGGTGCTTCGCCTGATGCACATCGACCAGTTTGTATACTGCTGAAATAATAATCGCGGCAAGCACGGCATTGGGCAGGTAGTAAAACATCGAGGTAAAAAACAACAGCACGATCAGCACACCGACGGCAGTCAGTACGGATGCCGCTTTCGTCTGTCCGCCGGCTTCGTGATTGACGGCCGTCCGTGAAAAGCTTCCGTTCACGGGAAAGGCCTGGAAAAAGGAACCGACCAGGTTCGACATTCCGAGCGCCTTAAGCTCCTGGTTCGGCCGCACCGCGTAATGTTCTTTTTTGCTGATGGCACGTCCTATGGAAAGGGACTCCATAAAGCCCATTAATGCAATGACTACAGCCATTGGGAGAAGGTTGATTACCATGCTTCCAGTTACTCCCGGCAGAGCGAATATAGGAAGTCCTGCCGGAATCTGTCCGACAATCGCAACGCCGGCATCCTGCAGGCCGAGAAATATGACCGCTCCGATCGCTAGAACAATCGCCAGCAAAGGCGCCGGAAGCCGCGGCCATTTGTTTTTCAGCCACAATATCAGCAGGAGGCTCAGGGTACCCAGCAGCACGGTATAGCCGTTAATGCTGTTCCACTGGCTGCCCAGATCGTAAAGAATCGCATGCGCGCGCAGGTTTCCTTCCGAGTTTACCCCGAGTAGATGATTCAGCTGACTCAATCCAATAATAATCGCCACAGCGGACGTATAGGCGCTGAACACCGAATGAGGAATAAATTTCACAATAAATCCGGCTTTACCAATCCCCAGCAACAGTTGGATAAGCCCAACCATGGCGGCTAAGACAATTACATACTGAATATATTCACCGGAATTCGCCGGTGCATAAGCGGAAACAGCGGTAAACACGAGCAGTGACGTGATTGCCACCGGGCCGACAGACAAATGCCGGGAAGAGCCAAGCAGTGCATAGACGAGCATGGGAATCGTGGCCGCGTAAAGCCCCATCTCCGGTGGCACGCCGGCAAGCAGTGCGTATGCCATTCCCTGCGGAATAATCATCACCAGCAGCGTCAGGCTGGCAAGGCTGTCTTTTTTGAGTGTATCGATATCGTAAGAACGGATGTCTGCCAATTTATTCATCTCTCTCACCCGCTTTCTGTCCTGCTCCGGGTTCTTACGAAATATGTATAACGATTTATCGTTTTATTTAACTGCTGTATTTTAAAATAGGTGAATCAAAGCCTATTATAACGTATTTTCTCCAGAAAAACGGAATGGAAATACTTCAATTCAGCTATCCGATGATAAAAAGCCGCCCATAACGCTTAGAAAGCGAAACGGACGGCGTTCTCTATTTTTCGTAATTCTACTGCGGATCCGCCACTCCCAGCATCTGCCTGGCCATGTCTTCCATCTCTTTCAGGCCGGAAGACTGGGCAAATTCTGCGACAACGACCGCCTCAGCCGCTCTTAGTTCCGTAATATGCTCTACCAAGCGAGGCCACGTACGGCCGCCCGCCTTCTCATAGGCATCGATTACTTTATTCAGACCAGCTTCCCCAAAAATAAGGTAATGCGCTGCGAAATCACGAGACACATCGGTTACCGCCGCTTCGGTCCAGTCAATCAATCCGGTCGCTTCCGCCTGCGGATTAATGAGAATATGGCCCGGGTGCACATCGCCGTGCGTCAGCCCGGTATGGTCCGGCCAGAGAACATCATCAGCAAGCCATTTCTGCCAGCGCTCCCACAGCTCCCGGCTCACACCAAAAGTCTGCTTGACCTTTTCCATTCTCGCCGCCATTGATTGTCTCGCTTCAATGTGGTCATGCATAACGATACCTGCCTCTTTCACGTGTGCCGCAGGCATACGGTGCAGATCCGCAAGCAGTCGTCCTAATGAGGTATGATAAGCGTCCGGACTGTTTTCGATATCAAACTGCCACACATAGTTTTGGATAGCTGGATCAATCGTCCCGGCAGGCACGCCGCCGAGCTGTTTATACGCAACCAGTTCATCTGTGAAAACCTGCCAGTCGGGCGCTTCAATCGATGTATAGCAGTTTACCGCATTGAGCACGGCTTTTTCCTGCTTCGCTTTTGCCATCGAATCGCTTCTGCGTGGAATACGCAGAATCCACTTTTCTCCCGCTTTGTCCTCGGCGTGAAACACCTGAAAATCCAGACCTGATTCATTTGCCTGCAGCGTGTCTTCTATTACATCCAGTCCATTTTGTGCGGCAAGCTGCTTTACTTGCTGTTTATTCATTATTTTCACTTCCCCTTTTTTGTATAAATACACTTCAGAGCAAACAAAAGAACAAATCCTGCTGGTTTTAGTCATAAAAAAAAGAAAGAAAAGCAGAAAAATCTGCCCTTCTTCCCTGGATACTCTTAAGCCCGGTGAAGGTTATTAAAAATGTGCAGACTGCTCCCGTTTACTCTGCTGAAAAATGCAGAGCCCTTGAACGTATAAAATTACTTGTTCAAAGCGGTAAGGCGCAATCTAATAGCTGCAGTCATTTTTAACAACCCTCCTTTTCCTTCAGTACTGCTTATTATATAGAGAGAAAATCGGAAAGTCAAAATCTCTAATATATATAAAAAGAAGCTGTCTATTCCATTGTATTTTCCAGACCATTCTTCTGCTGCATGTTATATAATAGAAAGAAATTAGAAGGGAGCATACATCATGCGTTCATTTACAGTAAAGCAAATAGATGAATCGACTTCTAAAAATCAAGCTTTGATAAAAGCTGTTTCACGTGCTTCCTTTTACCCAGAAGAAGAAATGAAGCGCACCAGGCCAAGAGACCCTGAGGAAGCTTACTATCTCAAAAAATTCGAATCTGAAAGAAACTTGAAATAGTGACTGACAGCATAAATTTTTTATCTTCCCGCCGAGCATTGGAAAAATTGGTTCAATATCAAAACGAGTTAGAGAATCCTAATGAATCTATTAGAGACATTCTTCTAACTGTTGCTGGTATTTTAAATGAACAATTTACCATTCATAACATCGAAGCTATTGTAGTAGGAGGAACTTCTGTTGAACTTTACTCTGATGGCCAATACACAACAAGAGACTTGGATATTTTTTCTGATGAAGAAGCTAAGATTGTAGAAATTATGAAAGCTCTTGGTTTTGAAAAAGTAGACCGACACTTTGTCCATTCTTCTTTAGCCATTTATGTTGAATTTCCTTCTGGTGAGTTTAAAGGGGATAAGAATCATGTAATTGAAGTATTTTATAATGGTTATACAATCAAAATGATTGGAATGGAAGATATCATTATAGATAGACTGACTAATGCGGTCAACACCGGAGCACCTGCCGATTTGGAATGGGCAAGAAAAATGATGACAGCTCAGTTCGATAAAGTGAATTGGCGCTTCTTTACTAAGGAACAACTATCTAAAAAACAGTATGGTTTAACAAAAGACCATATTGAGAGGATTCTTTATTTTATAGAGGAAACTAATATAACTATTCAGGAATTTAAAGAAGGAAACACCTCCAACAATTTACAAAAATCCTTATTAGATTTACAAGTACTACGTGGAGACATTTCAGTAAAAGAAGCAAAAAAACATAGAGAAGAAATATAATTATCGAACAAGAGATGGCATTTTGCCATCTCTTGTTTTGATATTTTAGAATATTTATTCGCGACGTGAATTACATAATCTTTTCATTTCCCTGGAGCGCTTTCAAAGCCAACCGTCAAAACACATTCATCACGATGAAGCCGCCGATGCCTGCGAGCACGCCGTAAATCATGGCAGGTGCGAGTGTTTTGCGGATGACACTGCCCTCTCTTCCTTCCATGCCGACAACCGCACTGGCCGCTACCACATTATGAATACAGATCATATTCCCCGCGCCGGAGCCGACGAGCTGTGCGCCCAATACTGTATTGACGTCCACGCCGGTGGAGGCAGCAATGCTGTATTGAATCGGAGAAAATGTGAGCGTGGACACGGTGGCACTGCCGGTAATAAACGAGCCGAGCATGCCAAGAAACGGGGCCGCGAAGATCCACATCGGTCCGAAGGCCGCGGCCATGCTTTCGGCAATATACTCAGGCATGCTGATAATATTATTAGCGTTCATGCCGGAGTTGCTGAACACATGCACCATCGCAAGGGTCGCAAACAGCGTAATCCCGGTTATCTTAATGGTCGATAACGCGTCTTTCGCCGACGCGGTAAAATTGCGGAACGAGCGGCGGTGGATCAGTACAGCGAGAATTGCAGTTACCGTCAGGATAGCACCGGGAGAGTACAACAGCTCCCACTCCGAGTTCACTCCCTCCACGCCTAATATGTTCATCCATGATAAGTTAATCGCGCTGGTCGTAAATTCCTCGAGCGGCGGTACGACTCTCGTAAGCAGCAGCAATATGACGACAATCACATACGGCGACCAGGCGGTAAGCAGGCTCATGTCTGATTTTTCCGTATCGATCGTAAAGTCATCCTGCAGCGCATCCGTCCACGTTTCTTTTGGAAGCAGCCAGCCTTTTCTGGCGGTGATTGCTGCGACCGTAAGACCAGTAAGAGAACCAAGAATCGCTACAAATTCCGGACCGAACAGAGATGCGTACAAAAGCGCAGAGCTCGTATACACCGCACCGATCATCAGTGTCCATGGCAGCAAAGGCCATACTTCTTTGACCCCTTTTCCCTTACCGAAAAACAGCACGAGCACAAAAACCAAAATGGAAGGTACAAAGGTGCCGCCGAACAAATCAATTAACGTCACGGTCACCCCAACCTCCTGAAAAAAGGCAGTTCCGGCTTCGTCAAGCGTACTCAGGCCGACAATGACCGGCGTTCCCACTGCACCAAATGCAACAGCCGAGCTGTCCGCAATAAGAGCCGTTGCGACAGCCGCAAGCGGCTTGAATCCAAGCGCCACCATCAGCGGTGCCGTAATCATCGCGGGCGTTCCAAATCCAGCCACTCCTTCAATGAGCGATCCGAACAAAAGGCTACAATAACCAGCTGCACCCTCATGTCCGCCGATATGCTCTGAAATCCCTGGTTAATTCGGTCCACCGCGCCGTTTTTCCGCAGCGTATTCAGCAGAACAAGTGCGCCAAATAAGATCAGCAGGATCGTCAGCGTCTTATGGGCTCCCTGCAGAATCGAAGACAAAATAACCCGGCTTTCCATGCCCCAGAACAGCACCGCCAGAACAATAACAATAGCGGCGCTCAGCGACATTCCCTTAATCGCAGGCATGCGCAGCAGAACAAGAAAAGAAACGGAAAAATAACGGCGCTTAAAGCGGTCAGCATTAGCATAACGGTATCTCCTTCAGCGGATAAAAATGCGCTTTCATTTTTAGGAATCAGATTAACCCCTATAAAAAATTTCACCTATATGTAAAGCACATAATAGGAAATCTAATTCATAAGATCAGGTCATCTGATGACTAGTTTAACCTATCTCTATTTTACCACTATGGGAAATCGCTTTCAATTTCATTTTTGTCTTTCTTGTGTCTATTAAAAAAGAAGAACCCGCCTCGCTGCGGATTCTTCTCGTTGTTAATCTATTTTAGCGTTGCATGCTTCTATGAGGTCTCTTAGGTTCTGCTCGGTAAAATGGCCGCTGCTGAAATTAATCAATCCGCGGAGCGGCATTTCCTTCATCATGGCTTCCATCATCGGATCGGCTGCTTCGCCGTCTTCTACCATCTGCTGCGCAAATAGGTTATTAGAGGCCAGAGAGGACAGATGCTCCTCAAGTACCGGCTTGAGGTCAGGATGAGCCGCCACTTCCCCCATCGTGGAGTTACGGTGTATCTCGGTCATCGGACGGGTATCTTCTGAGATCTCCACCTCCGTCTGGAGGAGAAGGTCACGGGAAGACGCGCCTATAGATAAAGTAAACGTGCCGGGTTCCACAATCCACCGGGCAAAGCCATCATGATAATAAGAAAAACTGCGCTCATTCAATTCGAATGTTACGTCTTTGGATTCACCGGGCTCCAGATACACTTTCGTGAAGCCTTTCAGCTCCCGCTCCGGCCGTTCCAGCATGCTTTCCTGATCCGTTACATACAGCTGGGCCACTTCTTTTCCTGCCCTGGATCCGGTATTGGTGATCGTGCATGTTGCTGTAAGATCGGTACTTCCGGATTCCTTCTGGTCAACCCGAAGGCTGCTGTAGGAGAAGGTCGTATAGCTCAGCCCGTAGCCGAATGGAAACAGCGGCGTCTCTCCTTTGGCATCGTAGTAGCGGTAACCGACATACAATCCTTCGCCGTAGGTCACGCTGTCTTTATTGCCTGGGAAATGCAGATAGGATGGATTCTGCTGCAGCGTCACCGGGAAGGTTTCTGCCAGCTTGCCGGACGGATTCACGCGGCCGTCTGCACCGCAAAATCATGATGCTCCTTTTTATCCACGCTCCGCTTTTGGGATAGGCCTTTTTCCGCTTTGTCTGCAAAAGCAAGCATCCGCTCTACGGTGCGGTCAAGCACGGCTTCATCCAGCGTTCCATCTTCAACAGCGTCCTGAATTGCTTTATCTCCCACGCCGCCGCTGGACGGCATTTCCAGGTCCATTCCGGCTTTGAGGCCCGGCACCCGTTCGTTGACAGCGCCCCAGTCGGAGATGACAAATCCTTCAAATCCCCAGTCGTCGCGAAGCAGTTCCGTCAGCAGCTTATGGTTTTCTGAAGCAAAAACACCGTTTACTTTATTGTAGGAGCACATTACTGACCAGGGCTGGCTGTTTTTGACAGTTGCTTCAAATGCAGCCAGATAAATCTCATGAAGCGTGCGCTCATCCACCCGGGCATCAACGGTCAGACGGTGGTATTCCTGATTATTCACCGCAAAGTGCTTCAAAGACGTACCAATTCCTTCCTGCTGCACGGCGTTAATATAGGCGGATGCCATTTCGGAGGACACGTAGGGATCCTCTGAAAAATATTCAAAATTACGCCCGCATAACGGAGAACGTTTGATGTTAATCCCCGGCCCGAGCAGCACCGCTACATCTTCGGCTCCTGCTTCATGCGCCAGACGGCGTCCAACCCCTTCCATCAACTCTCTATCCCAGCTGCTCGCCAGTCCTGCCGCTGTTGGAAAGCACGTAGCCGGCACGCTGTCGGACAGTCCCAGGTGATCAGCACTGCCCCCCTGCTTGCGAAGACCGTGCGGACCGTCAGTTACCATAAATCCGGGAATCTGATGCTCATCTATGTTCTGCGTGTTCCAGAAATTCTGTCCGGAACACAGGCTTGCTTTCTCTGCAAGACTCAGCTTTTGTACTAATTCTTTGTATGATGCCATACGTATCTCCTCCACTTTTTTATACTTAGATGCTCTTTTCTTATTTCCATATTGTTACACTTTCATACAAAATGATAGTAGTAATCGATACTATCAACATCCATTTTGACTTACTGTCGCAAAGATTAATTGTTATAAAATGTCACACAATTTGTCATGTTTCCCTCAAAATCCGCTACACTTGAAACAACTACATACAAGGGAGCGATCAGTTATGAGGAAGAAACATAAGGCGGCAGTAATGCCAGTAGCTCTGGCATCGGTATTAGGATTAAGTGCATGGGCGGTGTATACCGGCGAACCTGTGGGGTTGGTAGAAGCTGATTCTGCGGTCGAAGAAAATAACGAAACGGCTGAGGCACCTGAGGCAGCTGAAGAAAGCAAACCGAATATTGAAATCATCGCAACTGGAGGCACGATTGCGGCTGTAGGAGACGAAAGAACGGACCTGGCAGACTACACTGCAGGCGAAATAGAAATAAACGAGTTAATCGAAAAAGTACCTGAACTTAACGATATTGCCAATGTAACCGGCCAGGATTTTACTGGTGTCAGCAGTAACGACATCGATAATGACATCCTCCTTGGCCTGGCTCAGGAAGTAAATGAACAGCTTGCTTCCGATGACACCGACGGCGTGGTCATTACGCACGGTACGAATACGCTGGAGGAAACGGCTTATTTTCTTAATCTCGTCGTTGACAGCGAAAAGCCGGTCGTTATGGTCGGCGCAATGAGGCCGGATACGGCGATGGGGGCAGACGGAGAGCTTAATCTGTATAACGCTGTCCTCTTAGCTGGACACGAAGAAGCAAAAGACAGAGGCGTCATGATCTCCCAGAATGACCGCATCGGCTC
>NZ_JALBWT010000043.1:0-38441 GCF_023845525.1 Sinobaca sp. H24
ATAGAGCTGCTCATAAAAAAGTGTATGGAATTGTTTAAAAAGGAAAACGTATTGAAGGAAAATGTGAATGAAAAACTATTGATTGCCCGAACTCATGCAATGGTCGATGGTATAGCCATGCACATTCTTTTTAAAAAAGGTAATATAGACCATGATATAGTTGAAACATTGATTAGAAAAGAAATTGATTCATGGATCAAGTAGATAGGAAATCTTAGAAGAGAAAGGGACGAAAGACGAAGGTTTCTTTCGAAGGTCACTGTGCGATGAATTCACATGTTTATTTACTGGCGGTGTCGGCGTTTATCGTCGGCATGGTCGAACTAATTGTCAGCGGTATTCTTCCAATTATCGCGGAGGATCTATCGGTCTCTATTGCGCTTGCCGGACAGCTGATTACAATTTTTGCCCTCGTGTTTGCCGTAGCGGGACCGCTGCTTTTATCGTTTACATCCAATATCGAGCGGAAAAAAGTATATATGTGGGCGCTTGCCGTGTTTGCTGTTGCTAATATTGGTGCGAGCCTGGCTCCGACGTTTGCAATGCTGATGGCGGCGCGTTTCGTAACGGCTGCCAGCGCAGCGCTCATTATTGTGCTCGCGCTTACGATGGCGCCGAAACTGGTGGAAGCGAAATACCGCTCCCGCAGCATTGGAGTCGTAACAATGGGCGTCAGCTCGGCGCTCGTGTTAGGAGTGCCGCTCGGTGTGCTTATCGGTGAAGCGTTTGGCTGGCGGATTATTTTTGTGTTAATCGCCGTATTGTCAGTGCTGATTGGAGTGGTCATGATTCGCTATCTGCCGCGTATGCAGCCGGTACAGGTAGTCACAGTCGGCCAGCAGATCCGTTCACTCAAGGACATCAAAATTGTAGGTATCCACAGTGTAACGCTGCTCGTCCTGGCGGGCCACTATACGCTGTACGGTTATTTTAACCCATTCATGCAGGAAACAATGGGACTGAACGCTTTCTGGATCAGCGCCATATTCTTTATTTTCGGAGCAGCCGCGGTCTCCGGTGGAGGTGTGGGAGGCTGGTTGACCGACCGGTTCGGCGCGAAAAAAATGTCGCTCACATTTATTGCTTCGTTTGCGGTTATTTTATTCATCCTGCCGTTTACGACAAACGCGATGCCTCTTTTTATTACAGCAGTTGTCATCTGGGGCATTCTCAGCTGGTCGATTGCCCCGGCCCAACAGAGCTATCTGATCGCAGTCGCCCCAGAAACGTCAGACATCCAGCAGAGCGTTAACACGTCGGCGCTTCAAGTTGGCATTGCGTTTGGATCAATTCTTGGCGGTGTCGTTGTAGAGCAGGCGGCCGTCGTGGCAAATTCCTGGGCTGGCAGCGCACTCGTTGTGGTTGCTATGGGATTTGCGCTGCTTGTTTATCGGGCGCCGCGGGTGCAGAAGAAGGAAGTGGAGCTTCATGAAACGTAAAATGCTACGTAAAACAAGACCTCTAAGAATGGCATAAAAAACTCTATTATCAATATCATGCAGAAAGTTTGTCAGCCATGAAGATAGTATCAAATTAATTATGATTCGTAATCCCTGTATTTAAATACGAATGTCAAAAAGAGAGGAGTTGGTCCTAAGTAGACCATTTCTCTCTTTTTGTTTGTAAAGATCATCTCCAGTGAAAAATATTCATTTCAACAATCATCCAATTGGGAGAATATTGAAGTATAATAAACATAACTAACCATACGTAAGAGTGAGTTTTATCTTGATAGAATTTAAAAATGAAACAGGGCGGAGAGGAGTCTGTAATGAAGACGAGAGATGCGGCAATGGTACGTTGGACATATATCTTAGGCATAGCATTACTTATCACTGCGGCTGTGGTTTATATGGAAAGCTGGTGGCATCTGTTTGGACGTTCCCAGCAGGTTGGTGTGACAGCCAGTTTTCTCTTCTTTTTTTTCTCCTGACTTATTTCTGCCGGAAGAATTACCCTTTTATCGCCAGGCTGAGCTTTTTTGCGGGTTTTGTCTGCCTGGGTCCGGCTATTGCTCTCGTAGGAACGATCTACCATTCTCAGGGAGAAAGCTGGTGGCTGTTTTTCTTCTGGCTGCTGCCGGTACTGATGGTTACACTTCAGGTGAAAATACGACCGCTTCTCGTACTGCGATTTCTTGTATTCCAGGCACTGCTCTGGTCGATTATATTTCCTGTCTATTTTAGCTGGCCGGATATGGGGACGCTTATCGGGCTATTGGCAGCATCGGGGATCAACGCTTGTATCTACTGGTGGAGCATAAAAAAAGGGAAGGATACTTTACTGCAGCTTGCCTGGTTTACCGCAATACATGTTTTCCCTTTCTATGGAGCTTTGAGATATGTGCTTCCGGATGTGGAGGTGTTGGCAGGTACAGCCTATCTTGTCATACTGGCAGCTTCCTTTTATGCAGTACGTCATAAACCTGCTGCGCTGAAAATAACGATAGTATTTGCAGGTTTCTATGTATTTCAGTTTCTGTTCATTACTATGATGGATATATACAGTGAATTCGTTTTTGTTCTTATTTTTTTATTTGCTGCCGGTGCGGTATATGCAAGTGTAAAACTCATTACTTCTTTCTCAAAACGCGGACGGGGAATGCAATCTAAATTATTTCTTCTGCATTCAGTGACGCTTGTGGGAGCATTAACAGCGGCAGGCGCTTACAGCGGATTTTTTGGCCTGATTTTATGGGGGGAGCTTCCTTCGATTCTGTTTATTACTATTGTGTTTGTGTTCGGCTTTGTGCTTTTGAGAAAAGAGCTTGATGCTTTTCTTTCTCAGTCCATTGTATTTTTCGGTATGATTCAACTTATGGTTTTAAGCTTTGACGCCGCTGCCTGGCAGATGCTTCCTCTTATAGTGGCAACAGGATTCATCTGGATGCGCGGAGGAAATTCTTTTTACCGAATCGTTGTATATACTCTAGCCAATACAGCTTTCGTTACCTGGCTGTATTTATTATTTGAGAACATGGAGGCTGTGATTTGGACGGCTGCCGGATTAAATATAGTTATAGCAGCAGTTGGATATCGTCCTTTATCGAATCGAATTCTTTATTTATTAGGATATCTTTTTACTATACTGCTTTTGTTTCAGCTTCCTTATACAGTAACAAATGCAGGACCGCTCTACTGGAGCTATTTGGCTGGCTACTTTTTGCTGCTTACCGGTCTGCTTTATCTCCAGGTGCGGCAGAAAGATAGAAGCGCTCTCGCGATCACTGCCGTACTCTGGTTCATTTTTCTTTTTACTCAGTATATTGATCTCTTATGGGAGCATGTCCACCTGGCTTTTACTCTTTTTCTCCTTGGCACTGGATTTCTTCTAACTGCCTATACGTTGGAGAAGAAAAAGCAGCTTCGTTTAGAAGAAGCTCCCCTGCGTACCGGAAAAATGGCAGCCGCCGCGGTAGTGCTTACTATAGTAATCCTGCTGATTCCAGCGGTTCAAAGGGAAGCGGTATTAAGCAGCGGGGAAACGATTTGGCTGGAGGTAGATGACTACGGGCCGGGGTATAAAGATGCAGGAAATCAAGCGTATATAAATATTTATGACGGAACGTACGAGGAGAATTTTCCAGCAGGGAGTTATGTTTACGCCCGATTGGAGGAAACAGAAAATGCCAGTTATCGACTATTGGATATCAAGGCAGATAAAGAAGAAGCGGGATCTCCTTCTCTTCGCGGCAGAGTCAATGCCTGGAACGGTACAGAATTCGGAATCGATTCGTATCCAGCACCTGAAGGAGAAATCAGCCACGTGCTTCTGCGGATAGGAACGGACGGTGTGGCGGTGATTGAGGATGTGCGGTACCGCCAGTAAATATGCAGGAGGTGGAAAGAGATGAAACAATCGGGGACGCTGTACTTTTTCTGTGGAAAAATGGGAGCAGGAAAATCAACGAAATCAAAACAACTAGCCTTGGATAAACAAGCGGTATGGTTGTCTGAGGATGAATGGCTCTCCTCACTTTATCCGAATCAAATTGAAGGATTTGAGGATTATCTGAAATTTTCATTACAGATTAAGCCGTTAGTGAAAAAACATGTCCAAAATATATTAAATGTCGGTACAAATGTGGTAATGGATTTTCCAGCTAATACACAAAAGCAGCGAAAGTGGTTTTTGGAGATGGCGTTAGATGTCCATGCGGATCATCAGCTGATGTTTCTTAATATACCGAACGAGCAGTGCCTGCGTCACATTGCGCAAAGGAGGAACGAACAGCCTGAAAGAGCAGCTTTTGACACGGAAGCGGTGTTTATTCATGTTACTAATTTTTTCGAAGCACCGGAAGCATCTGAGGGTTTAAATATTGTAGAGTGTAGTGGGAGTGAATAACAGGTAAACTAATATAATGCTGCAGTAAATTCCAGCCAGCCGGCGCACTCTATAAACACAGAAAAGGAACTGTCCTTAAAAGACAGCTCCTTTTCTTATGTTCTATTTTTAAAAATAACTGTTTTTCTTTAACACTCGGATCATAGATTCTCCATCGAGTACTTCGCAGTGAAGAAGAAGTGATTTTGGGGACTCCAATTCTTTGATGGATTCTACCGCGTAGGCTTTCCAGTCTGCTTTTGTTTCCGTAAGGGTAAGAACAGCATAGCCGTGCGATGTGCTGTCAAACAGTTCTATCCATGGGTTTGCTGTTTTAATGATATTTTGAAATTCCGTAAACAAACGGGTTACCGGAAGTTTGATTCCTTCCTTGATCACAGAAGGGACGTAGGATTCCACTGCATCGGCCGTTTGTTTAATAGGGAGCGGTACACGTTCCAATAGATGATCGGCATAGTTCTTGGTGGTTTCAATCAGATGATTGGAGCTGATTGGGCCGGCCATAAATTCGACGCCGATCGCTTTGCTTTTCCCATTCCGGTAGTGCTCCTGGATATGCGACGCTTCAAACGTATGGAAATCACCGGTCAGTGCAATAAAGTTAGGCACTGGATGCTTAGCAATCGCCCGGGCAATCGTATTCCGCTCGTAAGGAAACCCGTCCCAGGAGTCAAGATTAATAAAGCGCCCGAGAAATTTAAGCTGCGTGATCTGCACCTGGTTACCCCAAATATTCCATCTGCTTTTCGACGTAGTGAGCTTATTGATCAGCCAGTCACGCTGCGGGGTACCGAGCATCGAGCGTCCGCTGCTTTCTCTTTCTCTACATCCCTCTGTAAAGTAGCGGTCAGCCGGATCGTTTCCACATGGAAAAGAGTCCCGGTATAATCGTTCATCCATCATATAAATAGCGGCGAGGCTGCCAATTTCAATGTGCCGGTATATCGCAAGTGTGCTTTCCGAATCATTTTCTTTTTGATACGTAAAGCGGCAGGGAATGTGTTCAAACCAGGCCTGGTTCGCTGAAGAACGCCGTGCCATATTGGGATCGGGATCATCGTCTGGTGCTACACCTGGATAAAAAGTGTCATTTGCATACTCATGATCATCCCAGACCGCCACCATCGCATGGCGTTCATGAAGGCGCTGGAGGTGAAAATCAGTGCGGTACGTTTTATAAAGCTGCCGGTAATCTTCCAGTGTGTAGGCGGTAGGACTGCCGCTGGGCAGATCTACTTCTCTGAAATTTTCCGTAGCCTGATAATCGGCATTTCCTGTTACTTCATATACGTAGTCCCCCAAATGAACAAAAAAAGCGATGTCTTCTGCCGCCAAATGGGTAAATGCTGTAAAGTGTCCGTTCGTGTAGTCCTGGCAGGAAACGTGTCCGATAGAAACCTGCTTTACCGCCTCGTCTTTTTCAGGCAGCGTCTGGCAGCGCCCAATGGGACTGGTGTAACCGCTTTTTGTAATAAAACGGTAGTAATAGGTGCGGTTTGCTTTGAGAAAGGTATCCGTATCTATCCGGGCGACATAATCATGCTCTTTCCAGACCGGAGCCAGCGCCCGGAGAACCGGGGATGAAAAGTCCTTAGACTCTGCTACTTCAAGCAGCACAAATAAATCTTCTTCCGCAGCAGTGGTAAGAGATGAAGGTTCAGTCTGCCAGAGGGAAGCGTTTCTATCTATTTTTTCATTTGAAGCGCCTTTTATAAAAGAAGGGTTGACTCTCGTCCAGAGAATCATACCGCTGGAGGTGGGATCGCCGGAAACCACGGATTGAGGAAACACCTTCTCAGAAGAGCCGGCTTCAGAAAACATTGAAGGAAATGGATCGGTTATTGGAAAAATGGTGCCTTCCAGAAAGTAAGTAGAAAAGGGGTGGCCTTTTTTAAACATATAGCTGTTATATTCATTCACGCAGAACGCTCCTTTTAAAATTCTCATTGGTCTATTAAAGAGTGTACTACAGATGGCGGAAGGACTCTAGGAACACCCATCATTCTAGTTTTATGTTAGGGTAATTGGCCTGAAGGGAATAGAAGCAGGCAGCAGACTAATGATTTGGTATACTGTACGGGTGGAAAAATACCCACGATAAAGAATACAACGGGAGTGGAAAACAAATGAAAACAAAAGCAATTTTTCTGGATATGGATGGCACTGTCCTGGACAGTCAAAATAATGTAAGCCTGAAGATTAAAGAGGTCATTGATCAGCTGCGAAATCAGGGGCTTTATGTATTCATAGCAACGGGGAGATCGGCAATGGAGGTGAAGTCGCTCGTACCGGATGGCTTTGAAGTGGATGGTATTGTTGCATCCAATGGGATGGAAGGACACATCAATGAGGAAGTGATGTTCGAGCATTCCCTGCCGGTAGAGCTTGTTGAGACCATTATTGCAGGCGCCAGGCAAAAACAGGTGTACTATGAGCTGTTTCCGTATAACGCCCCGCGCATCATGATGGCAGAGGACCGGGAGTTTATAGAGAAAGCGGTAGAAGACCCGAAGCCCGAAGAAGTGGAAATAAATGAATGGATCTCGAGAAAGCAGGCAGTCCGTCAGGATATTGTCTGGACAGAAACACTTCCGGAGCAGGCCGGCTATTCGAAATTTTACTTTTTTTCCAGAACGACAAAGCATATAGATGAATGGAAAGAAGAGCTGGAGCGCTTAAAAGAACATACGAGCTTTACGACGTCGACTTCTTCCTCGCATAATGTGGAAGTTATGTCAGACGGCATCAATAAAGCAAGCGGTATTAAAGAAATGGTGGAAAGGTATAACCTCACACGTGAAGATACCCTGGCAGTTGGAGACAGCCATAACGACCTGCCGATGTTCGAATACGTTCATCACGCGGTAGCTATGCAGAATGCACCTGATGATATTAAAGCGATCACAGATGACGTAACGGAGTTCACCTGCGACGAAGACGGAGTGGCCGCCTACCTGCAGAAAACCTTTCTTTCAGACAAGGCGGACTATAAAGCATAAAGTTTATAGAAGTGATTTAAAAGTGCCGGCTGCCGCGCGTGGAATAAGCGTAAGAACATCATATGCAAATCCCAGAGCAGCTCCTGCTTTTCTGCTGCGTCTTTGTTTTCGTTTCATAAGCACTGCCTTTTCATCTTCACGCATTCGAATACCTCCTAATAATTGGATAATAAAAGCATACCATATAAAAATGTACAGAAAAAGCAAAAAGCAGGTGATCGCATTCTTCATTTAACGTGTCCTTATTGTCAAAGCAGCATATCTATGTGGAAGCCAAGATGGCGCAGCCTGGCTGTTAAGCCATGGGAATTCAAGTGTACCTTCTGCAATAATGTCAGCCGTTTCAGCAAACCACTGCTTATATTTCAGGGGATATTTCTGGTTCTGCTTATTTTCGTTATCATGCCGTTTATTAACATTACTTCGGATTCCCTGTGGGAAGCGTATTTATACTGCTTGATCTTGATTATAATAATTATCCCAATTTACTGGAAGATTACTCGTCTGGAGAAAAAGGAATAACCATCCGGCAGATAGGTTATTCCTTTCGTAAAAAGTGGTAAGAAAAGAGTAAGTTTTTACCATACAATTACCTTTTGTCAGAAAAGAAACAGATAGGGCATGAAGGAAATAAGGAGAGTTGGACGATGACTGAAAAAGAACAGGGGCCACTGGATGTCGTGTTCGAACAAATCAATGAAGCTTCCAAAACGATGAAACTAAAAAGCAGTGTGCAGACGCTGCTGTCACACCCTAAACGAAAAGTAGAAGTATCCTTTCCTGTTGAAATGGATGACGGGCATATGCAGCTTTTTAAAGGGTACCGGACACAGCATAATGACCTGCTTGGTCCGTTTAAAGGAGGCATACGATTTCATCCATCCATGTCTTTAGAAGAATCACAGGCTCTCGGCACATGGATGACATTCAAATGTGCACTCGTGCAGATTCCGCACGGCGGCGCAAAAGGGGGAGTAGCCTGTGATCCGTCCATTCTAAGCGACCGTGAGCTCAGACAGGTCAGCAGAGGCTATGTGGAAGCGTTCTCTGATTTATTCGGACCGGGACGGGATGTTCCGGCTCCTGACGTTTATACGGATCCTAAGACGATGGGAATCATGATGGATACCTACTCACGTTTGCAGGCAGGCATGAAGCGGGAGTTATTACAGGAAAACCTCCTTTAGTCGGCGGTTCCAAAGCAAGAGGAGCAGCTACGGCGCAGGGTGCTGTCTACGTGATTGAACAGATGCTTGAAAAAAAGAAACAGTCCGCAGAAGAGACCCGCGTCGCCATACAAGGATTTGGCAATGGTGGCCAGATTGCGGCAAGACTGCTGTTTGATCAGGGCTTTAAAGTTGTAGGCGTAAGTGATTCCAAAACAGCGCTGTATGACAAAGAAGGACTGGATATTCCTAAAGCACAGAAGGCTAAAGAAAACGCAGCCTCCAGGAATACGGAGAAGAATACCTATTGAACAGCAGTGAAGACGTCCTGTACGTGGAAACAGACATTCTCATTCCTGCTGCAATGGAAGGCGTTATTACAAAAAGTAATGCTTCCCGGATCAAAGCTGCTCATGTTATGGAGCTGGCGAACGGCCCAACCACGCCGGAAGCTGATCACATGCTGAAAGAAAATGATCAGCATGTGTATCCGGACATTCTGGTCAACGCAGGCGGAGTAGTCGTGTCATACTTGGAATCGGTGCAGAATCATATGAATTATTATTGGGAAGAAGACGAGATAAACGAGCGCATGAAGACATTTATTTTAGAAGCGTATGAAAACACAGAAGCTGCGGCCGCTCACTACGATACAACCTATCGAAACGGCGCCATGATTTTTGCACTGCAGAAGCTGGAACAAGCATTGGAATACAGAGGATATCTGTCATAAACAGACAAAAGCCCTTTCTCTAAAAAGAGAAGGGCTTTATCTATCTTCATACTAAATGATGTCAGACGATTTATTTGGTATTTCCTTTTTATTCTGCAGAGGGTGCAGAGCGGGGTCACTATTTCTTCGGTATAGCCTTCTCCATCAATATAGGCTTCCTCACGTTTGACCTTCTCCGTTTCTTTTTCTGTTTCCTGAATTTTTCGTTTGCCTATTACAATTTCATCGGTCACAACTGATGTTTTTTCACTTCGACTTCCTCATCTGTCAGACGCATGTGTATTTCCTCGTTATCCTCCCCGATATCGCCGGGCGCGTCTTTTTCGGTGCTGTCTACCGCACGCCTTTCAATGAAGGCTTCTTCCCGTTGTACCGGCACAGAGATCGTTTGTTCTTCTTCCACAATCTCTTTTGATACGCCGACTTCGCCCTTGTCGACTTTTTTCTTCGTTACATCCAGCTTTTCTTCCCGCAGCGGCATTACCCGTTCCTCGGTGGATTCATCAGCAGGCGCAGCGGGGCTTTTATCTGGTGCGGCTGTTGTATATTCATTGCCTGGCGGCGGAACTCCTGCTCATCTGCAGGTGCTGTATCGTTTGAATGGGTGAGGACGATAATTTGTCCCTTTTTCTACTGCAGATACATGGAATCGGCATCTTCTTTAGACAGCCCCAGCTGCTGAAGCGTGGAGCTCGTGTGTGTATTGGAATCGACATCAGAAGATCCGCCCTTAAAGACATCTTTTATGCTGTCAACAAAGCTTTTATTTTCTTTGGAATGTTTTTCTTCTACGTTCGCCTGCACTCCGGTTTCTCTGGCGATAAAGCTGCCTTCTTTTTCATCATTTAGGACAATGGAAATATTATCGGACAGAACACCTTCCTGCTTCAACGCTGCAATGGCCTCGGCTGCCTGCTGGCTTGTTTTCATAAATGCCTTGTATTGATGCTGTCATCTTACTGCCTCCTCGTAATGTAGTGCTTGTTCCTTTTATCCTTTAACGTTATAAACGATGGTTATAGTACTAAATTGCCCTTACAGCCCGTTATCAAACCTGTATCCCTGATAGTTGAACCAATAGTCCTGTATTTGCTCTGTTTTTAAAACAAAATAATAATAGGAAAGAATTGCCGTTTTTATGTTTTACATACATGACCTGACTGAACGAGTGATTTACATCACAATGCAAAATCGCAAAACCAATTATAATAAAGGGAGAACATCAGTCCTGTAGATAAAAAAGGGGGGCAGTATATGAGTACGATGTACCGCACGATTCTCGCAGCAGTAGCGACGGGTCAGAGGAGGGGTATTATGCGTTTCGGAAGGCGATAAGCATTGCCGGTAAAGAGAAGGCGCAGCTTATTATCTGCACGGTAGTAGATGAGAGGTCTTACACAGGAATTGAATACAGTCCGGCTATTTTTGCAGGATTTGAAAAGTATGCCAAAACATTACTGGCAGAATACAAAACTCAGGCATTGGAGGCAGGGCTGACGAATGTCGAAACCAGTCTCGAGTTCGGCTCTCCGCGGGTTAAAATTCCTAAATCCGCCGCTCCAAAATATAAAGCGGATTTAATTATTGCCGGTGCGGCAGGCACGGAGCTGTGGAAAGACTAATTCTTGGAAGTGTCTCAGAGCATATTGTTAGAAGAGCCACATGTGACGTATTAATTGTACGCAAAAAGAAAGGACACGCAGAAGCCCTGGCTATGACTCCGTAACATGTCCGTATTCATCAATTTCTGCATTGATGGAAATGTCTTCAAGGTATTGAAACATTTTTTGTTTCTCTTTCCCTGCAAAGGAACAATTTGATTGTTGGTAAGGTGATAAGGAGCGAACGAAAGATCAATATCCTCCTCTGAAAGGTCAGTGAAGAACGCCGGTTTCGCAGAATGGCCGCTCACGTAGTCGGGAAAAAGGAAATTTCCTAGGGAATAGGCGACAGGGACGCCTTCATAAAACTCAAACCCCTGCAGCCAGTGCGGGTGTGCACCAACTATAGCGTCTGTACCCGTTTCGTCTACAATACGCTCTACGTATTCATGCTGGTACGCAGCCGGGGTATTCGTTTTTTCCACTCCCCAGTGAAAATTCACCACAAGATGATCGGCCTCCACGGATTGTTCATGGGCCTGGATTGTTTCAATAACAAAATCAAGATCATATCCATTTGTTACACCTGGACGTCCGGGCTGTGCCGCCCAGCTGAAGTCGGGAAAAAAACGGGGTGAACGATAAAAAAGCTACTTTCTGGCCATTAATATCCACTACTTCTGCTTTGTATGCTTCGTCATCAGATCGTCCGGCTCCTATGAATGCCATTTCTTTTGCTTCCAACGCCTCTATGGTATCGAGGAGTCCTTTTTCTCCATAGTCCATCATATGATTATTACCGATATTCACCATGTCGACATGCGCTGATTTTAACGCATCGAGCGCTTCGATATTGCTTTTTATCCAGAACAGCTGGCTGTCTGTTTTTGTTTCTCGTTCGGTGATGGTGCTTTCTAAATTTACTACGCTGTAATCCGCCTTTTAAATTCATTATGTACGTGCTCGAATGGATAATCGTAGCCGTATTCGTCGAGTACCGGGCGCAGGTCCCAGTCAAACATGGTATCGCCTGCAAAGGCAATCGTGAATGGTTCTGCAGCTGGTATAGGCTCGAGTGCTTCTGCTGTTTTTCCGGCTGGTATAGATGGCGCTTCCTGGTGGATGAATCAGATGTATTACCGCCGCAGCCGCCTGTAATCAATAGAAGGCCGGTTCCGATAAAGGATAATAAATATTTCAATAGTATGTCTCCTTCGTTGTAAATGTATGTAATAAGTGAATTTCACTTGTGGTGAAAAAATGGTTTGTTGTCAGTATAGTGGAAGAAAAGTCTAATCGCCTGTGCTATAGTACCTGTGACTATTCTATGGAACGACTGACATGCAGGGGTGAAATCGATTAAATTTAATTAACAGGAGGGTATACGATGAAAGCAGCATATGAACGGATACTAGTAGCGGTGGATGATTCCACAGAGGGGAAAACGCACTCCAGAAAGCAAGTGAAATTGCTAAAGCAAATAATAATGCCAGGCTCATTATTACGCACGTGGTGGATGAAGCAGCCTATGCCGGAGTGCAGACGTTTCCCGTCGATTTCTTTAAAGAAGCGGAGGAACGGGGGAAGGAGCTGCTCCGGACCTGGAAAACGATATGAAGGATGCCGGCCTCACAAATATTGAAACGGTACTGGACCGAGGAAATCCTAAAGTGCTTATTCCAAAAGAGATAGCGACCACAAAACAGGTGGATCTGATCGTCGCAGGAGCTTCCGGAGCGGGCACGGTAGAGAAGTTTGTTATCGGCAGCGTTTCTGCAGGTATCGTAAAACACGCAACCAGTGATGTATTAATTGTTAGAAAAAAAGCGGATGGTTATCCATACGTATCGATTCTGCTTGCCGTGGACGGATCTGAATCGGCACATCGCGCGTTTAAAAAAACACTGCCTCTCGCTAAATCGGAAAAAGCGGAATTAACCATCGCTCATGAATAAATAAAAGAATGCTTTCCAACGTCACGAAAAATAGCAAAGAAGCATTGCAGGCGATGGAAGATGCCGGCTGGAAAATGCTCACAGATTACAAGCAGGAAGCAGAAAGCGAAGGAATTTCCCCTGTCAGGGTGGAAGTAGAACACGGGGCGCCAAAAATGGTGATTCCCCGCAGCGTTGCACCAAGACACCACGCTGACCTTATCGTATCGGGTGCGTCAGGACTAAGCAGCAGGGAACGATTTTCCTTGGCAGTGTGTCAGAGGGCATAACGAGAAGATCTGGTTGTGATGTGCTTATCGTAAGACAGCCATATCAAAATGAAGCAGAACAGAACAGGGGGAAGCAAAATGACGCAGATGTACAAACGTATTCTCGCAGCAGTAGATGGATCAAATGAATCAAAAGCAGCTTTTCAGAAGGCTATGCAGCTGGCGGAACGTGATGAAGCGGAATTGCTGATCTGTCATGTTGTAGATACCACATCCTATGCAGGTATCGAGCATTACAGCACTGATTTCGTAAAGGGACTTGATGAATATTCTCAGAATATTCTTGATGAATTCAAAGCGGAAGCCGAAAAAGAAACAAATCTTAAAATAACAACGATTTTGGAGCATGGATCTCCAAAATCTTTAATACCAAAAAGTATTGTTAAAAAATATCATGTAGATTTAATCATTGTAGGCGCAGTCGGTATGGGAGCAGTGGAACGGTTCGTACTGGGAGCGTCTCTGAACAGATATCGAGAAGAGCTAGTTGCGATGTATTGATTGTACGTTCACAGGAACGCTAGGAATATATCAGGCGGCCGGCGCACATAGTGCCGGCCGCTTTTTTATATGACAAATCATTGAACAAAGCATGCTTTCCCGGCTAAATCGGAGACAGTGCCCGGCAAGACAGGTATAATCGGAAATAACCATACTATGAGGAGGCGTGACTTATGTATCCAACTTTAGAAGACTGTATTAACGATTTAGAAAAGCACGGGCGCCTTATTCGAATCACAGAAGAAGTAGATCCCGACCTGGAGCTTGCTTCTATACATATGCGGGTAAATGCGGCAGGAGGGCCGGCTCTTTTATTTGAAAATGTAAAAGGATCAAAATACCGTGCCGTTTCGAATTTATTCGGGGACCTGGAAAGAAGTGAATTTATTTTCCGAAATACGCTGGAAACAACCCAGCGTTTAATAGCTTTGCGCAGCAATCCGATAGCGGCACTGAAACAGCCTATTAAAAATTTCAGCTCTGGAGTGGCAGGATCTAAAGCGCTCCCTTCGAAAAAGCGGGAAAAAGAGATAGAAGGCTTTGATGAAATAAGCATTGAAGATCTGCCGCTGATTAAACACTGGCCGGATGATGGAGGAGCTTTTATTACGCTGCCCCAGGTTTATTCAGAAGATCCGGAAAGCCGGGAATTATGAACAGCAATCTGGGTATGTACCGGGTACAGCTGGATGGAAACGATTTTGAATTGAATAAAGAAATCGGAATGCATTATCAGATTCACCGGGGTATCGGCGTTCATCAGGAAAAGGCCAATCGGCTCGGCAAGCCGCTGAAAGTGAGCATTTTTGTAGGAGGCCCGCCTTCCCATACGCTTTCTGCTGTTATGCCGCTCCCGGAAGGACTAAGTGAAATGACATTTGCCGGCCTTCTGGCGGGACGGCGCTTCCGTTATACGTACGCAGATGGATACTGCATCAGCCTTGATGCGGACTTTGTCATTACCGGCGAGCTGCATCCGCAGGAGACAAAACCGGAAGGGCCATTTGGCGACCATCTGGGATACTACAGCCTCGTGCATGAATTTCCGATGATGCGTGTGCATAAAGTGTATGCTAAACAGCAGGCAATATGGCCGCTGACGGTTGTCGGACGGCCTCCGCAGGAGGATACGGCGTTCGGTGACCTGATTCATAAACTAACTGGAGATGCGCTGAAAGAGGAAATTCCCGGCGTGAAAGAAGTAAATGCTGTAGATGCGGCAGGCGTCCACCCGCTTTTGTTTGCAATCGGAAGCGAACGCTATACGCCATTTCAGGACGTTCAGCGTCCGGCCGAGCTGCTGACGATTGCCAACCGTATTTTAGGCACGGGACACGTAAGTCTGGCAAAATTTCTTTTTATCACAGCGGAACAGGAACAGACGCTGGATACCCATAAAGAAGTGGAGTTTTTAACGTATATTATGGAGAGATTGGATCTGCACCGGGATCTGCACTTTTACACAAATACAACGATTGATACGCTCGATTACTCCGGGACTGGTTTAAACAGCGGAAGCAAAGTCGTAATAGCCGCTTATGGAGATAAGAGAAGAGACCTGTGCCAAACCGTTCCCTCTCACTTTGAGCAGCTGGAAAACTTCCGTAATGCCGATTGGTTATGCCGGGAATGACAGCAGTGGAAGGACCTGGTTTCACCACGTATGAAGACGCGGAAAAAGAAACTGCCGCATTAAGTGATAGCTTGTTGAAAAATGGAGATATGCCGGAGTGCCCGATTATTATCCTCTGTGATGACAGCACTTTTATTAGTGAAACGGTGTCCAATTTTATGTGGGCTGTATTTACCAGAAGCAATCCATCCCACGATATACATGGGGTGAACAGCTTTTATGATCATAAACACTGGGGCTGCGATAACATGATTATCGATGCAAGGATTAAGCCTCACCATGCGCCGCCGCTTCTTGCAGATCCGGAAGTGGAACAGCATGTTGACCGCTTATTTAAAGATGGGGAAGTTTAAGCCACATCACCTTAAAAAGTGATAAAATAGAAAGCGCAGATTGGGAGACACCCGAAAACCGGGGCCGGTTATTTTCTTACTAAAGGCAATAACCCCAGCAGATTACAGAGAGGGGTATCACTTACATGACGTTTACAGTTAATGACAGATTTAAGATGTTTACGCTGAGCTCAAATGAGCCGCTTACTAAGATATTGTCCAGCATTAGGAAGTGAGCTCGGAGGAAGCAACGTTCAGCGCTTCAGTGATGGGGAAATTAAAGTGAACGTGGAAGAGAGCGTACGCGGTGGGGAAATATATGTGGTTCAGTCCATTGCCCACCCAAGCAGTGACCATTTAATGGAGCTCTTGATTATGATTGACGCATTGAAAAGAGCTTCTGCGAAACGGATCAACTTGGTTATTCCATATTTCGGCTATTCCAGACAGGACCGCAAAGCTCGTTCCAGGGAGCCGATTACAGCAAAGCTGATCGCCAATTTGCTGCAGGCGGCAGGAGCAACGCGTGTCATCACGATGGACCTGCACGCTCCGCAGATTCAGGGATTTTTCGATATTGCGGTTGACCATCTTCTTGGTATGCCGATTCTATCCAAATATTTCGCTGAAAAGCAGATAGAAAATGGAGTAATTGTCGCTCCAAACAACGGTGGAGTAAAAGCCGCCCGGGAGTTGGCTGATATACTCGGTATGCCTATTGCCTTTATTGATAAAAGGCAGACAGGGGCTCGTCAGTCAGAGATTGTAAACATTATTGGAGACACGGCAGGTAAGAATGCGCTTATTATTGATGATTTAATAGATACCGGGAAAACGATGGCATCTGCTGCCCAGGCGCTTAAAGACAGCGGCACGAAAACAATTTATGCCTGCTGCACGCATGCTGTACTTTCAGGTGATGCGGTGAAGCTGATTGAAGATGCGCCGATTGAAGAAATGGTCGTTACGGACACGATCGATATTCCTGAAGCGAAACAAGGACGAAATATGAAAGTGCTATCTGCTGCACCATTATTTGCAGAAGCAATTAGTCGTGTACACAATAGACAATCAGTAGATAAGCTTTTTAAACGCTAATAGTAAAAGCCGCAGAAGAAGAGAAAATGTCTGCGGCTTTTATAAAGAAATCACAATAATTTCACGTACCAAATTTTAATATTAAAAATAAAAGCGTAATTAAAGAACAAAACCTCCAAAATTAAACTTATCAGCCCAGTGTGATGCAGGTCACGTTGCTTTTCGAAAAACTGGTATATACTAAATATAATAAATCCACAAAAGAAAGTGGGAAAAGCGATGAGCACTCGATATAATACTATTTTGACTGCGGTAGATGGATCGGAAGAATCTTATTATGCTTTAAGCAGAAGTATTGAACTGGCCAAAACCAATAACAGCCGGCTGGTTATAACTCATGTAGTGGACTATCGAAACTACAGCCGAATGCAGCTGTATTCTCCTTATATGCTGCCGGCAGCAGAAGAAAAAGGCCAGAACATTCTGGATGAAAGCAAGGAAGCCGCGGAGAAGGCCGGGGTTGTAAGCGTTACTGTATCTATGCAGCAGGGGATGCCAAAATCCAAAATTCCTAAAGAAATCGCACCGGAATATGAGGCAGACTTAATCGTTTCAGGTGCATCAGGAGCCGGGACGTTTGAAAAATTTATTGTTGGCAGTGTTTCAGGAGGTATCGCAAGGCATGCGTCATGTGATGTGCTGATTGTTCGTAACGATCCCGAAAAAAAATACGAAACCATTATGATCCCGGTTGATGGTTCAGATACCGGGCTTGATGCCTTTAAAAAGGAATTGCGATGGCAAAGGATTCCGGTGCCACCTTAGTAATAGCCCATGCCATGCATACACCAATGGTTTCGACTGCTGATCAATACCGTGAGCATATTCTGGAAACATTCAGAGAAAATGGGGAAAAGCTTATTGAGGAGTACAGTCGAATGGCAAAAGAAGAAGGAATGGAGGAAGACAAGTTGAAGTTGTCTCTGCAGGCCGGTTCTCCTAAACTCATTCTTCCTAAAGATACGGCTCACAAATACAACGTGGATCTTATCATTGTCGGGGCCTCGGGATTGAGCAGCACCGAACGATTTTTTCTCGGAAGCGTATCTGAGGGCATTGCAAGACGCGCTGCATGTGACGTGTTAATTATCCGTAATCACCAGTAAGTAAATGAACAGGGGGAATACTGCCGTTTCCCTTGTACATATTTTTACATTAAGTAAGCAGTTTTCAGGTATAAATACATGTTAAAATAATAAATGTAATAGTAAGAGAAGGGCGACTATCAGAGATTATGTAGATAAAGCAGCGGAGCCTCAGCGCCAAAAAAAGAATAGAAAAAACAGTCGATTGGACTGAAGAAGTGAAATATTCTGACTCCATGCAGAAAACAGCTTGTTAAAGCAAAAAAAAGCGCTCCTTTTCAGGAGCGCATTCTTCTTTATTTATTGATTAAACCGCCCTGCTCTTCCTGCAGTTGACGAACGGCTTCTACCTGCATATCGGTTAAAGAACTATAGTTGCCTTTCGTATCTAAAGCCAATAGTACAGCAGTGCCTTTTAGAGAATATTTATTCGTAAGATCTCCAAAATCTTTGGATGTCATCTTATAATCTGCTTCTTCATACTGTCCCTCTGAAGCAAGAGCATAAATATCAAGCTCCGGGATCATTTCAAGCGTAATTGCATCGTTGCCTGCAATATCATAAATGTCCTGTTGTCCTTCTACAGAACGAACCTCAATTTTTTCATTTTTTTGCTTATTATTACTTGTAAACTCATATATCTCACCCTTCTAATGTGTTCTATTCTAGCCATTTCCGAATTATGCAGTATGTAAACATGGAATTAACGAAAAGCAGACTGGGCTTTCTCAGCCCGGCCTGCTTTTACTTCAAATAATAGTATTCCTCGGGTGACATCTCCTGCCCGCTTATCGGCAGAATTGCTTCAAATGATACATAGTAGATAGTCATATTTTCTTTAGAGGGATAGTGAGGATCTTCCTGGTGAGCGAAGCCTTTTCGCATTAAGTCCTGCCAGTCTTCATCAGCAGCGGATCCGTAATAAAAATTCTGAACAGGTACATGGTGGTGTTCCAGACCAAGTGCTTTTTTGAGTTTGCTGAGTTGTGATTCCGAAAGTGTTGCTGCAAATAACATAAGGGAGCACACCCTTTCCTATAGTGGTGAAGTATAAACTATTTTTATGATAGGGGTTGTGTTCATTATTTTCAAGTCATTGAATTTACTATACAGCTGAATCAGCAAATAGACGGGACCAGGGCGTTTCGGTCTGTCACTCAAAAGGTATAGAAGAAAGCAGAGCTTTTCTAATAAAAAAGAAAAGCATGCAAATAAGATAGAATGAGGGAATGCCCAGTGACGTACGTACTACTTCTGCTCGGATTTGCTTTACTTATTAAAGGTGCTGATTTTTTTGTGAAAGGCGCGTCCCGTATAGCGTCAAACCTGCAGGTGAGCCCGCTGCTCGTCGGCTTGACCATTGTGGCATTTGGGACAAGTTCGCCGGAAGCAACAGTTAGTATTACTGCAGCGCTGGAAGATAATGCCGGCGTTGCCCTTGGTAACGTAGTAGGGAGCAATATTTTTAATATAACGTTTATTATCGGCCTGACCGCTCTGATTGCACCTTTGAAGGTGGAATCAGAAACCATTCGTAAAGAGATTCCATTTACCCTGCTTGCAGGTGCTGCCTTATTGATTCTAATGAGTGATATGGCTCTCCAGACAGTAAATGTGAACATTATTACACGAAGTGACGGATTTGTTTTATATTATTTTTTGCCGTTTTTTTATACTATATATTCGAAGTGGCCAGAAGAGACCGCAGCAGTCAGGTCCCGGAAGAACAAACAATACAGAAGGTATGGGGGAAATATATATTTCTGACGATTATCGGTTTGGCCGCTATTATCTTCGGTGGAGACCTGGTCGTTGGGAGTGCAACAGACATTGCGCTTTCCTTTGGAATGAGCAGCACCCTCGTCGGCCTGACGATTGTGGCGATTGGCACCTCACTGCCGGAGCTTATTACATCAATCACCGCAGCGATTAAAAAAGAAGGTGGTATTGCGATCGGCAATATCGTAGGCAGTAACATTTTTAATATCTTATTTGTTCTTGGCGCCGCTTCTGCCATATCTCCATTAGCAGTAGACAGCAAAGTGTTTTTTGACGTCATATTAATGATTGTACTGACCGTTGTTCTTCTTATATTCTCCAGAACAAGCTTTACGATTGGACGCCGGGAAGGGTTGACGCTGGCAGTTTTTTATATTTTATACATGATCTACATCATTTTACGCAACTAAACACCCCAGTCCGCTCTCATGAGGGAGAGACTGGGGTGTTTTTCCTTTACCAGCTTAATAGTGAGCTGAGGGCGGTAATAGCAGCAGCATAAATAACAGCAGCACCGAGAAAAATGTACAGGTGGGTATGCTTCTCTGAAGGCATTTCTTTACTAATCACATTAAAAATCATCGCACCGGATGTAAAAGCAATCATTGAATCTACATACAATCCGGTGGAAGGACCTAACATTCCTGCTGTACAGCCGGCAATCGTAGCGGCACCCAGGATAAAGCGTCCATAGTGAAGGTGTAAATGTTTATTTTCAAGCCAGAGGTTATAGGAGATACCGATAAAATGAAGACCAATCGCGGTACCGTAGAACATAGCCTCTAATGTTTTCACGTCGGATGATACGACAATGTAAGTAACCATAAAAGTGTATAGAGCAAAAAATCCCGCTTCAACAAAGTAAAAACGGGTGGCACCATGGGTTTCTTCTTTTCGGTAATCGGCTAATTTATAAATTGTGAAATAAACCAGCAGGCCGATCAGACCCAGTACATATAGCTCCGATCCAAGTGGAGCGTCGCCCCCCAATTTGTTTTGCTCATCATGAAGAGTAGGAAGAATATATACAAAGACGTAAGCAATAGCGACACCACCGCACAGAGAGAGCCAACGCGAAGTTGATAGCTTTGTTTTGGAAATCACCTGATTGGCAAACAATTGAATGAGTAAAAACCCTATACCAATAATAATTGAATCGATCGTAATCATAAGCAGATTCTTTCTCCCTTGAATTTAGTCTGGCTGCTGACGGATACACAAACCGTCGTTTCTCATTCTTTCAGCTCACTAAATATAGCATAAACCTCTGTAAAGCAAGCAGACTATTTCCGAAAACGTCAAAAAAAGTGCACCACCCTGTATTCAGGTTGTGCGACGGTATTTTGGTAGAATATAACTTTTATATAACAGGGTCATATCCGCTGTTTTTGTGCAGAAATTCAGCAGCAAATGCTTTAGATGCCGCCGGTCTTCCGAAATAATAGCCCTGACCGTAAACACAAGCATGTTCTGTTAAAAAGGCGAGCTGTTTCTTTGTTTCAATGCCTTCTGCTAATGGAATAATATCCAACGATTCCGCCAGACTAATAATAGCCTCAATGATTTTTCTGTTTGATGCCACGTCCAGGTTCATCGTTAATGATTTATCAATTTTAATCATATCGACGGGGAAAGAAGCCAAATAGGAGAGGGAGGAGTAGCCGGTGCCAAAGTCATCAAGCGCGATCCGAATGCCTTCTTTTTTTAATGTGTGAAGCAAGTCAAGTGACTGCTTTTCCTGGCGGATAATCATACTTTCTGTTATTTCGATGATCAATTGTTCCGGCGGCACATCATAGTACCGGAGAAGCTTAATAATGTCTTCGGCCATCTGTTTATTTTCGAACTGCTGGGGAGAGATGTTTACAGCTAACTGGAAATTATCTTTTTCTCCTTTAATCCATTCTCCGGCGATACGAAAGCTTTCTTTCAGCACCCACCAGCCGATGTCTTCCATAAGGCCCGCTTTTTCGGCAATCGAGATAAATTCAGAAGGAGGCACATCACCTAATTGAGGGTGTTTCCATCTTAACAGCGCTTCAGCACCAATTAAACGGTTTGTATCCAGTTGTACCTGCGGCTGGAACAGTAGATGAAACTGCCTTTGCTCTACTGCCTGTTTCAATTCATTTTTCATATAAAAGCTACGTGTATACGTCCCAAGAATCTCCTGATTATAAAATTCAACCCGGTTTTTTCCTTTATTCTTAGCATCATACATAGCCAGATCCGCTTTGTTAAGAAGTTCTCCCATGTCACTTCCGTCTTCAGGATACATACTAACACCGGCGCTGAGTGTAAAAAAAATCTTATCTCCGTTGATCACGAGTCCACCGTTGTGACATTCTTTATAAATAAGCTGAAAAATGCTGCGGATATAGTCTTCTGTCAGTATCTCTTTTTCCTGCGGAAGCAGTACAACAAATTCATCTCCGCCAATTCGGGCTATCGTGCTTTGAGCAGGGAAATAAGATCTTAGGCAGCCGCTTATTGTTTGCAGTGCCCGGTCACCGGCCGCATGACCATATATATCATTAATCTGTTTGAAATAGTCAAAATCAAGATAAAGCACAGCTGTCCGGGGATGGTCCATGCTGCGCGTGGGAAAGTAATTAAAAATATAGGAACGGTTATAAAGCCCAGTCAGGGGGTCTTTAATTAAAGCTCCTTCGAGCGTGAGACTTTGATTAATAATATATCCCAGCATTTTCATAAGCCGGACGTCTTCTTCTGTGAACCGATACGCGTCCAGATCGAATACGCAGAGACTTCCAATCATCTCGTTCTCATCAGTAAAAATTGGAACGCCTATTAAAGAACCAGTACCTATAAAGTTAGTGATCACATGTTCTTTTGTAAGCGGGTGAAGGCTTAGATCATTAATAACCAGCGGGTTTTCTCCGCTCTCCGTTACCACCCGGCAGAACTCATAACGATAGTTCCGTGTTTCTCCTTCTTTAAGCAGTTTGTATCTTCGGTTGAACACACGACGTATTGTATTAACGGTTCCGTTGGAAGTAGAAAAAAAGACCGTGTTTGACTGCAGGGAAGTGCTCAAGTAATCAATCGCTTCCGAAACGATATGGTCAAGCTTTTCCGTATAATTAATTTCGGTGAACTGCATCATTCTTTCTCCTTTAAACGCTTTATTACCGGTACCCCTTACCTTAAATCATATGGAATAGGCAACATAACTTATTCGTATAGTTACTCTTATTCTATCACAGTGAACTTAATAAAAAGTCAAATAAAGATTATAATTGGTTAATCGTGATATAATAGTATTAAGAGAATATTCCTGCTTTATTAAGAGGTAACCTGACTTTTTAGAAGGGAGGTGGCAAAGATGACTGCTCCTGAAAAAGAAAAAAAGGGTACCATTCGTGATGAAATAAAAGAATACGAGCTTGAAATTGACCGCATGATCAACGAAGGCTTTGCCGGCGGACGTATCATTGACATAAAGAAAAAGCGTCCGAAAGATAAAACAGCAGGCGCCGAAGATTCATAACTAATAATGAAAACCGGTCCTCGTAGAGAGAGCCGGTTTTATTTGGAGGAAAAAATGAAAAGCTGTATTTATGATACGTTGATGGCACCACTTGAACAGGTCAAGCTTAAGCAGATCCGCAGAGATATGCTTGCCGGTGTAAAAGGAAACGTTCTCGATATTGGCTCAGGTACAGGAGCATCGATGCCTTACTACAGACAGGCGGAAAGTGTGACCTTCCTGGAGCCGGACGAGGGGAAGCTGAAACGAATCTCCCGCCGTACAGCGCTGCCACACGTATCCTATTATATGGCACAGGCTTCTGCAGAGAATATGCCATTTTCTAACGATACGTTTGATGAAGCCGCCGCTTTTCTTGCTTTTTGTACCATTCCGGATCCCATTCGTGCGTTACATGAAACCGCGAGAGTAGTGAAACCCGGGGGACGGATACAACTTTTGGAACACGTTCGTATGGACAGCCACCCGAGAGCGGCAAGGATTCAGGATATTCTAACACCGGCCTGGGAGCGGGTGGCGGAAGGATGCCAATTAAACCGGTCGACCCGGCATCTTGTGGAAAAAAGCCCGCTTCGTCTGGAACGTGTCCAATCATTATACGGCGGTCTGGTCCTTATACTGGAAGCGTATGTGCCGTTCTAAATTATTCCTCGGACGTCAGCTCATTTACAAGGATATCCAGCTGTTTCTCCATGGACACACCGTCATTAAACCAAAACTCTTTATGATCTACCATATGAATTTGATCGTTTTCATAAGCAGGCAGGTTTTTCCAGATCGAGCTTTCCATCAGTTCCTCTGCTTCCTCTACGCCGCCTTCTTCATATACTGTGACAAACATATGATCCGCTGCATATTCAGGGAGGGCTTCAAGAGAAAGGGCGGCAAATTGCTCGCCGGTATCAATCACTTCCTCCTGCACAAGGTCTGGAGCAGGGAGCTCAAGCGTTTCGTATAAGTTATACGTTCCGCGCCCCGGGGTGGTGTGGACATATATTTCTTTAGCAGACAATTCATACATGCCGACTGTTTCCCCAGACTCAATAATATCGTTTATCTGTTCTTTCGCATCCTCTCCCTGCTGTTCGTAGGAGGAAATCCATTCTTCGGCTTCTTCTTCGCGGTCCAGCAGCTCACCAAAGTGAGCGACTTCTTCTTTTGCATCCATTTCCGCCCACGGTACGGTGATCGTCGGGGCGATCTGCTCGAGCTGACTAATTACATTTTCCTCTAAATATGTAGGAGCCACGATAAGATCAGGTTCCATCTCCAGTACTTTTTCAACAGAAGGATCACCAACATCTTCTGCGTCAGCAAGTTCCTCTTCCAGATGATTGGAGTTGTTTTTTAACGTGGAGTCGATTCCGATTGGTTCAATGCCTAATGCAAGAAGGTCTCCTGCAAACTGAAGCGCGATAACACGTTCTGGATCTGCCGGAATTTCCACTTCACCGTTACCGGCTGTTACGGTTCTCATACCGCCGTCTGCTTCTTCTGTT
The DNA here is from genome assembly GCF_023845525.1 of Sinobaca sp. H24. Classification (NCBI taxonomy): domain Bacteria; kingdom Bacillati; phylum Bacillota; class Bacilli; order Caryophanales; family Sporolactobacillaceae; genus Sinobaca; species Sinobaca sp. H24. The sequence goes on from NZ_JALBWT010000043.1 coordinate 24,509, forward strand.
TCCTGCGCACTGCTGTTTTCCTCAGAATCACTGCTGCCGCAGGCAGCAAGAAAAAGCACAAAGCAGAACAGAAAGGCTGAAAAACCTGCCTTTTTAATATACATTAACATCCACCATCCTTTATTGATATTGAAAATCATTATCATTTAAAAATATAGCAGGAAATTCTTTCCTTGTCTACATGCAATATGCAGTTGACTTCAAGTGAGGACCACGATATATTCAAAGATATAAACCGATCGGCAAATGACAGCAGTGGGAGAGACCGGAGGGTACCAATCCGGCACCGAAGGAGCAATTCGCCAAAAAGGCCTTGGCGGTTAAACTCTCAGGTAAACTGACCGCTGCCGGATGCACCTCTGGAGAGAGCCTGCGGGCCACCAAAGGGGAGCTTCGTTCAAGAAGCTAATCTCTCAGGTAAAAGGGACAGAGGAAAGGCAGAAGAAATTCTGGCTTTCCTCTGTCCCTTTTTTGTATAGTAAAGCATTACCGAGGCAGAGGAAACGCTGAATCCTAAGAGGAGCGTGGATTTAATGGGATTTAACAGCTGTTTTGATATTATTGGACCGATTATGGTGGGACCATCCAGTTCCCATACCGCAGGTGCCGTATCCATCGGAAGGTTTGTTTATGAGTGGCTTGGCGGAGTTCCGGACTGGACAGAGATTATGCTTTATGGATCGTTTGCAGATACGTACCAGGGACATGGCACGGATAAAGCAATAGTAGGAGGACTTCTTGGTATGGAGGCTGCATCCCACAGCATACGTGAGTCGAAGCGTTATTCCATAAAAGAAGGACTTGTCGTTAAGATGAATCCCAGAACAGACATAGGATGGGAAGGGCATCCAAACACGGTCCATATTCATGCAAACCGCTCCGGATATTTTACAGCGATAGAAGGTGTTTCAATCGGAGGAGGTCTTTCCGAAATAAGGAGCATCAACGGCGAAGCGGTTTGTATCGACATCCCGGCAGACAGTAATATTAAACAAATAGCTGATACTTATAAAAGCAGATTGGCTGGCCGACTATGACAACAGAACGAATGAAAGATATCGTCAACGCGGCTGAAGCAGATTACCTATCCATTGGAGAGTGGATGCTGAACAGGGAAGTTTCACGCTCCGGCAAAACGAAAGAAGCTATTCTTCTGCAAATGAGAGAACGGCTGCACGTTATGAAGAAGGCCGTACGCCAGGGCATCACGAATACAGAGGAGTCAGAAAGCGGCCTTTCCGGCGGCGATGCCGCCCGAATGCAGCACTATACGCAGCAGAACGTGCCTTTATCTGGAAAATTAATCAGCGACGCGATGCTGTTTGCCATGGCCACCTCGGAAAGCAACGCCCGGATGGAAGTTATTGTAGCAACACCTACTGCCGGATCCGCGGGTATTCTTCCCGGAATCCTGCTGTCACTCGAAGAGAACCAGCATATCAGCGAGAACCAGATAACGATGGGCTTGTTTTCAGCAAGTGCCATTGGCTATGTGTTTGCCAATCATGAGATGATCTCCGGTGCTGCCGGCGGCTGTCAGGCAGAAATCGGCTCGGCCGCAGCAATGGCAGCCGGTACAATTGTAGAAATAAAAGGGGGGACTCCCACTCAGGCCTCCGATGCGGTGGCGATAGCGATGAAATCACTGCTCGGTCTTGTATGTGATCCGGTAGCCGGCCTCGTAGAAGTCCCGTGTGTAAAGCGTAATGTCATCGGCACTTCGATTGCATTCAGCGCTGCTGACATGGCATTAGCCGGTATTCAAAGCCGCATTCCGTGTGATGAAGTTATTGATACAATGCACCGCATTGGAAGCAGTATGCCTGGTTCGTTGAAAGAAACGTCCAAGGGCGGATTGGCAGTAACGCCGGCCGGACAGCGAGCGGCTTCTGCGATGGCGGAAAGACCCTGTTCTTTTTAACAGTGCAGGAGGGAAATGCTTTCTTTTCTATGATATGATTAAACACACATGAGTTCGCTTGGAAAAGGAGGATGGCTATGGATCTGATTTTATGGTTGTCAATTATTGGTGCGCTGCTTGTTGGTGTTGCGATGCACCGGATCGAGCGAAGCAAAAACGCAAAAAAACGGCATAAAAGCCGCGGCCGGATGCGCACCCGCCGCATCCGCTGAATGCCAGGCTTCCTGGATATACTATTTTTTTCAAAAAAAGCCCGGTTCCTCTTAGTAGAGGAACCGGGCTTTTAGGTGCAGACAGCTTTAGAACGTAACGTCTTGTCCGTAATAAGCAGCTTCGTACAGTTTTTTCATCTGATCTTCGGATGTTTCACGAGGATTTGTACCGGTACATGGATCACCGACAGCATTTTTCGCCATTTCTTCTACATGAGAAGTAAATGTCGCTTCATCAAGACCCCATTTTTGCAGGCTGGAAGGAATATCCATCTGTACATTCAGGTCACGAACCCATTCGATCAATGAGTCTGTCAGTTCTTCTGATGTCGTGCCGTTCAGGCCGAGGCGCTTTGCGATAACAGCGAAACGATCTGCTGAAACAGAACGGTTGAACTGCATGACGTACGGCAGGTAAATGGCGTTGGCAAGACCGTGGGCAATGCCGAACGTTGGACCGCTTTTGTGAGCCAGGCTGTGGGCGTTACCGAGTACGGCGTTGGCAAATGCCATGCCGGCCATTGCCTGTGCATAATGAACCTGTTCGCGGGCTTCTTTGTTGCCGTCGTATGAACGAAGCAGGTCATTCTTTAGTATTTCTGCGCCTTCTAATGCCAATGCATCGGTAAATACTGTGCGAGGCTTGGCTACATACGCTTCGATGCAGTGTGTCACGGCATCCATTCCTGTATTAGCTGTTACATCCTTTGGCATTTGATCTACTGTCATTGGATCAATAATGGCAATATCCGGCGTCAGTTCAAAGTCAGCCATTGGATATTTGATATTTGTTTCCGCGTCTGTCACTACAGACAGGTTGGAAATCTCAGAAGCACTTCCGCTTGTAGTTGGAATACCGATGAACTTCGCTTTGCCGCGCAGGCGTGGAAGTTCAAATGGTTTGGTTGCATCTTCAAACGTAAGCTCCGGATGCTCATAGAATACCCACATTGCTTTTGCTGCGTCCATAACAGAACCGCCGCCGATTCCAATAACCCAATCCGGCTGAAACGATTCCAGAACAGATGCACTTTCGCTGATTTTCTGCGTTGTTGGTTCATCAGATATACCTTCGATTACTTTTGTTTCAATCGATGCTTTAGCCAGTTTCTGCTCGATCGCATCAAGCGTGCCGTTTTTCTTGGCAGAAGCGCCGCCGATAACGAGGGCTTTTTTACCTTCTAATGTTTCGAGTACGCCCAGTGCGTCTTCTCCGAAATAAATGTCTCTTGGTATTGTAAATCTATTCATAGGTAAAACCTCCAGTTGATTGTTTGAAAAAGTGTGAGAGGTTCTTTACCCCAGGCACAAAATCAAGTATACTTCGTACAAGCAGATAATGTAAGTACCCACATTTAACACACATAGTGATAAAAAGTATACTATTGGGCTGTGACAGCCCATAAAGGGGATAAAGAACATGAGTAGATTTGATGAGAAAGTATACAACTGTGAAAAAGAATTAACGTTATCCATCATCGGCGGTAAATGGAAAATGTTGATTATCTGGCATTTAGGTAAAGAAGGAACCAAACGATTTGGCGAGCTGAAAGCCATGATTCCGGGTATTACGCAGCGTATGCTCGTTACCCAGCTGAGAGAGCTGGAAGAGGACCAGATCGTCCACCGGGAAGTATATCCGGTCGTTCCGCCTAAAGTAGAGTATTCCCTCACAAGTCATGGTGAAACCTTGATTCCTATTCTCGATGTAATGTATGACTGGGGCAGAGGCTATATGACGGATGTTCTGAAAATGGATGAAGAAACGATTCAGGCCCACGTTAAATAAATACAACTCCTGTCCGGACACCGGGCAGGAGTTTTTTTGTCTGCCGGTATTGACCCTGACGCAGCGTTATCCTTTATCGTAAAAGACAAGAAAGGAGGAAACGACAGATGCTTCAAATTAAAAAAGCGGCAGAAACTGCGGGAATCAGTGTGCGAACGCTCCATCACTATGATGAGATCGGACTGCTCGTGCCTTCCATGCGCACGGACTCAGGCTACAGACTATACAGTGATGAGGGCATGGACTGCCTTCAGCAGATATTGCTTTTCCGGGAAGCCGGTGTACCCCTGCTATCTATTAAGGAGATGATCTCACTGGAGGTGCAGACACAGGTTCGTATGCTGGGTACTCACAAGGAAAAGCTTCTGGCCAAACAGCGGCAGATTCAGGAAATGATCCACACGATCGAACGGACGATAAGCTACCATAAAGGAGAAGAGATAATGAGTAACGCTGATAAATTCACAGGGTTTGACTTCACCGATAATCCGTACATTGAGGAAGCAGAAGAACGCTGGGGCAAAGAGTACGTTACATCAGTAAACCGGAAAATTAATCAATGCGAGGAAAACGGCCAGGAGCGGTTTACTGCCTTATACCAAAGTCTGGCAGAAGTGCGCCGGTATGATCCGGGCTCTGATGAGGCACAGAAAAGAATCGGAGAATGGTACGAGCTTCTGCAGACGATCGGCACCTATCCGCCGGAAGTGTTTATCAGTCTTGGAGAGATGTATACCGAAGACGAACGTTTCACGAAAAATATCGATCAGTTTGGGGAGGGGCTGGCTGTGTTTATGAGAGAAGCGATGAAAATATATGGAACAGCCCGGCTTTCTTATTAAATAAAGAGATATTCACGAGACACCGCTCCAGGCAGGACGGTGTCTTTTTATGGAATCCGGATAGATTTCAGTCCTCAAACGCGCTATGCTGGTAGATATAACGTCTGATTATTTTTTAACTGCTGAAAAACGAAGCTCTCAATAAGCAGATCCAGACTTAGTATTGAAAGAAAGGCGATGTTTATATGAAAGCTGTACAAGTAACAGGCTACGGTGATATCGATAAATTAGAATTAGTTAACCGGACTATTCCAGAACCAAAAGAGAACGAGGTACTGGTTAAAGTGGAGGCCTGCGCCATAAACAATACAGAAATTTGGATGAGAGAAGGAGCCTATGGCACCGGGTCCCAGTCAGGGTGGCGGGAAGAGGGGGTTCAATTTCCCCGAGTGCCGGGTTCTGACATAACAGGAACGATAGTAAAAGAAGGAAGTTCTGTGACCCCCTCCATGCTTGGCAGAGACGTCGTTCTTTTCCCGTTTACGTCAAGTGGAAAAGCAGGATCTGAACATTATTCAGAAGATATGTCTTTTATAGGATCGGAATATGACGGCGGATACGCGGAATACGTCGTATGGCCGGCTCATTTATGTTTTGATATGCCGCTGTCCGACTATACAGAGAGTGCGGTTTTTACGGTCAGTGGTTTGACCGCGTGGCATATGGCAGAACAAATCCAAATCATGCCTGAAGAAACAATAGTTGTAACGGGGGCGAACGGCGGGGTGGGATCTTTAAATGTACAAATTGCTTCAAAAGTATATGGAGCAAGGGTTATTGCTATTGTAGGGGACCTGGCCCTGGAGGAGGATATAAGGCAACTGGGCGCTGCTCATGTTTTATCTTATAGATCAGTGAACCTTGCTGAAGAAATACTGGAAATAAATGACGGCCAGGTAGACGCTGTATTGGATGTCGTAGGGGATGCATTATTTTCTACTTCCCTCCAGGTGCTTAAGAAAGGCGGGAAATTCTGTACTGCTGGTTCAGCAGGCGGTCAGAAGACAGAACTTGATTTAAGAACCCTTTATTTAAAGCACATTACACTTTATGGTTCTGTATTAGGAACGAGAGAAGAGTTTGAGCGTATGCTTCAAGCCGTTTCAGAAGGAAAAATCAAACCGGTTATTGATTGTACGTATCCGTTAGAAGAGGCGAAAGCGGCGCAAACGTATTTTAAAAAAGCAGGAAAGCTGGGCAAAGTCGTTCTGCTTCCTTAAGACCAGCTGCCTTCTGTCTAAATGATTATACTCTGCCAGCACCACTTACTAAGAGTGGTGTCTTTTTTTACAAAAACGGGATAGATTTCATACTTTAAACGCGCTATGCTGATAGGGTGGAAAAATAGAGAAACGGGATAGGAGATTTCTAATGTATAAATTAATTGCAATTGATATGGATGGAACCCTGCTGAACGATCAGCATGAGATTACGACAGAAGTGCGGGAGACTATGCTTGAGGCCCGCTCGAAGGGTTCGCATATAGTGCTCTGCACCGGACGTCCCATTGGAGGCGTCTACCGCTATCTCGAGGAGCTCGGCCTGCAGGATGAAGGCGATTATGTCATCGCCTATAATGGTGCTTTGGTGCAGGACAGTCATACCGGCCGTGTGGTCTCGGAGTTGTCGCTGACCTATGAAAACCTGGAAGAGCTTTACGATGTAAGCCGGGAGCTGCAGACGCCCATGCACTTTTTTGATGCCGAGCAGGTGTATACACCAAATAAAGATATCAGCCGATATACAATCGTAGAGGCCTACCTGACACAGCTGCCGCTCAGCTATCGTGAAGTAAAGGATATGCCAAGAGATACGCTGTTTCCAAAAGTCATGTATATTCATGACCCGGAAAAGCTGAGTGAGGTTATCTCATCCGTGCCGGAAGCGTTAAAACAGAAGTATACGATGGTCCAGAGCGCTCCTTACTTTTTTGAAATTCTGCACCCTGAAGCAAGCAAAGGCAATGCGGTGCAGCAGCTTGCCGAAACGCTCGGGATTGGCCGCGAGGAAGTGATGTGCATTGGGGACAACGGCAACGACCTATCCATGATCCAATATGCCGGCTGCGGGGTCGCGATGGAAAATGCGATCCCGGTTATTAAAGAGCACGCCGATTATGAAACACGATCCAATAATGCGCACGGTGTCGCAGATGCTATCCAAAAACTGGTGCTCGCGAAACATCCTTCCTCATAAAAGGAGACGGTTCTATGGATATCCGCCATTTAAAATACTTTATAGAAGTATCACGTTTTCAAAGCTTCACAAAAGCTGCTGAGCATTTGTTTATTACGCAGCCGACTATCAGCAAAATGATAAAAAACCTGGAAGCAGATCTCGGAGCAGAATTGTTTGACCGGTCCCATAAACAGCTCGTACTGACGGATGCCGGACGGATGATTCTGGGACAGGCAGAAACGATTGCCCGTGCTTTTGACAGCCTGCAGACGGAGCTGAACGATTTGATGGGTCTGCAGAAGGGGCATATCCGTATTGGGCTTCCGCCGATTATGGATGCCGATCGATTTATTAAGATTCTCGGGGAATTTCATCAGCTGTATCCGAACATTACATTTCAGCTCCAGGAAAACGGCACGAAAAAAATTGAAGAGGATATCCGGGAGGACCTGCTCGATGTCGGTATTACCGTATTGCCGACCAAAGCAGAGGAATTTCATTCGTTTTCATTTATGCGAGAGGATCTCAAGGTAGTCGTTCCTCCCGCGCACCCGCTTGCCTCCCGCAAACAGGTTCGGATGGAAGAGCTTGAACAGGAGCAGCTTATATTGTTTAACAAAGATTTTGCGTTAAATGACCGGATAACCGATGCCTGCCGGGAAGCAGGGTTTTCGCCCAAAGTAGTGTCCGAGAGTACGCAGTGGGACTTTATTGGAAAGATGATTGCATCGCATCTGGGCATTTCTATCCTGCCCCACAGTGTGTCCCGACAGCTGCAGGAAGACCTATGTGCCATTAAAGTAGTCAAGCCGATGCTGGAGTGGGACCTTGCGATTATCTGGCGTAAACATAGTTATGTATCCTTTGCGACAACCGAATGGCTCCGCTTCACACAGGAGCGTTTAATGATGGAGGCGCCTTCTACTTAGAAGGCGTTTTTAATATGCAGCTATTCGGATAAAAGGCCTCTTACCCGGCAGTCATGAAAACCATCTCATAGACAGCGTCTATGCTGAACATATAAAATAGCCATTTTTCTTTTGCTGATGTGCCTTATATACTGAAAACAGACGCAAAGGAAAGAAGGGACGAACGACCATGATACATGCGAAACATCCAAGAGAAAGTTTAATTGTTAACACCGACCAGGTGATGATAAACGATTTGAACAACTACAACACCTTGTTTGGCGGGGTGTTAATGAAAAAGCTGGATAATAATGCGACGCTCTCGGCAAGGCGCCACGCAAGGGTTAAAGAATGTGTGACTGCCTCTACGGATTCCATTGACTTTTTGTATCCTATTACGCAGTCGGATTCGGTATGTGTAGAGTCTTTTGTATCCTATACTGGAGATAAATCGATGGAGATTTTCTGTAAGGTGATTGCCGAGGACATGATGACAGGCAAACGCCGGATGGCCGCCACCGCGTTTTTAACCTTTGTAGCACTGGACGAAAATAAAAAACCGCTCTCTGTTCCCGGGATTCTGCCGGAAACAAAAGAGGAGACATTTTTATACGAATCCGGAAAAGAGCGCGCAGAGCAGCGTCATATCCGCCGCACGCAGAGCAAACAGCTGAACAATATTATTGCCCTGGAAAAACCATGGGAAAAAGGAGCCGTTACGTCATGATAAAAACGATGCCCGGTCTGCATGACATTCAGCGGGCCAAAGAAGACTTACATCAACTCAAGCAAACACACCCGTCGTTGTATGAACAGTTTCACCACGTGGTCAGCCTGACCCGGCAGCTGCAGGTCCGCTACAGCTACCTGGGAGGCCTGCTGACGGACAGAACCTCAGAAGATGACCGGCCGGCTTTTATGAAAGAATCCGTACTGGATTTATACATGGAAGAGGTACAGCAGTTAAAAGCACGGGATGACTTTTCCGCCCTTTCGAATCTTTTAGAGGCCCACGATCACGTCGGCTGCTCGAAGCTCTCTTTAATGGTGCTGGGTGCCCGTCCAGAGATGATACAGGGATCAAGCTTTATTAAATAAAACAAACAACCGCCGCGGATGCGGCGGTTGTTTGTTTTATTTGTCCAGGCGGTACCAAAAGCGGGCATTGGCTGATAATACACGGGCAGCCTTTGCTTCGCCCAAAGTCTCTATAATGCATTGAATATCGTCCGGCCTGAATCGTTCCGGAGCCCTGGTTGAAGGAAGATCTGTTCCAAACATAAGGGCGTCGGGGTTTTCATTATAAAGGCGGGAAAGGGTGTCTGCTACATCGAGCTCTGTGCGGCTGAATCCCGTAGCTTTCACCCGTATCCCTCTGGAGACAAGACGAAGCAGATCCTCAAACCCATCGTCGGTAATGCCCAGATGATCCACTGAAACAGCCGGCAGTTTTTTCATCAGATCGGTATAGGTATCAAGCCTGCTGGAGGGAAGATAAAATTCCGAGTGCCAGCCTGCTGTGTCATATACCTGCCTGGCGAACTTTTCTATAGCTTTTGGTGAATCGGGATTGCCCCGGTGCAGATTGAAGCGGATGCCCCGTACCCCTAATTCGTCAAGTGCCGCTATTTCAGTCTCGGTCGTATTCGTGGGCAGCTGCGTTACTCCGACAAATTCCGGACCGAGACGGCTTAGAGCTTCTTTTAAATAGGACTGATCATATCCTTGAAAGGAAGCAGACACAAGCGCACCGCCCTGAATGGAAAGACCGCTCGTTTCATTCTGATAATCTGTGATCGTATACGGCTCGGGCAGGTACCCCTGATTCACTGTGAGCGGGTACTGCGGGTCTACTATATGAAAATGCGCATCAAATCGTTCCATTTTTATACCGGACTCAGCTCAATCGCCGCCTGCAGGGCTGCCTGCAGACTTCTCGGATCGGCAATGTTTTTTCCGGCAATATCAAAAGCCGTGCCGTGATCCACGGACGTACGGATAACGCCATAATTTAATCCGACGGTAATATTGACTCCGGCTTCGAGGCCGAGAACTTTTACAGGAGCATGACCCTGATCGTGGTAGCAGGCGACGACAATATCAAAATCACCGCGCACCGCCCGGTAAAAGAGCGTATCCGCCGGCGATGGGCCTACGACATCCATACCCTGCTGCTGCGCCTTCTCAATAGCCGGAACGAGCTTTTCTTCCTCTTCGCCCTGTCCAAAAAGGCCGTTTTCGCCGGCGTGGGGATTAATGCCGCAGACAGCGATCCGTGGATGGGGGATGCCGGCTTTGATGAGCGTTTCGTTTGCAAGGGACAAAACATTAAAAGTCCTCTCCGGGTTGATTGCATCAATGGCGTCCCGGAGACCTAAATGAGTCGTCAGGTGAATTACTTTTAAATTCGGGGCGGAAAGCATCATTGAATAATCTTTTGTATCGGTAAGGCCCGCGAGAATTTCCGTATGGCCAGGGTACTTGTAGCCTGCCCCCTGCATCGCTTCTTTATTTAACGGAGCCGTGCAGATGCTGTCTACTTCCTGATTCATCGCAAGAGCTACGGCTTTTTCTACATATAAATAGGAATGTTTGCCTGCTTCAAACGACAACTTTCCAAACGCCAGATTCTCCGGAAGTGCTCCTACCTGCAGGCAGTCAATCGTGCCTTGGGAAAAAGCGGCGTCTGCGACGGATGAAATAGAAGCTGCTTTTACAGACAGGCCGCATAAGGAAGCCGCTTCATTTAAACGTGCGGTGTCCCCAACTACGAAAGGCCGGCAGCGGGTATAGATCGTCTCATCCTGAAGTGCTTTGACAATGATTTCCGGTCCGACACCGGCTGCGTCGCCCATCGTAATGGCAATAATTGGTTTACTCATAACTTTGTACCTCCTTGAAAAAAATGTAGAGCCTGTACAAGGGAATCTTCGTTTCCGAATCCTCCTGCCTTTGTCATAACGAGAGGGCGGTAAGCCCCTCTTAAGCAGCCGAGGGGAATACCCGGCTCCCATTCGCCGTAAAGCTCCAGTGAATCACTGCCAAGGGCCGTACTGACAGCTGCTGCGATATCGCCTCCGGTGAGAAACAGGCCCTCATATGGCAGGCTTTCATAGATACGTCGTACGATTCTGCCTGTTTGCTCCGCCATATAAAGCGATGCTTCCTGCAGGCTCAGCCCGGCATCGGCAGCGAGGTTTTCGACAGCCTGTACGGCGGTTCGGCCCGACTCAATGTATAGAAGAAGATAAAACGGCTCCTGATGAATAATTTGTGCGATGATTCTATCTATTTCCATTTCCCGGCTTTTCTGATCAAAAAACAAAGCGGGGGAGAGCGACAGCGGGACGATGGCTGGCTCTGTCATTAGAGTCTGCCGCTGCCTGCGGCTTATTTCCGCTCGGCTTCCGACCACAAACAGCGCTGATCGTGCCGCCGGGTTTTTCATAAGTGTTTGATAGGCCGGATTTTGCTGTTCTTTTGAAGCAGCAGGAAAAAGATAAGCTGCGGCTCCCGCTGATCCGGCAAAGATGATAGAAAAACCGGACTGCTGCAGCCGCTCCATTCCCGCCTGTAATTCTATATCTGTTTGACTATCAAAAGAAAGGTAAGCAACTTCCCGCTGTTTCATTCTGTTCAGCACAGTGTCCAACTCCGCCCCGTGCAGCATATCATCGGACAAATGTGCCGCCCGTCGGCTGCTATGGACTTCTATGAGCTCGACCACGTTGGATGTTCCGACTGTCTGGTCTGCAGACGTTGTGTAGCCTGCGTCCTGCCAGCGGCACCTCGTTAACATAAAGCCTTCCTTCTTTAATGATCCGGTGCTTATCCGGATAGGAAGGATTCACCACTATAAAATCCGGCTGGAACGCATCATATACAGCGTCCAGTTCTGCACCCACTGCTCCGCGGAGAGTGGAATCAAGTTTTTTATATACGATATCCGGTTTACCGGAAGCAAGTACGTCAGCTGTGCGGCGCACTCTATTATACGCCTGCTGTGCGCCAAGCGGACGGGAATCCGTGTTAACAATTAACACCTGTTCCTGAAGCATGGCGGAAGAAAGGGTATCTGTTAAAGCAACAGCGGGAGTGTAGCCGTTTCCGGCACACTGGACACCCGCGTCATTTGCTCCGGTTAAATCATCCGCTATGATACATACATCCACTGTATAACACCTCGCTGCTATTTAGTTTCGTCACTGCTGCCTGTTTCAAAATCCTCTTTCGTTCCGATAATGCCGCGTTTACGCTGGTAACGGTCGATGAGTATAACGGCTATTGGACAAAGAATCGCAGTCACGATAACAGAGATCGAAATCTGGGCTGTGGCTAGACTGGCCAGATTCTGGTACGCATCCGCATCGGCCTGGCTCATTGCCCCGCTGGCTGCAGACGTGGCTGCCGCTGCAGCAATGGCTGCCGGGGTACCGACCGCGTTTCCAGCCGTTGAGGCTTCGGCAATAGGTGCAATATAGCTTCTTTCTCTAAACAGCTTAAAGACCAGAATACCGCCAAGTCCAGTAAGAATAGTTGTCATCAGACCGAGAGCAATACCGGCTCCAACAACTTCCGGGTTAAAGAAAAGCGCGAAGTTCATGCCGGCACCAAGAGCAAAGGCGAAAAACGGCACTGGCAGAATCTCTCCGGGTTTTAAGAACGTGCGGATATCCTCATCAAGGTTTCCTAAAATCATACCGATAGCAATTGGAAGCAGCACGGCAAGGAACGTTGCAAATGGGAACGTGGCACCAAGCAGGCCGAGAGACATCATTGTGAAAAAGGGACCATCATTAATAGAGAGGACAGCCACGCCGCCTACGTCGGAACGGTTACCGTACTGGCTGGTAAGAGCAGCGTACATGCCGCCGTTTCCGTTTGTCATAGCAGCGATTATGGCGACAGTGGAAAGGCCAAGAATGCCGCTCATCGGATCGAAAAAGAAACCAAAAGCAAGACCAATGAACAGGCCGACTAAGTATTTACTGGATGTAAGCAGAACGCCTTTTTTCAGCGCCTTGCCGCCGATTTTCAAGTTCATTTGTGAACCGGCGCAAAAGAGAAACAAAGCAATCAGTACGAGCGCCCCGTCTTTAAAAAGCTCCTGGGAAAAGCCGCCGATTCTCAGGAATTCGTAGGTACCTTCCTCTGTCTCAGGAGCACCGATAAATTGAAGAAACTGTACGATGAATCCTAGCTGCAGCTGATCAATCGTATTGAGAAGCGCACCGAGCATCAGGGGAACGACCATTAATCCCCCTGGAACTTTTTCAACCGTCTTCTTGATTTGCATACCTGTTCCTCCTTTTTAGTAAACGCTTTCAATCGTGCGGGTTAAAAAGAAAAGAAAGACAAAACCGTCGTTTCTTTTCCTTTCCTTTTTTATAAAAATGAATCATCACGAATTGACAAACGCTTTCATAAACTTATAATGATTGTTACAGCAAGCATTTAAAATTGCAACATCCAGACAATTATTGTTTAAATATGAAACACTTTTTAAAAGGAGATGGAAATGACAGTAAAAATTGGTGTACTTGCCCCATACAGAGGACTGGAGCATGTGGTGCTCGATCAGGCAGCTTTACTCAATGGAATTGAAATAGACATGAGTGTGACCCGGGAAGTGGATGCGCTTCGGCAGGCAGCGCTTCTCGAAGAACGCGGCGTCGACGTGATTGTCAGCCGCGGGTTGACGGCAGCAACGATTAAAGGAAGTGCCGCAGTACCGCTTGTTGAGATAGACGTATCCGGTTTTGATATTCTGCGTACGCTGCTGCTTGTGAGGGGTACCAAAGAAAAGGCGCGGGTAATCGGGTTTCCAAGCGTCTGCAACGGCGTGAGTGAAGTCTCCAAGCTGCTGGCATTATCTATCCCATACACGAAAGTAAACACGCCCGCTGAGACAGAGCGTGCCGTATATGAGGCCTGGGAGAATGGAACGACGTTGATCATCGGGGATGCGGTGACGATGAGCTTTGCAGAAAAATTTGGTCTGAAAGGCATTATGATTACTTCCGGGAGGGAATCGGTCGCCCAGGCCCTTCTTCAGGCTGAACAGATCGGCCGTGTGCTGTTAA
>NZ_JALBWT010000044.1:0-36609 GCF_023845525.1 Sinobaca sp. H24
TGGCAGAAAAGAAGCCGCACTTCGATCTGGAGCGCTTTTTCTATGTATGGCACGCTGACAGAAGCGCCCTCCGATGCCCCATTGTTTCAGCAGATTATGTGGGGACCGGAAAATGCTTTTGAAAAAGAGCATATGTTTGTTTCCTTATCCGAAGAAGAGGATACACTCAGAGCTCCGGGACGGGAACGAACCTTTACTATTTCCACACATACCGATCCCGACCGCTGGAAAAATAGAGCCACTTATGACGAGCAGAAGCGGCAGACCCTCGAAGAATTGAAACACATTCTTTTATCACAGACAGGCTGGTCTGACGCTCTTACTTCCCTGCTACCCGGTGCCCCTCATGCGTGGGAGCATTATATACATCGGCCGGACGGCATGGTGGGAGGCTTTCCCCAGACAAGCCGGTATGCACTTTTCAACAGCCTTTCTCATCGTACAAAACTGCCCGGCCTGTGGATGTGCGGCGATTCCGTGTTTCCGGGAGGCAGCACAATGGCAGTTACAATGAGCGGCATTCATGTGTATGAATCGATTACAGGCTCCCATTTTTATAAAGAAGAGCGCACATGACCAGTCACTCCATGCTTACTTTTTCATGAACTGTTTTCTGCCCAGCTGTTCTACCGTTTTTGGAAACAGGCTGTACAGCAGGGCTGCTTTGTTCATGTAACCAGGCAGATTTATTTCTCTTGCCCTGCCATCTATGTTTTTTACAATAGTACGTGCAAGCTTTTCAGGGCGAATCGCAAGCCTGCTCACCGATTTTTCATACTTTCCAGTTGGATCGGCTTTATTCGAAAACGGGGTTTTAACCGGCCCGGTATTTACCGTCATCACAGATATCCGGTGCGGTTTCACTTCCATTCGGAGCGCATTTGAATAAGCAATAACACCAGCCTTACTTGCAGCATAAGCAGAGGCTTTAGGGGTTGCCAGCTTCCCGGCCATAGAACCGATATTAATAATACGACCGCTCTGCTGCTGTTTTAAATACGGCAGAAACAAGCTGGTCCAATCGATTAAGCCGAGCAGGTTCACTTCCATAATTTCCCTGGCGCTATCATAAGAAAGGTTCTCCGCTTCGGCGAAATATCCAAACCCGGCATTGTTAATAAGTACATCAATTTTTTTTGTGCGATTTAAAATCGCTTCGGCTGCTCTTTTATTATCCTCGTGATTCCTAATATCAGCCGTTTCTATATCTGAGCTGATTCCAAGATCCACCAGTTCACGCTGAACAGCTCTCAGCTTTTCTCCAGAGCGCCCTACCAGAATGGGAGAGTAACCGCGCTTCGCGCTTTCAATACTGATCCATCGCCCAAGCCCGCTTCCAGCTCCCGTAATTACTACTGTTTTTCCAATTGTCATCATTTCATCTCCCTTTCTGTGTATTTTTAACTGTATATTCCCGGCCTTCACGAGTGTCTTTAATTTGCTTGACAACTCTGCGTCTATGAAACATAATATGAACAACTATTGTATCATCCCGAATCAAAAAAAAGAGAAACAGTGTCGAAGGAGAATAGTAATAAAAGCAGGATGTCGTACAGAAAATGGCGCTCATTGGCTGAGAGGCGCTGTAACATCTCTTTTATGAACCTGCTCTGGAGCTGTCAGGCCCAAAGCCTGATCGTTAACTGCGTTAAAGTTCCAAGTGGAAAAGCTGTATTTACCGCTTTTCAACGAAGGTGGCACCGCGGATTATACGTCTCCGTCCTTTATTAGGATGGAGGCTTTTTTGTATTAACAGATAAAGGGAATGGAGAGAAGAGGCCACATGAAAAAGGAACGAATTGTCGTCAAAATTGGAAGCAGTTCGCTGACTACTCCAAATGGCAGGCTGAGTGAAAAAAAATTAACAGAACACGTGTCAGCCATTGCAGCACTCCGGGAAAAAGGCCATCAGGTCATTCTCGTTTCGTCTGGAGCGGTGGCTGCAGGATTCGGCCAGCTGGGCTATCCCTCCCGTCCTGTAAAGCTTGCCGGCAAGCAGGCAGCTGCTGCGGTAGGTCAGGGACTCCTCATGGAAGCCTATACAAAGGAATTTCATTCGTACGGAATTTCGACAGGCCAGCTGCTGCTGACGCGTGATAATTTCTCCAACCGGCCACAATATCAAAATGCATATAATACGCTTTCTGAACTTCTTCAGCGCCAGGTGCTCCCTATTATTAATGAAAATGATTCTATTATGGTGGATGAGCTTACTTTTGGCGACAACGATATGTTGTCGGCTCTTGTAGGAGGACTGTGCCAGGCAGATGATTTATTTATTCTTACCGATGTAGACGGACTTTATGATTCGCACCCAAAAGACAATCCTTCAGCCAAGAAATATCACTTTCTTTCTGAAATCACGGATGAGCTTCTCATTGGAGCCGGCGGAAGCGGCAGCCTCGTTGGAACCGGCGGAATGAAATCAAAACTTCTCGCTGCACAAACGGCATTGCAGCTGGGTCTGCGTATATTTATCGGAACTGGATCAGGTCCGAATAAACTTACAGATATTATCGATGGAAAAGGAAACGGCACGTACATTGGCTATCCCGGTCAGTTTACGTTGAAATCAAAACAGCAGTGGCTTGCCCTGCACTCCCTCCCAACCGGGGAACTCGTTGTGGACGGCGGTGCAAAACGAGCTCTTCTTCAAAATGGGAGGAGCCTTCTGCCGGCAGGTATCAAGTTAATTAAAGGCACATTCGGCAGCGGCGCGGTCGTTCAGGTTGTTGATGAAAAAGGAACGCTTATCGGCAAGGGCCAGGTCAATATGTCTTCTGCTGAATTAGCAGATATTAAAGGGAAATCAAGTTCGGAAGCTGCAGCTTTCACAAAAACGATCAAAGCTGAAGTCATCCACCGCGATGATTGGGTTGCTATGAAGGAGATGAAGTAAATGAGTAAAATGACAGAACAGGGCCAAAAAGTAAAACAGGCAGCCGGTGAACTTGCTTTACTGAACGCTGCCCGCAAGAACAACGTATTAAATGAGCTGGCTTTGTCTTTGGAAGAACACACGCTTACCATAATGGAGGCCAACCAGAGAGACATAGAGGCTGGAATGGAGAAAGGATTCACCGAGGCTCTCCTGGACAGGCTGCGTTTAACAGAGGAGCGCATTAAAACAATGGCGGACGGATTTCGCGACGTTGCTGCCCTCCCTGACCCTATCGGAGAAGAAATAGAAGCATGGGATCGTCCCAACGGACTCGAAATAAAGAAGATACGGGTGCCGCTCGGCGCTATCGGTATTATTTATGAAGCCAGGCCTAATGTAACAGCAGATGCAACTGCTTTAGCAGTAAAAACCGGAAATGCCGTGCTGCTCCGCGGGAGTTCCTCTGCCTACCACTCCAACCAGGCAATTATTGATGCTATTCACGCCGGCATGGCGAAATACTCCCTTTCTCCTGACTCTATTCAGCTGGCAGAAGACACGTCACGTGAAGGGGCCTCAGAAATGTTTAAAATGAATAAGTATCTTGATGTACTGATTCCACGCGGCGGCGCCGGTCTTATACAAACCGTCGTTGAACAGTCCTCCATTCCCGTTTTAGAGACAGGTGTTGGAAACTGTCACGTTTTGATCGACGAATCTGCCGATAAAAAAATGGCCATCGATATCGCCATTAATGCAAAGACACAGCGTCCTTCTGTCTGCAACGCCTGCGAAACCATTCTTGTACACGAAAACTGGCTGCAGGAAAATGGAAAAGAATTAATTGAAGAGCTTCTACTGGCAGGAGTTGAAATCCGGGGAGATGAGAGAATTCAGGCGCTTCATTCCGATATTAAAGCTGCTGAGGAGTCCGACTGGGCGGAGGAATACCTCGATTATATTGTTTCCATGAAGTGCATTAACAGTGCAGAAGAAGGAATTTCCCATATCCAAACGTATGGCACCACTCACTCTGAGTCGATCATAACTGAAAACGAAGAAAATAAGCTGGCATTTTTTACCGCCATTGATGCAGCGGCTCTTTATCACAACGCCTCCACTCGATTTACGGACGGCTTTGAATTTGGCTTCGGTGCAGAAATCGGTATCAGCACTCAAAAGCTTCATGCCCGCGGCCCAATGGGACTTAAAGCGCTGACGTCTTATAAATATATTATTCAGGGTACTGGACAGATAAAAGAATAGGAGGCGCTTATGCTTACGAACCAAACGTTTGCTTTTATTGGAGCAGGAGCGATGGCAGAAGCCATCATCGGAGGTCTGATCCGAAAAGAACTCGTAAAACCTGATCAAATTTCAGTAACCAACCATTCGGACAAAGACAAACTTCTCCGTCTGGAAAAAGAATATGGGATCCAATCCTTCCAGTTAAAAGACACAAACACAATAGAAGCTTCTGTAATCATACTGGCCATGAAGCCCCGGCATGCAGAAGATGCGATACAGTCCATTCGTCATAAATTGTCAAACGAACAAATTATCGTCTCTGTCATGGCAGGTATTTCTACTATGTATATGGAAAACCTCTTCGCGATTCATCCGCCGGTTATACGGGCGATGCCTAACACTTCTGCTAAAGTTGGAGCATCCGCTACAGCAATCTCTCTAGGATCTTATGCATCGTCAACAGACGCAAAGATTGTGGCTGCCCTTTTTCGTTCCATCGGCACGGTAACCGAGCTGGCTGAAGAAAAAATGGATGCCGTTACCGGCATTGCCGGCAGCGGTCCTGCCTATTTGTATTATATGGTGGAGGCTATGGAAAATGCGGGGAGACAGGCCGGACTCCATGAAGATGAAGCAAAAGAGCTTATTATACAAACTTTTTTCGGGGCAGCTCTGCGGCTGCAGCATACTGAGAAAACGTCAAAAGAATTATATAAAGAAATTATGAGTCCCGCCGGTACGACAGAAGCTGCTTTTGAAGTGCTCGAACAGCATCATGTACAGGAGCATTTCACTGCTAGTATTATGCGGGCTATTGAACGATCCAAAGAATTGGGGAACTCTGCCGCCACGCCTTTTAAATAAACCAAAAGCCTGCTGAAGACATATCTTCAGCAGGCTTTTTATTTTAGAGAGATAAATGTTCAGCCGCATGTTTTCCTGATAAGATAGCCCCTTCTACTTTGCCTTCTTTGAAAATATCTCCGGCAAATGCTACAGGTATCGGAGAATTCCAGCTTATACTTCTTTCAGGAAAAAGTACATTAGGCTTGGCATACCGCCATTTTTTTACTTGTACATCTTGTATTTCCGCCCCATCCAGAAGCCAGTCGATTTTTTCGAGAAGAGCGTTCTGCAGCGTATCATCCGCTTTCTCCCAATGAGCATCCGACCAGTCCCCGCTGGCATGAATGGTCAGCAGCTTTTCTTTGGATATACCTTTTTTGTAGTTACATCCGGCAAACGCAATATCGCCTTTTTCCCACTGAATGCCGCCGGTATCAGGAATTTTTGTTTCTCCGGTATAAGTAATCATTAATCCAATGCTTTTCTCGTAGGTAAGCTCTTCCATTGCTTTCTTATCTTTAGAAGAACCCGGAAAATCCGGAAAGAGCGCCAGCGTCTGCGGCATAGGTGCGGTGACTAGAACCCCTTCTGCTGAAAAAGAAAAATGTCTCCTGCTTCTCCTTCTACAATCCAGCCTTCTTTTCCCGGCTTAATCGTCTGTACGCGGTGGGAAGTATGTATATTTTTTCCTTTCCAAAGCCTTTTTACGAAAGGAGACATACCATCTACTCCTGCATAGCGGGGATGTCCATCTCCGCCATTATCGCTTATTTTTCGGTCTTCTATATTTTCTGCACGGGCAAAGCCTTTGTTCCATTCCCCAGCCGTTTTTTTTCCCATTCCTGGATGAGCTGTTTCATTTGCGTGCTTCTGGCTGTCATAAACTGAGCCCCGTGGTCTGCACGCCCTTCGCCAATCCGCCGGGTTGCCATGCGGCCTCCAACCCCTCTGCTTTTTCCAGAACCATGGTCTTAATACCTTTCGCTTCCAAACCAGCATGGGCACTCGCTGCCCCGCTGCCTATAGCCTATAATATCATATTTTTCATCTGCTCTCATCCCCTTTTTCTACTTTGTTCTATACCCCCGTAAAGCTTACCTCAATCCAATGTACTCGAGAAAGAAATCTTTCCATGCTATCTGTGTTTTAGTACAATTAGATAGTTGTGTTTATATTACTATCACCCGCTGATAAATCGACAACAGTCATTAATAGAGGATAAAGGGAGTTTTTGGATTTATGAAAGAATCAAAGCCGCGCCGGACATGGCGGGATAAACTAGCTGTGCTTGTCGAAAGTCCAATTTTTATTAATACGATTATGGTTATTATTTTAATTAACGCTGCTTTAGTAGGCATTGAAACATATCCAGCTGTTTATCAGGATAATCAACATTGGTTTTACATAGCGGATCGGATACTGCTTTGGATTTTTACTGTCGAGATTATTCTCCGGATTATTGCCTTTAAACCATCCTATCGATTTTTTAAAAATCCATGGAACTGGTTTGACTTTTTAATTGTCTTTGCCGGTCACATCTTTGCCGGCGCCCATTTTGTTACAGTGCTGCGAATTCTGCGTGTGCTTCGTGTTCTCCGTGCTATTTCTATTATACCATCGCTTAAGCGGCTCGTGGATGCGCTGCTGTTAACGATTCCTTCGCTCGGTAACATTATGTTCTTGATGAGTATTTTCTTTTACATTTATGCTGTTATCGGCACGATGCTTTATCAGGATATCGAACCGGAATATTTTGGCAATCTGCAGCTGACTCTTTTAACCCTGTTTCAAGTAGTCACACTTGAATCGTGGGCCAGCGGCGTCATGAGACCTGTCCTCGAGCAGGCACCAATGTCCTGGTTTTATTTTGTCAGCTTCGTGCTGATTGGCACATTTATTATCTTTAACCTTTTTATCGGAGTCATTGTCAGTAACGTCGAAAAGGCCGATAATATGGAAAAAGAAGCAGCTAACGGACCTGAAGTGACCACAAAAGAACTGCAAAAAGAAATACAGGAACTTAAACAACTGATTACAGAACAGCAAAAAGACAGGAACCGATAAATTAATCGGCTCCTGTCTTTTTACTTCTTACTGCAATACTTCTTTTGTACTGAAAAACTCTTCATACAAACCTCTAATCGCATCATCAACCTGGCCTTCTTTAATACCAAAAGAAAGTGAGACCTCTGATGAGCCCTGGTTAATCATTTCAATATTGATTTTTTTCTCCATTAACGCCTTCGTTGCTCTTGCAGCAATACCAACTGTTTCATGCATACCTTCTCCAACAAGCATGATCATAGCCAGACCTTTTTCAAAGTACACATCGTCTGCTCCAAGCTCTTCTGTTATGCGCTGGATAATTTTTTCCTCACTAGCTGCAGTCAGCTGGCTGTTGTCCAAAATAACGGAAGTATCATCAATACCGGAAGGAATATGCTCGTAGGAGATCCCCTCGTCTTCGATAATAGACAATAGCCTGCGTCCAAACCCTACTTCTCTGTTCATTAGATATTTTCGCACATACAAGGTACTGAAGCCTTTATCCGCTGCAATGCCAATAACCGGATTCAATGCATACTCCCTTTCCGAAATAATCATCGTTCCGCTTGTTTTAGGATTGTTTGTATTTTTCACACAAACTGGAATCGATTTTTGAAAGGCAGGAATTAAGGCCTCATCATGAAATACTGCAAAACCGGCGTAAGACAGTTCGCGCATTTCTCTGTATGTCATCCTTTTAATAGCAACAGGATCTTTAACCACATTTGGATTTGCTGCGAATACGCTGTCTACATCAGTAAAGTTTTCGTATAAGTCTGCTTTGATACCGGCTGCAACGATGGATCCCGTTATGTCTGACCCTCCTCTGGAAAATGTAACCAGTTCGCCTTGTTTAGAGTAACCAAAAAAGCCGGGAAATATTAGAATTCCTTTACGTTCCCGCAGCTTGTACAGGTTATCATAGGATTCCGGGAGCACCTGCGCGTTTCCAGGTGTGTCGCTGACATAGAGACCGGCCTCTGCCGGATTTATGTATTCTGACACGATTCCCAGACTTTGCAGATAGCCGGCAATCACTTTTGCATTATTGTCCTCTCCCGCTGCTTTCATTTGATCAAGAAAACGGCCGGGATTGTCTTTTTTGTAATCGACTCTTTCCTGCAGATCTTTTTCAATGATGGTAAGCATATCTTCGGAAAGCCTCAGCTCTTCTGTTATCGAACGAAACCGCTCAACCACATTATAAAGAGCCTCCGCTGTATCTTTTCCAGCCAGAGCCGTGTCGCCTAAATGGATGAGCAGATCCGTTACTTTCGTATCTTCTCCGCTTCTTTTTCCTGGTGCAGAAACGACAATTATTTTTCTATCTGTATCTGCCGTAATAATTGATGCTACTTTTTTGATCTGCCCTGCATCTGCAAGAGAGGATCCCCCAAATTTTGCTACATTCATCCGTTCACATCTCCCAAGTAAATAGTTTCCTTTGATCTGAATTCTGAAAATTTCACAAATATTAGCTTATCACAAATAGTATCCTGCCACAAAGGACATTTACACTGCTGACGCCGGGTTTAAAGCGCTCAGACGCTCTTACAAGTGTTCTTTTGCCTAAGGCATCAAATATTGTATATATTCTGAAGAACATTCTGCATGCGCTGAAGACTAAATTGTTTTCCCATACTTTTTTCTTTCTAACCATCTTTATAGTATAGCGTATGCAGAGCAGAAAAGAACGTCAATCATGTAAGAAAATCTAACAATGTACATTTACTGTGTGAGATTTTATGATATGTTGTTAGAAACAATAGAGAAAAAGGGGCGCTTGTAGATGTCTTCAAACTACAAAGACAAAAAAGTCATTACAATAGGAGTCATTAGCGAACTTACAGGTTTGTCGGAGAGAAAAATCAGATATTATGAAGAAAGAAAGCTGATTTTCCCGGAACGATCTTCCGGAGGTACGAGGAAATATTCTTTTGGCGATGTGGAACGCTTGATTGACATAGCTGATAAGATGGAAGATGGTATGCAGACCTTTGAAATACGCAGGATGGAACAAAAGAAAATGAAAAATTCCGAACTACGTGATAAAATGCTGCGCGGCCAGTTAAATGCTGCTTTTAACCTGCGGAAATAAACATATTTTGGATTAAATATAAAAGCAAAGGGGTATATGTAAGTGGCGGCATTATCCGTTTTTGCTTTGTGTAACGCTTACAATATTTTCTTGACTTTCCTATTTTTTGAGCATACGATTAAAGAGGAATATGTTCCGCAACTCTATTCCACATGCCACCCTTTGTGCTGAGGTGTTAATTGAAACTTCCGGCGCGGCAGCGCCTACAGAAAGAAAGTGATGAACACATGCAAACATTAAAAAACAGCCAAATCATGGATAACGAAATAAAACAGCTTATTGTGTCAGATGAGAAAGTCGCACATGTACAGCTTGAAAACCCTTTAGATCATGCGTTACTTATTTTAATCAAATCGGGTTATACTGCTATCCCCGTTCTCGATAAATCCTATCGGGTTCAGGGTCAGATCAGTAAAGCTCACATTCTCGATTCTATTCTTGGTATTGAACGTATTGAAATGGAACGCCTGCATGACTATAAAGTAAAAGACGTTATGTCTGCTAAGGTTCCCCGCATGCACAAAGATGAAACATTCGGCAAAGCATTGATGCTTTCTATTAATCATCCATTTGTCTGCATTGAAGATCATGATCACTCTTTTGTCGGTATTTTAACAAGACGATCTATTCTTGCTTTAATTCACCGTTACTTCGAAAAAGGATAAACATAATGAGTTTTCAGCATAAAATAAAAGAGTCATCCATTTGGATGACTCTTTTACTTTATTATTTGAATTGTTTCTGAAGTGCTTTTTCTCTATCTTTAAACATATTATATAAGCCCGCTTTTATAAATAGTGACGGGGCATAACTTTCGAATTCCACGTGATCTGTTATACCTGTCAGCTCTCCATCGCCCAGCGATTGAAAAGAGTGAGTGTGCTTCCACTTAATTAAGGGAAATGGAATATCTTTTCCTTCATCTACAAAGTACTCTTCCTGCTTGCTTTCCGTAATAGCGGACACCCAGTTACACTTAATAGGACCCGCTGTTATTTGAATTTCTACTGATTCTCCGGCATTAGACGTTCCATCCGATAATACGGAAACTTTAGGAAAATCCGTTAATTCTTCCAAGGCCTTCGAATCCTGAAAAAAATTCCAAACATCAATTCTGGATGCTTTTACTACTGTCTGATATTCGATACTCCCGTTGAACATAAGGTTCCCCCCTGGCGGCTATTTCTATAATAAAGAAAAGTTCTATATGAAAAACAGAGTATTAATCAGGCAGTTGGTCTACGCGCTGCATCCGCAGGAACCACCGGACCCGCATCCACCGGTTCCACAGGACGCATTGTCGAAAAATGGGTTGCCGGTAGGCACCTTAATATTAGGAGAAACCGCCCCGCTATTTCACCGGATATATCATTTAAAAGGGTCTCTAAATCCTTTTCTGCTTTTTTAAAAGCCGTTACCGTTGGATGAACATCCATCTCCCGTTTTTTCAGCCGGATTTCCTTAGAAACTAATTTATAATCCGGATGATATTTTCCGAAACGCTGGACTTCCTCGTAACGATCCTTCCATCCGGTAAATTCAGAAATAAGACTGCGTGCTTCTTTATCGGCTTCCATTTCAGCCTTCGCTGTCGTGTAAGCTATATAAATATCAGAGGTAAATAACAAAGCTGTCAGCTCCTCTGATGCTGTTAATAAGTCAGCTGGTGTCGACGTATAAGCAGTACTGTTCATTATGGCACCTCCTACCCGGAGTATAACATGGAACAAGGCTTTGTTTGAAGAATTAATTGGCATGCTTTCAGCTTGCTTGCTACAATATAACTATCCAAGCATGAAGAAAGGATCCAATATGACAGATACAAAAACATTATCAACAGATATTCAGGAATTTTTACAATCCGCAACAGCCGAAGAAAAAGAAGTGCTGCAGCAGTTTTTAAACGGTCTTAAACAAAAGCATGCAGGAGATCATCCTTCTTACGTGAGCGGCTGGCTCCAGGCGGAAGGCAAATGGAATGAAGATGGAAGCTATCAGATGCGTATTCCGATTCATAAAGGGATACAAAACCCTCTGGAGATTGTCCATGGCGGAGTAACCGCGACTCTAATGGATACATGCATGGGCACCTTGGCCAACCACTCCACACCCGCTGAAAAAGCGGCGGTCACACTGGAAATTAAAGTAAATTACTTAAAGCCAGGAAAAGGAAATTATTTATACTGCCGCACGGAAGTTATATCACAGAGCTCAAAAACGCTGTTTTTAACTTCCACCATAAAAGATGAAAACGATCAAACTATTGCTTTCGGTACTGGTACGTTTTATGTTATTGATTTTCTGGCTTAGCTCATGAAATTCCATATCCCCATTGCAAACGCTTTATTTTAATATTAAGATAAGACTATATGTATAAATAGGGGCGGAGCACATGCAAATCACAGATTATGAATTCGAGGGTACTCAGATTACATTTGGCAGGCTACATAGAATCATTAAAGAAGCAGGATTTATTCATGCCGGTCAATGGGATTACGAACGCGTAACGTTTGATTACAAATTTTTTGACCGTACCGATGATGCGACGTATTACCTGCGTATCCCGGCTTATGCAATAGAGGGAGATATTCCGGATGAAGATACAGTCGTTGAAATACTCACACCCTATTTTGGAAGATTACTATCCACATGGAATAGAATATGATGAAGAGTTCCCGGAAAAAATCATTCAAAAATGCAGGGACAAAACAAAAGGAGTCTGGGAGATCCTTAAAGCAAAAGTTTAAAAAGAAGCTGGGTTCAGCTTCTTTTTTGTATTTTTGGGATAAATATTTTGTTCTCTTCTGGGATATCCTATATACTGGATGATATACTATCTTGTCCGTATGTCTGAAAGGGGTACAGCTGTGTCATCGTTTCTTACGAAAAAGAATATGATTCGTTTTTTATCCGTCCTTATACTTATCGTTGCTTTAATTTTTATTCTGCCGGTTTCCGGACCGATTATTCTCGCATTACTCACAGCTCTTGCTCTCTCGCCTCTTGTCAGGCTGTTAAATGAAAAAGCTAAGTGGCGGCGTTCTATTGCTGTAACCGTTGTATTCATTTTGTTTTTAATTTCTCTTGGGATCGCTGGTTATTTAATTATTACTCAGGTTGTAACACAAGCTATTTTGTTTGTGGAAAATCTGCCGGGCTACATAGCTGAGGTAAATCGCTCTTGGAATGACATGCAGATTTCTATTGAAAATACCTATGAGAGAATGAATCTCCCTCCAGATGTCATTAACGAAATAAATGCCCAGGTTACGGACATGCTCAATAATTTTCGTGATATTTTTACAGATGGCCGATTTTGAATACCGTTACAGGAATTGTTGCTTCTATTCCAGGCTATCTCGTTTCATTTATTGTTTATTTAATTGCATTGTTCTTGTTTATGATGGATCTACCGCGCCTAAGCAGAAAAATGTATTCTTTTATGAAAGTAGAAACAGCTCAAAAAGTTCATTTTATGACTTCCCGTCTTGGTAAAGTAATCATCGGCTTTTTTAAAGCCCAGTTTTTAGTCAGCCTTATTATCGTAATTGTAACCTACATCGGGCTGTACTTTATTGTTCCCGAAGTTGCCCTGGTTATGGCCCTCATTATATGGGTAGTTGATTTTATCCCTATAATTGGCTCCATTGCTATCCTTGCCCCGTGGGCTATTTTCCAGTATTTATCCGGTGATGTGGTGCTGGGCACGCAGCTGCTGGTTTTAGGAATTATTCTGCTGATTATCCGCCGTACCGTAGAACCTAAAGTGATGGGCCATCACATCGGCCTCTCTCCTTTGGCCACATTGATATCCTTGTATATCGGCCTTTCTCTTCTTGGCGTTATCGGTTTCATTGTGGGACCTCTCGCGGTTATTGCTTTTTCTTCCGCAAGAGAAGCGGGCCTCATTAAACTCGACTTTAAAATTTAGCATAACAAAAATGGACTGCTCACCTGAGCAGTCCATTTGCTTGTTATTTAATAATAAGGAGAGATCATCAAGTATACAATAACTCCTGTTATACTAACATACAGCCAAAGAGGCATCGTCCACCTTGCAATTTTCCGATGTTTTTCAACCTGAGAGGTGATTCCTTTTAAAAACGTCCATATAGCAAGCGGCACAATGATAATGGCCAGAATGATATGGGAAATTAAAATAAAATAATATATACCTGCTATAGCTCCTGTACCGCCATAAGCGGTAGATTCAGCCAGGGCATGGTACGTAACATATGTTACCAGAAATAAACCGGTAGAGGAAAACGCGGCGTAGATAAACCGTTTGTGCATTGTAATATTTTTTTTCAAAATAAAAAACAGCGCTGTGAATAAAAAGACGGTTGTAAAGCTGTTAAATATAGCATTCATCATTGGCAGAATCGTTAAATCAAACGCTTCTATATCTCCACCCAGGCCCTCCATAAAAAACAGCAGGGTAACCAGACCATTAATAACAATAGTAAGTGTCACTACTATAGCCACATGACTCTTATCCGATGAAGTTTTTGATTGCTGCGATAGTTGATTTGAAGATTTACTCATCTTCTCCCCCATTTCTCTATTTATCTGTCCCCCATTATACAGGAAATCAGCTGTCGCTTACGTTTAATCTCTAACAAATCAGTGAACACGATATAAAGAAACAGCCTTCCTCAAGCGAAAGGCTGTTTCCTTTTAGTATTTTGTCATGCCCAGAAGAAACGTTAACGCAATCAGAGCTGGAGTAGAAAGCACTACGCCGGTAATAATAAATGTATTCGCCCATTCATGGCCTTTGTCTTTCAAATGCATGAAGTAAAAAAGCTGTAGAAAAAATTGAATCCCTGCTAATACAAGAATAAACGGCACAGCAAAGGTTGGTTCAATCATTTCCGTAGCGACTGCAATAAATGCCAGAAACGTCAGAAAAATCATAAAAGCAAATGACGTAATCTGTACTTTTTTTTCTTTATTCATCTTATGCAGGTCTTCTTCAGACAGTGCGCTTTTTTCGAATGGTTTGGATAACTCATTTGCCACATTAAGCTCCCCCTATTCCCATAAGATAAACGACAGTGAATATAAATACCCATACAACGTCTATAAAGTGCCAGTATAGACTGGCCAGATAAAATTTTGGAGCATTCGTTAAAGTGATCCCGGTTCTAGCATAGCGTATAAGCAGTGTGCTGATCCAGGCAAGTCCAAATACGACGTGGGCACCGTGCAGGCCGACAAGCGTATAAAAGGAAGATCCGAAAGCGCTTGTTGTATAACCGAGCCCATGATGTACATATTCCACAAACTCATAGATTTCTAAACCAAGAAATGCCATACCAAGTACTACGGTAGTAGTCATCCAGATCATCATGCTTTTAAAATTATTACGTTTCATCGCATACATAGCCAGAACGCTTGTGAGTGAGCTCGTTAACAAGAGCATCGTCATAATAAATACAAGCGGAAGCTGGAATAATTCTTCTGCTGTCGGCCCTCCTGCAGTTCCCTCTCTTAAGCCGAGAAAAGCTCCAAAGAAAGTAGCAAACATGATTGTTTCCCCGCTTAGAAAAATCCAAAAGCCTAAAAACTTATTTCTTCCTTCCAGTGTTGCTTTTTCCGGATTGGAAGGAAGGCCTTTAGTCATATCGACGTGATCAGCCATGTTAACTTACCTCCTTTTCCAGCTTTTTCAATTCTTCTGCTGTAATATGATAGCCGTGATCCTCTTTAATCGAACGGACGAGCATCGGCCCAAATGTGAGCAGAAAGCCAGGAATAATTACAGCGTATGGAGATACAATAGCATTTTCCATATTAATCATAATCATACCGAATCCCCAGACAAACATACCAATTCCAATAATGAATGGAAGAATAGAACCATTTGGCATATGAATATCAGATAAAGGCTCAGCTGGTTTCATTCTGCCGTCTCCGTGAATTTTTTCGTAAAACAAAGGATCGAGGGAGCGCACCTGAGGTGTCTGTGCAAAGTTGTATTCCGGAACTGGAGTAGGAGTTGACCATTCCAGCGTTCTTGCATCCCACGGATCGCTTACTACAACGCGTTCTGCTGTCATAGCAGAATATACGATATTAATCACTAATACGATAATACCAGCCGACATCAGAAATGCTCCAAGCGAGGAAATTAAGTTCATTGTTTCCATCCCCTGGCCTTCGAGGTATGTATATACCCGTCTTGGCATTCCGATAAGACCAAGGATATGCTGTACAAAGAATGTCATATGAAAACCAATATAGAACATCCAGAACATCAGCATACCAAGTTTTTCATTTAAATGATGACCGAACATTTTTGGGTACCAGTAGTACAGGCCAGCCAGCAGGCCAAGAACAATACCGCCTACAATAATGTAATGGAAATGGGCTACTACAAAGTAGGTATCATGATATAAATAGTCAACTGGAACCATAGAGAGCATAACACCGGTTACACCGCCCAATACGAAGGTAGGAACGAAAGAAGAAGCACACAGCATCGCTGTATTAAACGTCAGCTTGCCGCCCCACATAGTAAAGAGCCAGTTGAATATTTTGATACCAGTTGGTATTCCTATTGCCATAGTGGCAATTGCAAATACAGAGTTTGTTACCGGACCGATACCGACCGTAAACATATGGTGAACCCAAACCATAAATCCTAAGAAAGCGATAATTAACGTAGCAAACACCATTGCTGTGTAACCAAACAATCGTTTTCTTGAGAAAGCCGGAATGACTTCGGAAATAATTCCAAAAGCCGGCAGTACCAAAATATATACTTCCGGGTGGCCGAAAATCCAGAAAATATGCTGCCATAATACAGCATTACCGCCGCTGTCCGGTGAAAAGAACTGGGCGCCGAACAACCGGTCAAGCATAAGAAGAGCAAGCCCTGCAGCTAACGGTGTAAAAGCGAATACAATCAGCAGGGACGTAACAAGCGAGGTCCAGCAGAAAAGCGGCATTCTCATCATCGTCATCCCTGGAGCACGCATATTTACAATCGTTACAATAAAGTTAATAGCCGAGATTAATGTACCAATACCACTAACCTGAAGACCAAGAACATAGAAGTCCATGCCTAAATGTCCGTAATCTCCTGCCGACAGCGGCACGTATGCTGTCCAGCCTGCATCTGGAGCTCCTCCGAAAAACCAGCTGACGCTCAAAAGCAGTCCGCCGAAAAAGAAGATCCAAAAACCTAGCGCATTCACGAAAGGAAATGCTACATCACGCGCCCCTATTTGAAGAGGAATAACATAGTTCATAAAAGCGAATAATAATGGGGTGGCTGCAAGAAACAGCATGATCGTTCCATGCATTGTAATAAATTCATTAAACGTCTGACCGTCCAGAAAGTTATTTTCCGGAAACATAAGCTGGATTCTCATAAAAACAGCCATAAGCCCTGCTTTCAGGAAAACAGTGTACCCGCTATTAAATACATAACGCCTAATTTTTTATGGTCTACTGTGGTCAGCCAGTCCATTAGAACGCTTTTGTCTTTTTTTTCTTTAATAATTGCTGAATAATCCGCCATTGGTTTTACCCTCCTTTACTCTTTATTCGTTTTGAGGTTCTTCTATTCTATCCGAACCATCTGTTTCAATCTGTCTTCCGATAGCAGGCTGCTCCACCTCTAATGTATCAAGATAGTCCAGCAGGGCATCCATGTCCTGATCTTCCATATCTGGATATGCCTGCATATTGTTTCCCTGCTTAAAGGAATCCGGATCACGGATCCATGCTTCAAGGTTTTCTTCATTGTATTCTACAACCCCGGCAATCGTTTCCCGGTCAGAAAAGTTTGTCAGCGTCGGCCCCTGAGCGGAACCTTGACCGCCTACAGCATGACATCCAATACAGCCCTGGTCTTCAAATACCTGGCGTCCATCTGAAGCTGTCGTGCCTTCTTCAGGCTCAGCAGGTTCTGCTGCCATCGTTTCCACCCAGCTGTTATATTCATCGCGCTCAAGCGCCACTACTTTAAAGTCCATTAATGCATGGGAAGGTCCACATAGTTCTGCACATTTCCCTTTGTAAATACCAGGCTCATCTGCTTCAAGCCATAGACGGTTTTCAATTCCTGGAATAGCATCAATTTTCCCGCCAAGTGCCGGTACCCAGAAAGAATGAATAACATCTTCAGCTGTCAATGTGAACTCTACTCTTTCCCCAACAGGAATATATACTTCATTTCCCGCAGTGAAGCCTTCTTGGTAATCAAACTGCCACCAGTATTGGTGACCTGTTACGTCGATCGTGACGCCTTCGCCTTCTCCCTCGCCGCTGGAACCTGAGGCCTGAGGCGTCGTGTCCGCAAAATAATATGTACCTGTAATGGTCGGTACGGCTAGAATTGCCAGCAAAAAGATAGGAATAATAGTCCAGGTAAGCTCCAGTGTTTTACTGCCTTCTACCTGTTTAGGGTACTCATTGTCACCCGGCTTTCTTCTGAATTTCACTACTGCAATAAAGTACAGTGCAAATACAACAATAATAACGACTGCCATAACATACAAGCTCAAAATCAGGTTATCTAAAATCCATTCTGCCTGAGGACCATAGGGATCCAGAGCAGTGAGGCGTTCCTCGCCACACCCTGACAATAAGAGCATTATGAAAGATAAAGGCAGAAGACGCATCCAAAACGTATGCTTGTTCATCATTAATTCAACCCCCTCTTTATTTAATTAATAAAATATCAACGTCTGATCGGTAAATTTCATAAAGCAGGAAGTGCCATCGTTATTAACACCATGAAAAAATAAACGATCGAAAAGGCAAGTACTCCGGCTGCCCACTTTTTGTCCGACCGGGCTTTCAAACCTGCGGCCAGCCAAATCAGCCATACTGCTCCTCCCGTCATAACGCTAATGAGATACGTGGTTCCATACTGGTTCAGCAGGAGAGCTCCCAGTATAAAAACGGCTGCATATAAAATACTCTGAAGTTTAGCCGTATTGTTTCCAGATATCACTGAAAGTACGGGAATTCCCGCTTTTATGTATGCTTCCTTTTTCATAACGGAAAGAGCGAGCGAGCACGTGCAGTACCAGATGAAAAATAAAAACGCTAAAATCCAGGCCGACGGGTGAAGAGAAGCATCTGCTGCTGACCAGGCAATTAAGGGCAGTACTGCGAAAACCCCCGCCTGGATAAAGCTTCCGAAACTTGACCGGTATTTGAGCCAGTAAGCATAGCCCAGCATGTAAAGAAGAGCAGCAAAGGTTCCAAACACTCCAGTCACTGTACTAATTGAAAAGAGCAGCATCACACCTACAGCGGTAATGAGAAGGCTTATCGCAACTGCTTGTTTTTCCGTCTTTCTTGAATTCTTCCGGCTGTCTTCCCCGATGCTGCCTTCCACCATAAAGCATCCCTGTAACATAAGAGCTGTGCCGGCAAAAGTAAGAATAAACAAGTGCAGATTCTGCTGCCATTGGAAGCTCGAGAACGGTTCAGCAGCCAGCATCACTGTAAACGTTATCAAAATAATAAAAAAAAAAGCGCTGTTCTTCTAAATAAAAAGAATAGGCGCGAAGCGAATCGATTTTCCCCGGAGGCTTGAAACGAATCAGCAGATGATCCTATCCTGTTCATGGTTACACCTCCTATTATAAATAATCCCCCTGTGTGTACGCTTCACTGTTTATATTGTAGCATTAAAATACACCGGGTAGAACCAGAAATTGCAAGGTTACTCCGCATCTTTACTATAATATTACAAATAGTATAGCTTAAATGTTCTGCGCTTTCACCTATTTCCTTATATTCACAATTTATTCAAGTTTGAGAAAAGCCTTTAAATGTTCATTACTATTAAATTGACTTTTATTTGTAGAATCCATACGATTACAGTAGGTTCGTTACTTATACAGCATAGATTGGACTGAGGTGGATAGCAGTGAACAATATTGGTTTAAAGATTTTTGGTGTTTTAACTTCTATTGGAATGTTGATTGTACTTATTCAAGGTTCCCTTGTAACAAAAACAGGTTCTGGAGAAGGATGCGGTGCTACCTGGCCGCTCTGCTTTGGTGAAGTCATACCCGACTCTCCTGCTTTGGAAACGATTATAGAATACAGCCACCGGTTGTGGTCTGGACTTATGGGACTGTTTGTTATTATTCTGGCTGTATGGTCCTGGAAAAAACTCTCTCACTTAAGAGAGACCAAGTTCATGGCACTAATGGCTGTTCTTTTTATTATATTTCAGGGAATGATGGGAGCCGGAGCTGTCATATGGGGGAACTCCAGCCTGGTACTCGCTCTTCATTTCGGAATATCTACAATTTCTTTCGCTACCGTCGTTCTTTTAACCATTTTAGCATTTGAGAACAGAAAAAAGGCTCCCGCGCCGCTGGTCAGTAGAGGTTATAGAAATTACCTTCTTTTCGTTATCATTTACTGCTACGCTGTGATTTATACCGGTGCCTATGTTAAGCATACAGATGCAACATATGCCTGCGAAGGTTTCCCTCTTTGCAACAGCCAGATTATTCCTGATATAAGCGGGGCATTAGGATTTCAGATTGGTATTCATTTTGCTCATCGTGTTTTTGCTACTATTTTATTCATTTTCATCGCTATTTTGATGATCTGGACGATTAAACGCTTTGCTGCTTCTACTGCATTAAAAACAGCGAGCATTCTTGTATTTGCTTTAACAGTTGTGCAGATCACCGCAGGCGTTTCCATCGTTTTCGTTAACGCATATCTTGCTTCTGCATTGACTCATGCTATTACAGTCACTTTTTTGTTTACAACACTTGCCTATATGGTAATGATTGCTACTCGGAAACCACCTGTAAACAGACGCTATAAATAGCAGTTAGTTATCAAAATTTTCTACAAAGGTTCATCTAAAAACAACCTCTGCTTCCTAATTATAGGAAGCAGAGGTTGTTTGTTTGTCTTTTTATCCTGCTGATAAACAGACGGAACGAATCTAGAAAAATTTTTTCCATTTTAAAAGAAATCATATATAAATGGCTCCATGGGGCTGACTCCTGAGTTCAGGAGATCCGCCTGTTCTTTTGTTCCCTTAATTCTCCCAGACTCCCATGCCTGTCTGGCGCTGATATATCCCATAAAAACAGCTGCTGCCGTCTGTATGTTCAGTTCAAGGCCTTCATGCTCCGAGCGCCCAGGGAAAAATCGAATATGAATACTGCCGTCAACATTTTCAAGACTATAAAATCCTTGATTCCATTCACAAAAATCATCTTCAATTTTTAAATTTAATTCTTCTCCTTCTTTTAAGTTCAATGGGTACTTTTCCAGAAAAGACGTCATGTTCACAATACGTGCCATAAAATAGCTTTCCCGCTTTTCCGTGATCCTGGAATCCGGGAGAAGGAAACGGCTTGGGTCATCTACAGCTGGTTTCATTTCTACTTCCGTTATCATTGAATCATGCTGAGCCAGGAAACTCCAAAGAGCCGTTCGCGCTTCTTCATCGAGCCAGATAAACTCTTTTACATCCATTTTCTGTTCTTTCACTTTATAGATAATATAGCCCCTGTCCTCCCCCTGTTTATTTTTAAATACAGCAATTTCTCCTGTTTTTCGTTTTAACACCATATAATCCCACCACTGTTTATCACGGATGACAGCTCCGGTATAAGAAACAGCCCACTTTTTGTATATAGGCTGCAGCACCGCTCCTGCTTTTTGTTTCACTCTAAAAATACTGCCTTTTTCCAACGGCAGAGGTTCAGGAAGCTGATGGCTTGAAAGTGTCCAGGTTTTTGCGTCTGCAAACAACTCCCACCCAAACTTCCGATAAAAGGAAAAGGAAAATGGATACAGCAGAGAGACATCACACCCCCGTTCTTTTATATCTTCCAAAGCAGAACGGAGAAGCTCGCGAACTAATCCACTTCGGCGTTTTTCAGGCCAGGTGGCTACACCTGAAATTCCTCCCATTTTCATGATTTGTCCTGCGATATAAATATCAGAAGGAATAATAGTAAGCTTTGAAGCTATTTCCTTGTTTTCTACGGCCACCCAGATGTTTTCCGGTTTAATCATTTTTCTGCGGTCTTCACGCTGTTCGGAGGAAAGCTCAAACTGAAAGGCAAATTCTCCCAATGTAATGTTTTGATCGAGCTCCGCGGCTTTCATTTTTCGTATTTCCACCTTTATTCGTCCTCTCCTTTGAACATGGCAATGGCTCGTTTTCGTTGTATAGAATGATCAACTGCCGGTTCGGGATAATCTTTTCCTATAATGCAGGAAGCTTTCTCCTGTTCTTCTTCACTCATTTTCCAGGGCTCATGAATAAACCGCTCAGGTACGTCTTTTAAAACCGGCAGGTATTTTTTTATGAATTCTCCTTTTTCATCAAACCGCTGGCTCTGTCGAATGGGAGAAAATACCCTGAAATACGGCACAGCATCAGAACCGGTCGATGCTGCCCACTGCCATCCTCCAGCATTAGAAGATGGATCATAGTCTATGAGACGTCGCCCAAAATACTGCTCCCCTTCTCTCCAGTCTTCCAGAAAATCCTTTACCAGAAAAGATGCTGTAATCATTCTGCCGCGATTGTGCATCCAGCCTGTCTCATTTAATTGAATCATGCATGCATCTACTACAGGATATCCGGTCTCTGCATTTTTCCATTTATTAAGGTTTGATTTATTATTTTCCCAGTTCAGCGACTGATAGGCCTCTTTTAATTCTTTATTTTTTAAATCCGGATGGGAAACATGAATCATATTATAGAAATCTCTCCAGGCCAGTTCGCTTAAGAAAGTTCCTGCCCCTTTATCATCTTCTTCCAGCTTGGGAAGCAGTGCTTGATAAATTGTACGTACCGATATTCTCCCCGTTTTTAAATAAGCCGAGAGTCTGCTTGTACCGTCCTCTGCCAGAATATCCCGTTCTTTTTCATAATATTCCACGGGATCATCAGCAAACGCATCTAAACGATCAAGGGCATCCTGCTCCTGTACCTTCTCCCATTTTGTTTCTGCCTTCTTATTGTAATTTATTAAACTGTCCCGGCCCTCTTTATCAGTAAACGCTTTGTTTATCTGTCTTGATATGAGAAAATCAATGTCTATCTGAAACGGCTTATCTTTTTGTTTTTTAAACCAATTTCGGTAATACGGCGTAAATACCTCGTAGTAGCTTTCATCTTTTTTTAACACTTCATCCGAAGCATGAAAATGGGCATCTTTAAAAGGATAAAAAACAGCATTTGAAAGCCCTTTACGTGCTTTTTCGTCTCTTTTAACCGCATGCGGCACTTCATCTTCGTTAAAAAATACCGCACTGATTTCTTTTTCTTTTCCTAAACTTTCAAACACCTGCCCGATTTCTCCAACTTTTATGTACAGGCGGATATTTTTTTCCTTGCATTCGTTTGAAAAAGCCTCCAGGTTTTGAAAAAAATAATCATGATGAGGGCATGGATCTTCTATTCGTTTTTCTTCTATATGAAAAAAAGCGATCCATTTTCTCGAATCGTCTTCCTGCAGCCACTGCTCGAGCGCATACATGGCATGGCTGTCTATTAACCGCAAATCTCTTCTGAACCACAATACTGCTGTTTCTGTCATTCTTTACCTCATCCTCTCCACTTCTCCATTTTCCTATACCCTATTTTATAAGCTTCTAAAAACAAAAACCAGCTGAAGACATTACACCTTCAGCTGGTTTTCCTATAGTTAGGATGAGAATTCAATTAACAGATCGCCGGTTGCAATGGCGTCGCCATCGGCTACGTGAATAGACTTCACTTCTCCATCAAACGGTGCCTGTACGGTCGTTTCCATTTTCATGGCTTCGGTAATCATCAGATGATCGCCTTTTTTTACTTTTTCTCCGTCTACCACAAGGGTTTTGATAACGGTTCCCGGCATAGAAGCACCGATCTGATTGGTATTCTTTTTATCTACTTTTGGCCGCTCCACCACAGACGCTGCCACGTTCTGATCTTTAATGTTTACTTCCCGCGGCTGGCCGTTCAGCTCAAAATACACAATTCTCGTACCGTTGTCCTGCGGTTTGGAAATCGATATCAGCTTGACAATCAACGTTTTTCCCTGCTCGATTTCCACTTCAATTTCTTCTCCCAGCCGGAGACCGTAGAAGAAGGTGGCCGTATCGAGCACCGTCACATCGCCGAACTGCTGGCGGAACCGCTCGAAATCCATATACACCTTCGGATACAGCGCGTAGGACAACAAGTCATGGCTTGTGATCTGGCGGTCGACTTCTTTATACAGCTCTTCCTGCAGGCTCTTAAAGTCTACGTCATACATGTTTTCCCCGGGACGGTTGGTGATCGCCTCACGTCCTTTCAGAATCACATCCTGCAGGTTTTTCGGAAATCCCTGGTAAGGCTGCCCCAGATAGCCCTGAAACAGCTCGACGACGGAATCCGGGAAATCGAGGCTGCCGCCTTTTTCCAGCACATCGTCTTCAGTCAAATCGTTCTGAACCATATAAAGAGCCATATCACCGACGACTTTGGAAGACGGCGTCACCTTGACCACATCTCCAAACATGTCGTTCACCCGGCGGTACATTTTCTTTACGTCATTCCAGCGGGCACCCAGACCAACGGCTTTCGCCTGCTGCTGCAGGTTGCTGTACTGGCCTCCCGGCATTTCATGCTCATATACCTCTGTGTGAGGCGCGTTCATGCCGCTTTCAAAGCCCTGGTAGTATTTCCGGGTGTAGTCCCAGTACTCATTGAGCTCTTCGACGGCTTTAATATCGATATCCGGCTGCCGCTGCGTGCCTTTGATCGCATAATACAGACTGTTCATACTAGGCTGCGAGGTTAACCCAGCCATCGAACTGATGGCGACATCGACAATATCGACACCTGCTTCAATTGCTTTCGCATAGGTGAAAATACCGTTTCCGCTCGTATCGTGGGTATGCAGATGAATCGGAATCGAAATCGTCTGCTTGAGCTCGGTCACAAGCTGATAGGCCGCTTCCGGCTTCAAGAGCCCGGCCATGTCTTTAATGCCTAAAATATGAGCGCCTGCCTTTTCCAGAGATACGGCCATGTCTTTATAGTACTGCAGGTCGTATTTCGTACGTGTAGAATCAAGGATATCACCGGTGTAGCAGATCGACGCCTCGGCCACCTTCTGCTGGTTTCTTACTTCATCAATCGCCAGCTGCATGCCCTCCAGCCAGTTTAACGAATCGAAAATGCGGAACACGTCAATGCCGGCATCGGCACTTTTCTCCACAAATTCTTTAATCACGTTATCCGGATAGTTTTTGTAGCCCACGGCATTGGAAGCCCGAAGCAGCATCTGCAGCAGAATGTTCGGCATCTTTTCTCGTAACAAAATCAGCCGCTCCCACGGATCTTCATGCAGAAAGCGCATCGATACATCAAACGTTGCCCCGCCCCACATCTCTGACGAAAACAGCTGCGGGAGCATATGCGACGTCGGTGCGGCAATCTTTTTCAAATCCTGCGTCCGGACTCTCGTCGCCAGCAGCGACTGGTGGGCATCCCGGAAGGTGGTGTCTGTCAGAAGGACCTGCTTCTGACTCTTCACCCAGTCTGCGAGCCCTTCCGGCCCGCGTTCGTCTAAAATCTGTTTGGTTCCTTTCAGCGGCTCTGCCGTCTTTTCGATAATTGGCACCGGCGGCTTGTCAAGGACCGGCTTTTTCATTTTTTCCAGTCCCGGGTAGCCGTTCACAATCGTTTCGCCAATAAAGGTAAGCATTTTTGTGCCCCGGTCTTTTCGTTTTGGAAAAACAAAAAGCTCCTGCGTCTGATCAATAAAGGACGTATTGTAGTCACCGCTCAAAAAGCCTTTATGCTGCACGAGATTTTCCAGAAACGGAATGTTGGTAATAATCCCACGGATCCGGAATTCCCGAGGTTCCGAAGCATTTTAGCCGCCGCTCCTTCAAACGTAAGCGACCAGGTGGATACTTTCACGAGCAGGGAATCGTAATGAGGCGATATAACAGCCCCCTGGAAGCCGTTGCCGGCATCAAGCCGCACGCCGAATCCGCCGCTGGAGCGGTATGCCATGATTTTTCCGGTATCCGGCATAAAGTCGTTGGCCGGATCCTCTGTCGTTACACGAGACTGAATCGCAAAGCCGAACGTTTTGATATCCTGCTGCTCTGGCATATTCAGCTCTTTCCCGTGCAGGGATTTTCCGTCCGCTATATACAGCTGGGCCTGCACAATATCAAAGCCGGTAATCATTTCCGTATCGTATGCTCTACCTGAATTCTCGGATTCACTTCAATGAAGAAAATTCGCCGTGGGGATCACTAGAAATTCCACGGTCCCTGCATTCACATACTCATTCTTTTGCTTAACTGAACCGCTGCATCGCAGATTTTCTCGCGCAGTGCATCGCCGAGCGAGACGCTCGGAGCTATTCTACTACTTTCTGGTGCCTTCTCTGTACGGAACAGTCTCTTTCATATAAATGCACGACATTGCCGTGGGTGTCCCCCAGAATCTGGACTTCAATGTGCTTGGACTTTCCACAAATTTTTACATAGACCTCATCGTTACCAAAGGCCGACTTGGCTTCTGATTTAGCCCGGTCATACGATTCGATAAAGCATCGGCGTCGCGGACAATTCGCATACCGCGTCCGCCGCCGCCAAGAGATGCTTTAATAATAAAGGATAGCCGTTGGCCTCGGCAAAGGCCCGTACTTCTTCCACGCTCTCCACCGGGCCGTCACTGCCCGGAATAACAGGAGCCCTGCCTCGAGTGCCGTTGTCCGGGCTTTCACCTTATCACCGAACATATTTAAGTGTTTGGTTTCGGTCCGATGAAAATAATGCCTTCTTCTTCGCAGCGTCTGGCAAATTCAATATTTTCAGACAAAAAACCATAGCCGGGATGAATCGCATCAATATTTTTTAGCCGTCGCAATAATATCTTCAATATCAAGATACGCATCGATCGGCTTTTTTCCTTCTCCTACCAGGTACGCTTCATCTGCTTTATAGCGATGAAAAGCCCCTGTGTCTTCCTTGGAATAAATCGCTACGGTGCGGATATGTAATTCGGTACACGCTCTGAAAATCCGGATCGCGATTTCTCCGCGGTTCGCAACTAATACTTTTTTTATATTTTTCAGCTGGCTCATCTCGTTCCTCCCGGTTTTCATTCTTTTTTTTATATACTTACTGACAATTCCAAATATATTTTATCATACCATGTCCTTATTTTTTGTCAAAAAATTCTGAGCTTTGTACATAAAAAAACAAGCTGCGGGCTGCAGCTTGTTTTTTAACTATTAACGGTTGCTTCATGAAATGCAGAAAGCTTTCGTTCAAGTTCAGAAAGAATATGTTTACCCGTTGCATCTTCAATAAGATTCAAGCGGATAGCAAAGTCTATCTCACGGGAAAGACCAAACATCTGCGTGTCCAATACCTCTTCATAAAGAGGACATTGAGGCATTGTTAAGTTTTCCATCTGCACTTCAATCAGCTTTCTGATTTTTTCTGCATCGGCAACAAGAAGGGCATATGCTTTTTCTTTATGTTCGGTTTCTGCCTTTACACTCAAGGTGACCCCTCCTAATATAAGCTAATTAAATCTATCTTATCTATTTAACAGGAAAAATGCAAGAAAGTATTGAAAAGTTCACTATATCTAAACATCTTGCTTGTTTTCCAAGACTTCCCTTCCTATGATATTATAGTACTATTGCATATACAAGGAGGAATTACGTGATGGAATTTATTCTTTTCATATACGGCAACACCAAATATACAATCACTATTGACCCGACGGTCTGGATATTCGACGATAGAAAGGTCGATTTGACTACCTGGTTTGAACAGGAGAGAAAAGCCGATACGAGTCTTGAAGAATATACACGTGCAGCGTCTGAACACTGGGACAGGGAAATGACTGAAGGCGCACGTATTCCAAAGCGTACCAAAACAAACGAAGTACGCAATAAAAAAGAAACATTGATTAAGGGAAGCTTTGGCATTCCTTTTCATTATTTTATCGAAAATGCAGAGCCGGGGAAGGTGCATCTAAAGTAGTCGTGGAACGCTCACAGGGCTCCGAATTAATTGTAGATCTGGATACGGCTAAAGATTTTATTGCAGGGTTTTCAAAAGACGGATCCAGCCTCAAAGAAGATGGCCCTGTTCATATCTATTACGGCAGCGGAGAAAACAAAGAAAATCCCATCACTTACGTGACAGGATTCCGGATCGTATAATTACAACAGATCGGCTGCAAGCTGGGCAAGGCCTGACCTTTCGCCTTTCTCCAGCTTCACATGGCCGCTGATTGACTGATTCTTGAACACTTCTACAACGTAGGCTAGTCCGTTGTTTAATTCATCGAGATAAGGATGGTCAATTTGTTTCGGATCACCCATCAGTACAATTTTGCTTCCTTCTCCTACTCTTGTAAGAATTGTTTTCACTTCATGTTTTGTTAAATTCTGTGCTTCGTCAATGATAATAAACTGATCGGGAATACTTCGACCTCGAATATACGTTAACGCTTCGACTTCAATAGATCCCATGCCGGCAAGAATCTGATCGAGTTCGCCGGGCTTTTTTGCGTTAAATAAATATTCCAGATTATCAAAAATAGGCTGCATCCACGGTCTGAGCTTTTCGTCTTTTTCTCCTGGAAGATAGCCAATATCTTTCCCCATCGGCACAACCGGCCTTGCTACAAGAAGCTTATTGTAGATGCCGTAGTCTTCAGTAAGCATCAGGCCGCAGGCAAGCGTCAAGAGCGTTTTTCCTGTACCTGCTTTACCTGTCAGGGTAACTAACGGAATATCATCACGCAATAGCAGCTCCATCGCCATTTTTTGTTCGACGTTCCGCGGTTTTATGCCCCAGGCGTGTTCGTGCTCGCTTGTAAAAGGCACCAGCTGAGAGGATTCAGCATTTACTTTGCACAAGGCAGAAGATGAGCCGCCTGCAGCATCTCGTAGAACAACAAATTCGTGGGGATACATCCCTTTTTCATCTAATTGCGCCAGCGGAAGCGATCCCTCTGCATAGAAGGTGTCAATCAAATCTTTCGTAACGGCTATGTGCCGTTTTCCTCTATACATTTCATCGAATTCTGTTACACGATCATTTAGAAAGTCCTCGGCATGAAGGCCTAAAGCGTCAGCCTTTACGCGAACCAATCCATCTTTACTTACAATAATAACCGTTTTTCCTGTGTCTTCTTCAATCTGCTGCGTGTGTAGATTATGCGCTACAGCTAAAATACGATTATCATTTGTTACTTCAATAAACATTTCTTTGAGATACTGATACGATTTATGATTTAACTCAACGCGGACGGATCCGCCGGAATCAAGCGAAACACCTTCATGAAGTTTCCCTGTTACTCTCAAACTGTCCAGGATTCTGGCCGTTTCCCGGCGTTCCTTCCAATCTCATCCATATATCTCTTTTTTGAATCAATTTCTTCCAGTACGACTGCCGGGATAACTACGTCATTTTCTTTGAACTGATAGATAGCCCTCGGGTCCTGAAAAGCACATTTGTATCGAGCACATATATTTTTTTCAACGTTATTCCCCCCAGATGTAAGTGAAAATCTGTTCTACTCCTACATGAATAGAATGATGTCTTTTTTTGTGGAGGAGGCCTTTTACGTTAGACTGTTTTCATGGCCTTCATCACTTGGTTGTCCAGCTTTGCCGCCGCTTCCGCATCATAGGTTTTCTCATAGCGGGGCTCCAGCGTCATTTTCGCACCATAAAACATAATATCCTTTACTTCATTAATATTAAGTTCAGCTAAAGCCAGTTTAATGGGGACATCTTCTATTTCTTCTTTGAGTATTTTAACCTCTCCAGCGATCGCGTATGTCGACCCATTTCCTATAACCGTAATAACGATACCTGGATTATGTCTCATGTTATTCATCATTTTGGACCGGTTATCAATAGTAAATCGAAGGGTTTCTCTATCTGGTGCATATATCCAGGAGAGTACTCTCACATCCGGTGCATTTGACTCGTGGTCTACTGTAGTTAATGAAATGTACCGTTCTTTTTTCAGAAGGGCCAATAGTTCATCATTTAAGTTTTTTTCCATTCGGTTTGCCATTCCATAACCCCCTTATGTATTTTTAATTCCCATAACAGACAGTGCTTATGCCTATTATTTTACATATACGACATTTCTGACCGAAACTCCTTTAATTTCCTGTTCACTATTCATTGTTTGGAAGTTCATCAGTGATAGTCTTCCTTCTTTCATGTTATACTATTGTAGAAACAATCTCGATAAAATTGCTCATCCTACTGGAGGATTTAGATATGAAAGTCAAATGTGTACTCTGCGATGACATTCATGATCTTGACGATGGAAATCCGCTTGCAAAGAAACTGCGGAACCGCCCGATTCATACGTATATGTGCGAAACCTGCCAGGCACGAATTGCCAAACGTACAGAAGAAAGAGCGCAGACCGGTAATTTTCATTTGTACCGGGACCCCACTCAGGATGATGGATGGTAATAAAATGAGTTATCAAAAACGCTTCCCCCGGGAAGTGTTTTTTTATGAGCAGACCTTTCTATAAAAAGAAAAAAGCTCT
This sequence comes from Sinobaca sp. H24, assembly GCF_023845525.1. Taxonomy (NCBI): domain Bacteria; kingdom Bacillati; phylum Bacillota; class Bacilli; order Caryophanales; family Sporolactobacillaceae; genus Sinobaca; species Sinobaca sp. H24. Next base: position 29,676 of record NZ_JALBWT010000044.1, read on the forward strand.
CCCAAAAGGGAAAGCTTTTTATTATGCAGATGTCTGCTCGTTCTGCTCCTGTTTATGGCGCTTTAACCGCAGACGGTAAAGAGCCAGTACTACAGCAGCGGCAAACAATGATTCCACTACAGCCATTCCAATAGCAAAAATAGTTAAAGGAAGGGCACCTATGAGAAGGGCAGTATATACGATAACGTTTTTGAGAAGCGGCAGTTTCCGTGCAAATCCCATGTTAAACACGAGAATGCACATGATCACTACAGCTGCATACAAAAGCCAAAAACCCGTAATCGGATATTCATGTATGCCGAGCATGCCAGCTGTCCATGACAGCTGGTCCTGCGTGACGGCAATATCTTCGGAGTTTGTGGTTCCATTCATTACGCTTCCCTCCTCATGAGATACCGTTTATGCTGAGGTGCTGCTTATTTAGATACCTTGCTTCGCTTTTCATCGCGCTCTCTGGCACTTTTATCAAGAATTTTCTTTCGTAGACGAATAGATTTTGGTGTTACTTCACAATATTCATCTTCGTTTAGATATTCCAGGGCTTCTTCAAGCGTCAAAATTCTCGGACGCTTCATTGTAACTGTGTTGTCTTTATTAGCGGAACGAACGTTTGTCTGCTGCTTCATCTTTGTAATGTTAACAGTCAAATCGTTATCACGGGTGTGTTCACCAACGATCATACCTTCGTAGATTTCCGTTCCGGGCTCAAGGAAAAGCGTACCGCGGTCTTCAACCTGCATCATGCCGTACGGAGTACATTTCCCAGTTTCCATTGAAACAAGCACTCCCTGGCGGCGTCCGCCGACTTGTCCGCTGTGCAGTGGACGATAGCCGTCAAATACATGGTTGATAATACCGTAACCTTTTGTTTGAGCCATGAATTCTGTTGAATAACCAATAAGACCTCTGGAAGGTACGAAAAACTCCATACGAACCTGACCGTCTCCACGGTTAACCATGTCGCGCATTTCTCCCTTACGTTCTCCGAGAGATTCCATAACTGCTCCAGTATAATCTTCAGGCACGTCTACCTGTACTCGTTCAACCGGTTCAGATACGACACCATCCACTTCTTTAATGATTACCTGCGGCTTGGATACCTGAATTTCATATCCTTCGCGACGAAGATTTTCAATAAGAATACTTAGGTGAAGCTCACCACGGCCGGACACAGTCCATACATCTGGAGAATCAGTGTGCTCTACGCGGAGACTTACATCTGTTTCCAGCTGCGTCATAAGACGCTCTTCAATTTTTCTGCTTGTAACATAGTCGCCTTCACGGCCTGCAAAAGGACTATTATTTACAAGAAATGTCATTTGAAGAGTAGGCTCGTCGATACGAAGGGCGGGAAGTGGATCTTTATGGTCTGCCGGGCAGATTGTCTCCCCAACCATAATATCCTCTACACCAGCAATAGCAATCAGGTCACCGGCAGTTGCAACATCAATCTCCATACGCTTTAATCCCATGAAGCCAAAAAGCTTCGTGATTCTAAAGTTTCTCACTGTACCGTCTAGTTTAATTAAGGAAACCTGATCCCCATTTTTTATTGTTCCACGGAATACTCTTCCTATACCAATACGTCCAAGATAGTCATTGTAATCAAGCATTGTAACCTGAAATTGTGCAGGTTCACTGCTGTTATCAATTGGTGCGGGAACTGTATCAAGGATTACATCAAACAGGATATCCATTTTACCATCCTGGTTATCTGAATCCATGCTTGCTGTTCCGTTAATTGCAGAAGCAAATACTACTGGAAACTCGATCTGTTCTTCATCAGCACCAAGCTCGATGAAAAGGTCAAGAACTTCGTCTACTACTTCATTTGGACGTGCCATTGGGCGGTCAATTTTATTAACCACTACAAGCGGCGTAAGTTTCTGTTCAAGTGCTTTCTTAAGAACAAAGCGGGTCTGCGGCATACATCCTTCATACGCATCCACTACTAGAAGAACACCATCTACCATTTTCAGAATACGTTCGACTTCTCCGCCGAAATCGGCGTGTCCTGGAGTATCCATTATATTAATACGGGTGTCTTTATACTTTACTGCCGTGTTTTTAGCAAGAATAGTAATACCGCGTTCTTTTTCAATGTCGTTATTGTCCATGGCACGCTCATCGACATGCTCATTCTCCCGATACGTTCCAGACTGTTTTAACAGCTCGTCCACCAATGTTGTTTTACCATGGTCAACGTGAGCTATAATTGCAATATTTCTCAAATCATTACGTAATTCCATTCGTTTACCGCTCCTATCCGATACTATCATTCCTTAACCTATCAATTGTAGCACATTCCCTTTTGATTGGGAGTACTTTTTGCTTAATTAAGGGAAAATATCTGTCATGCTTTTAAATTCTCTCATTCCATTGTAGACTATTAAGTAGAATAAAGTAATAGTGAAAAGTGGTGTTTACTACAATGACTGCAGTAAAATGGGTGTTTCTTTTCTTTGCCTTTCTTGCTACATTCAGCATTGCCAGCCTTGGTATTGCTGTTGCAGAAGGCTCTCTTCTAATTGCTTTGATCTGTATTGCCGGTCTGTTTGGCTCTTTTTACGGAGCAAGAAAACTTCGTACAAAGCAGCAGTCCAACGCATAGGAAACAGCAGTGTTCACTGAACACTGCTGTTTTTTTCTGTTTTGTTTTCATCAGGGGCGGAAGCATAAGCGTGAACAGCTGCTACGCCGGCAACAAATATAGAAGGTGCATAGACCGTCGTAAATAGTGCAATGTAAATAATTAAAAATAAAATACCGCTGAAAAATTTTTTCAGATACATCTGTCCCACGCCTGGAAGCAGCAAAGATAGGACGGTGGCAATAATTGCTTTTTTTCCTTTCAAATGATTCATTCTTTCACCAGCCTTAAATCAACCGTTTTTCTGCCCGGTCGATCGTATACAGGAGGTTTTAATCCCTGTTTTCGTTTTTAACTACTCTGGAAACCGTAATCCCGTCGCCGCTTGGAATAAGCGTAGACTCCAGCTGAGGATGAGAAGCTACTTTTTCATTAAACTGACGGATCGATTCCGTGTACCGCTTGTCCTCCAGATCGGGATCAAATACAGTATCCCCTGCCAGAACATTATCTGCAACGATCAGTGCCTGGGGATTGGCAAGCTCTATCGCATAATCAAGATAATTCACGTAATTTTTTTTATCTGCATCTATAAAAATAAAATCATAGGAATTTTCGCTTTCTTTTAGATGCTTTAGAGTATCCAGTGCCTCGCCGACCATAATAGTTGTTTGTCCTTCAAATCCGGCGCGTATATGATTCTGCTTGGATACCTGGGCGAAATTTTCGTTTACTTCGAGGCTCGTCAAATGACCTTCCTTACCAAAGCCTCTGGCAAGACAGATACCGCTGTATCCACCAAGCGCCCCTATTTCCAGAATGTTTTTAGAGCGTGATATTTTAACGAGCATCGTCAATATTTTCCCCACATTCGGACTGACAGAGATCTCCGGCATATTGCTTTCCCGAATGGATTTAAGCACCTCTGTTAATTCATCATCATTTGGCTGAAAAACGGATTGAATGTATTCATTTACTTGTTTCATCCTTTATTCCTCCTACAATATTTTTATGATTGCCGGGTTAATATTATAGGCTCATTCTCTGTAATGATGATGGTATGTTCATACTGAGCCGATTTCTTCCCATCTCTCGTGCGGGCTGTCCAACCATTACGGTCCATCCTGCTGTGCCAGCTTCCTTCGTTGATCATCGGTTCAATGGTCACAGCCATTCCTTTTTTTAACCGCTGACCTTTCCCGGCTTCTCCATAATGAGGAATCTGAGGGTCTTCGTGAATGGTGCGTCCAATACCATGACCTGAAAAATCTTTAACAACAGAATATCCTTCATTTTCAGCAAAGCTTTGGATAGCATGACCGATATCACCAATTCTGTTCCCGTCTACTGCTTTTTGGATGCCTAAGTCCAAAGATTTTTTTGTCACTTTCAGCAGTTTTTCTGTTTGATCAGAAACGTTTCCTGCTCTGTGCGTCCAGGCGGAATCAGCCAGCCCGCCTCTCAGATTAACGACCATATCAATCGTAACAATGTCGCCTTCTTTCAATAAGGAGGGGCGGGGAAACCCGTGGGCAGATTTCATCATTTATACTGGCACAGGTAGGCATACTTGTAACCCATATACCCTTTCTGCTCGGGAGTAGCTCCATGTTTTTTTTTTTAAATATGTTTCTACAAATCTGTCTATTTCTTTTGTAGAGACGCCCGGCTTTATCCGCTGTTCTATTTCTTTGTGACAGTCTGCCAGTAATCTGCCGGCATCCTCCATCAATTGTATTTCCCTTTTTGTCTTTAATGAAATCAAGCTTCAGAATCCTTTCTTTTACATGATGTTATTCATTATACTATTTTTGATCTTATTCGTGTATTCCTATCAATCCAGTATTAACGGCTGAAACCGGGTACTGTCTTTCAAACCTTCGATATAAGAGACCAGCAGGTTGATTACGTTCTCTATGTCATCGAGACTTGCTGTTTCGACAGGAGAATGCATGTACCGAAGGGGAAGAGAGACATTCACTGTGGCAATACCGCTGCCGGTGTAACGAATTTTATCTGCGTCAGTTCCGGTATGTCTTGGAGTTAATTCGTATTGAACATTCATTTCAAGCTTTTCTGCCGTGTCTTTTAAAAGACGGCTGGCTTTTTTATTAACCGGCGGCCCCACAGCAAGGACCGGTCCTCCGCCCAATTTGACATCCGGCTGCCTGTTTTTGTTCGATCCCGGATAATCATAAGCGAAGGTTACATCAATAACGATAGCCAGATCAGGCTGAACAGCGGCTCCTGCATAATAAGCTCCGCCCATATTGGTTTCTTCATTAACTGTACTTACTGCAGCAACGCTGGCTGGAAACACCCTACCTTTTAAACGTTTTATTGTTTCTGCCGCAATAAATGCCCCCGTTCGATTATCAAGGCCTCTGCCGCTTATTTTGTTTCCAAAAAGCAGTTCAGGCGATCTATGGTAAACAGCTGTATCTCCAATGGATATGAATTTTTCGATCTCTTCTCGGCTGGAAGCACCGCAGTCAATAAACAAGTCGGAAAAAGAAAAGCTATCGGAAGCTCCGCCCTGATGTTCGGCATTCACTCCGAACACGCCGGTAATCGTCTCTTTATCCCCAAGAATATCCACTTTCATTCCCAGCGCCGGCTTGTGACTGATCCCGCCAAGCTTTTCGACACGTATATAACCATCTGAATCAATATCCTTCACCATAAAACCAATCTCATCACAGTGACCGGCAAGCATAATTTTTAATGCCCCCGATGGGTTAATGATAGACATTGCGTTTCCTGCGCCATCTACTCTCTGTTCCTCTGCGAAAGGCTTTGTGTAATGCAGCCATTTCCGTTGAATTTCTTCTTCACTTCCGGAAGGAGAAGGTGTATTCAGCAGTGAAAATAAAAATCCTTGCTCGATTTATCCATTTGATGTCCTCCTCCATACTATTATGTCTGCTTTTATTTTGTTTTTATCATAAGCAGTTTAGCACGACAGGCATATTTTTGAAATAATCAATAAGAAAAAGCAGATGGAGAGACTATAAACCCCCTGCACCTGCTTATATTAAACGTTATGAAGATGTAATTTTCCATTTGCTCAAAAACTGCTCCGCAAACTGTTCACAGCGGATAATCTCTTCTCCTTCCGGATCTAGTTCAATTTTTAAATTAGGCTCTACAAGCGCGGCTCCTTTTTCCTGCAGCTTCTCGCTGATGGTATCTACAGCTGCTCCGTATTCCGGGTAGGAGGAATCGCAGGATCCAAAGCAGGCGGCCGGTATGCCCTGTAGATTGATATATCCATGTCGTCATAGAAATCTTCCAGTTCATACGGGAGGTCACCGTCCCCCCATGTATAGGTTCCAAATAATATGCCATCGTAATTTTCCAGTTCCACTGCTTCCATGTCATCCATATCAATATGCCTTCTTGTAACCTCTGCATTCGATGCGAGCTTTGTTGAATAATATCAGCTATCTCTTCCGTATTTCCGGATAAGCTGGCAAAAACAATTAGAATAGAAGCCATTTGTAATCCTCTCCTTCTTCAACAATCTGCCCTCACTATAATTGATAATGATTATCAATGTCAATAGCGGTTGATTCTTGAAAGTTCTGACATTGACTTCTTTCAGCCTGTTTGATACGTTTAATTCACTTTGTACACATTGATATTATAGGATCTTTTGTGATTGTAATTAAATGACAGGAAAGCAGGCGTCCATTAATGAAAAAAATAAAAATTGTAACCGATTCAACTCTCGATATGAGAGAGGAAGATATTAAAGCATACGGAGTCTATGTAGTTCCCCTTTCTATCTCTATCGGCGAAGAAACGTTTCTGGACCGGGTAGATATTTCTCCCGCAGATTTCATGAAAAAAATGAAAGCATCTTCTGAGCTCCCAAAAACATCCCAACCTTCTCAGGTGCGTTTGCCGAAGTATACGATAAGCTTCATGAAGAGGGGTATCAAGTGTTATCTATCCACGCCTCCAGCGGACTAAGCGGCACGATAAATGCCGCACACACTGCTTCAGAAATGACAGAGGCAGATGTTACTATTCTGGATTCCAAATTCATTTCGAAAGCGTTATCTTTCCAAGTGGAAGAAGCCTGCGAGATGGCAGACCGTGATATCCCGATGGATGAGATAATAAAGAAATTAGAGCAAGTTCAAAAAAACACTCGTCTGTTTGTGGTCGTACACACTTTAGAGAATTTAATTAAAGGCGGACGGATTGGAAAAGGCCGAGGTTTAATAGGTACGCTGCTTAAAATAAAACCGATTGCCGTTTTAGAAGACGGAGTTTTACGCCCCGGTAACTAAGGTTCGAAATTCCACTCAGGTCATACGTTTTCTCACCGAACAGTTT